>JBGAPN010000001.1:0-40682 GCA_044221235.1 Limisphaerales bacterium
TCCCTTTTTGGTGCGCATGCTGGACCGCGCGGCAGATATCGATGAACAGTTCAAGCCGGCGGCGAAGTGGTAGTTGTCGTTGGTTCGCGAAATCCGTAATGCGGGCCCCGTCGACCAGTTCCATGACGAAGTAGGGCCGCCCCGCCTCAGTGGATCCGGCATCCAACACCCGGGCGATGTTGGGGTGGTCCATCAGGGCCAGCGCCTGTCGCTCAGCCTCAAACCGGGCCACGACGGCGCGGGTGTCCATGCCCGGCTTGATGAGCTTCAATGCGACGTGGCGGCGCACCGGTTCCAATTGCTCCGCCCGGTAAACCACACCGCAGCCGCCTTCTCCGATCCGTTCAAGCAGCCGATACCTCCCGACCTGCGTCCCGACCGCTTCGTCGACGCCGTCTGGGCCGCCGGTGCGACACAACCGCGGATGATCCAAATCTGCGTTGGACGCCCATTCTCCAGGCCGGGACGCCGGACGGTCCGGGAGGAAAGTGCCCATACATTCCTGGGCCTTCACAAGAGCCTCGACCCGTTCGCGAAATGCGGGATCTCCGGCGCAAGCCCTGTCCAGGAACAACGCCCTGCATTGAGAATCTTCGATGGCCAGTGCGGCGTGGAAGATCTGGAGGAGTGGCTGTTCAGGCTCGTCCATGCCTGTTCCGTCGAGGAAAGGGGTTCATCAAGGACTCATGCGTCATTTCGCAGGAAAAGATGCCAGGCCCGCACGCTCCACACGTATCAACCCCGGGAGCGGGAAAGGTCCTCGAACAGCCACGCCCGGGCAAAGGTCCAGGCCCGCTTCGCCGAGCGCTCCGAGATTCCCAGCGTGGCGGCGGCCTCAGGATACTCCAGACCGACGAAGAACCGGAGTTTCACGACTTCCGCAGCACGGGCATCGCAGACCGCCAATCGAGCCAGCGCGTCGTCGATCTGCAGCAGGGTCTCTTCGTCGGTAGTGACGGCGAGGTCGATCTGATCCAGGTCGAGATGTTCCCGGGTCGCCCCCCGCTTGAGCGCCTGACGCTGGCGGGCGCGGTCGATGAGAATCCGCCGCATGGCCTCCGCGGCGGCGGCAAAGAAGTGCCCGCGATTCTCCCACGGTTCGGCACCAGGCCGGACGAGACGGAGCCACGCTTCGTGGACCAGGGCGGTGGGCTGCAGGGTATGGTTGGCTTCGTTGGACAACTTGGCGGCGGCCAGCCTCCGCAGCTCGTCGTAGACCACTGGAAGCAATGCCTCTGCGGCCTGCCGCTGGCCCTGGGCCGCCTGCTCCAGCAATTGGGGGACTTCGTTCACAGGATTATACGACGCTAGACTATCTGGAGCCTAGCCGGACGGGACGAAGAATGGCAATCGCTCGATCAAGGCTCCCCGGCTCCCCGGTGAACCCATGAAACATTGGCACTTTTCGCGGGCGAAATCCGCATTGCTGGTTGATTCCCCACCCCGGGTCAGACCAGCGACTTGAGTTTCTCATGACCCCAAAAACAGAGCATCAGCAATGAATACAAAGCACCTCATCATCGCCGCCTGCATTGTCAGCGCGGCCTTCACCTCACAATCAAATCTCCGGGCCGATCTGGTCACGGATTGGAATGAGACCGCCGACGTCGTCATTCGTGCCAGCACGCCCTCACCCCCCCTCCAACTCCGGGCCCTGGCCACCGTCCACGCGGCGATTTATGACGCAGTGAACGGCATCGCCCGCAAGTATGAACCCTATTTCGTCACGGAGTCACCTCCCCCGGGCGCCCGCCAGGAGGCGGCCGCTGCCCAGGCGGCCTATACTTCCCTGAAAGGACTCTTCCCGCTGCAAAGCGGTGTCCTCGACACCCAGTTGGCTGAATCCCTCGCCACCATTCCCGGCCATCAAGGAAAGAACGAATCCATCTCCCGCGGACGGGCGTGGGGCGAACACGTCGCCCTGGCGGTCCTGGCCTGGCGTGCCACCGATGGACTTTCGACTCCCACTCCGCCCTACCTAGGCGGGTCCGATCCCGGACAGTGGCGTTCCATTCCCAATGGTGGAACACCGGGCGTGCTGCCGGTGTTCGCGACGCTCCAACCCTTCACGATGGAACTCCCATCGCAGTTCCGGCCCGGGCCACCCCCGGAGTTGACCAGTGCGGAATACGCGGCGGACCTTGAGGAAGTTAAGGCGATCGGCCGATTCGACAGTGCGACGCGTACGGCGGATCAAACTGAGGCCGCGCAGCTCTGGGCGGCCGTCGGCCCGCTCGAGGAGAATGCCGTCATCCGCTCCGTTGTGCCGGACCACTACAAACTCGTGGACACGGCGCGTCTGTTCGCGTTGGCCAACTTTGCCGGATGCGACGCGGTCATCGCCGGGTTCGACACCAAGTACCACTATGGATTCTGGCGTCCGTTCCACGCGATTCGTCTGGCGGACACGGATGGAAATCCAGCGACCATCGCCGATCCGGCCTGGGCGTCGTTGATCCCGGTGCCGAACCACCCGGAGTATATCTCCACCCACTCCATCATCACCGGGGCCACCATGCACGCGCTGGCGTTGCTGCTGGGGGATGACATCCCCTTCACCCTCAGTTCAGTGGGACTGCCCGGCGTCACACGGGAGTACGATCGGTTCTCTGATGCCTCGGCTGAAGTGGGTCTCGCCCGCGTATGGGGTGGACTTCACTTCCGGCATTCCTGCGAGGTGGGCCTGGAAATGGGTGTTCGAATCGCCGAACAGGCGGTGGAGAATGACCTGCGCCCACTCCGGAATAGACAATGTAATCACGCTTCACACTAACCTCAGGTTTCGACGGTGATCATGGCGGTGCGCAGGACGGATTCCTGCGTACCGCTCCTGTGACGTTCAATTCAATTGTCCCACACCGTCAGGGGTCAGACTGTCTGGCCGATGCCCGTCCTTGAGATCTCAACCCTGATACGGGCGCCCAGGGAACGAGTCTTCGACCTGGCTCGCAGCGTTGATGCCCATCAGGATTCCACGGGAGGCACCCAGGAACGCGCCGTCGCGGGTGTCACCACGGGACTGATCGGTCTGGACGGGGTGGTAACCTGGGAAGCTCGTCACTTTGGAATCCGGCAGCGGCTCTCGGTTCGCATCACGGCGTTTGATCGGCCCAGGCATTTTCAGGACACCCTGGTTTCCGGCGCGTTCAGCAGCATGGTCCACGATCACTGGTTTAATGAGCAGCCTGACGGGACATTGATGCGGGACCGATTCGAATTCACCTCGCCATTGGGTATCCTTGGAAAGATCGCCAATGGACTGTTCCTCACCTCCTACATGCGCGCCTTCCTTGTTCGCCGCAACGCGGTCTTGAAGCAATTGGCAGAATCCGAAGGCTGGAGGCGCTATATCCAAGGCAGCTGACCCCCGGTGAAACCAGGGGGACAGAATTCCAGCCCCAAGGCGGAACGGATGGTCCTGCGCGCCCGCATCGGGCGGCGACCATCGATCCTGTTCCTTGGGGCGGGGTTCATTTTCCAACGATGAGGAGAATGGACTGGGGCAGGGCCGGACCCAATACTGCGACGCTATGTACGCCAAGCTCCGTGACCTCTGCCTGTGCCAGTCAAATCAGGAAGACTTTCCAGGATGGCCATTCCCAATGCTGTTCCATGGCTATGAGATAACCCGTGAGATTTTCCTTCTGGATCCGGTGCTCGAATACCGGGTGCTGGATCTGGGAAGAAACCAGGTGCGCGACGGCGAGATCTTTCGATACCGCCAACTGAACGACTGGTTTCATTACCGCTTCTTCAACGGAATCGCGTACATCGTGAACTCGGCCGAGGCGTGCACGCTTCTTCCCCGTCTGCTTTGCCTCCAACGGCATCTCCTGGACGCCCTCCCCACTCGAACCGTCCACACCTATCTCGAACAGGAACTCGGAATCGCGGAGTCGGACCGGGTGCTGGGGAACATCCTGGATGCCTTTCGGAAGGTCACGGAGATCTGCCGGTCCCACCCCATTCTCGTCTGGGGCATGCGGGCCAACGACGAAGACCTTCCACTTCAGGTGCAGTACCTCGAGACCGTTTCCCGCATCCCGGCGGAAACGGTCTTCGAATTGCCGCATATCCGAAGACTAAAGCTCTCCTGGGACTCCGAGCTCAAGGCCGAGGAGAAGGAGTGGGGAAAAGCCGTGGCGCGGTACAACCGGTGGAAGAAGCTCTCGCCGCGGCGCTATTTGACCTTGGCAGGCCAGTCCGGGCAGTGCGACGACTGAAAGCCGTGTCAACGAGCCGCAGCCACGGCAAGGTTCTCCTGGCTTACCGCTTCCCTCCTTACCCCTTACCCGTCCCCGCGATGACTCCCACCCGCAGGGTGCTAAAAAAGCGGGAGCTCGGGCACCCGCACTCTACAGGGTCCCCGCCAGATGCAATTTCCTCCCCAATCTCGGACGAATCTGGGAAACAGCTTGTGTGATCCCTCCCAGACCCACGGCGCACGCGGTACCGGCCTCGCCAGCGGACATCCTGCACCTCCGCACTCGGCACCGAGACGAGGTGCAGGGCCAGATTGTCCACGATTCCCTGCACCGGCGCGAAGGGTGGACGCATTCGTTTCGGCTGCTCCTCGACGAATCAACGGTAGGCTTCGGCTCCGTTGCGATCAGTGGGCCGTGGGCGGGCAAGCCCACCCTGTACGAATTCTACGTCCTGCCCGAACGCCGGGATCGGGCCTTCGATCTCTTTGAAGCGTTTCTCAGGGTGTCGGGCGGCCGGCATTTCGAAGTGCAGACCCACGAGGAATTGCTGACGGTCATGCTGCACACCTATGGAACCGAGATCGAAAGCGAGTCTATCGTATTCCGGGATGGCGGCACCACGTCCCTCCCCTGCCCTGGGGGCCACCTCCGGTGCACCACTCCGGAGGACGAGATTCGCGCTGCGATGGCACAGCGCCATGACGGGGGCGAATGGGTCATCGACGTCGATGGCCAGGAGGCAGCGAAGGGTGGAATCCTGTTCCACTACAACGTTCCCTACGGCGACATTTACTACGAGGTGCCCGAGGCCTTCCGACGACGCGGGTTTGGAGCCTATCTGACGCAGGAACTGAAGCGGCGGTGCTACGAGCTCGGCGCCATCCCATGCGCCCGTTGCAATCGGGACAATGTCGCTTCCCGACGAACGCTTCAGCGGGCGGGATTCGTGCCCAGCGGGCACATTTTGGTTGGTTCACTTCGGCCCGGGATGGAGGTCCGCTGACCTGCTTCCTGTCCCGGGCTGCTGGCGTTGCGTCCCCGATGCCCAACCGACGCCCGCGCTGAGGATTCGACCAAAGTTGGATTGGCATTTCCTGGTCCACTGAAATATCCATGAAAGACGTCCACTCCCGTCAGGCCTTCGGATCCCGGTGCTTGTCGGCTGCCTGCTCCCCCAATGAAGCGAATTCTCCTTCAAGGGCCCATCAAGGCCTTCGTCGTCCTGGCGGTATGGGTGTCGTCCCAGTGCGGGCTTGCGGCGGATCCCCGGATCGAGGAGGTGACCGTGGACACCGCGGGACGCCTTCGCATCGGATTCCCCGCGGAGGTCTCCCATTACTATCGGCTGCTTCGGGGAGAGGGGCCCGGGGATATCCGCCGGCCCGTCATGATCGGTTTGAACGGACCGTTTGCAGTGGAGGCGCCGGTGGAAACGGGTTTCTTCCGCCTTGAAGAACTCGTCCGGGACACGCCGATGGACACCGATGGCGATGGACGGGACGACCTCATGGAACTGGCTGGTGGCACCGATCCGCTGGTGGTGGACCCATCGCCCCTGGCCGCAACTCAGTTCGCGAGTTCGCCGGCCGATGGCGAGTCGGGGGTTTCCGTGCGCCGCGAAACCGTGCTTCGTTTCACTCGTCCATTGGCGGAGGACACGGTCCTGGAGGGCAGCCGGCTTTTCGCCGAGGCGGCCGGGCGGCGGGTGCTCACCCGTTCAGAGCTGTCACCGGATCGTCGCAAGGCCACCCTGTATTACCTCGAACCGCTGCCCGGCGGTACCCGGGTGGTGGTGACCCTGGACGGCGTGGACATCCGTGATGTCGAAGGCCGACTACTGGACGCCGATGGGGACGGGATCGAAGGCGGAACCGGCCGGATCGCTTTTGACACCTTCAATTCGCAAACGGTGCCGGGAACCGAGGTGGTCGGACGTGTGTTCGCCAGCGAACTGGTGGCGGGGCCGGGCACCGGAACCAACGCCGTGGACCGTCCTCTGAAGGGAGTGACCATCACGGTGGATGGCCGCGAGGAAACACTCCGGGCGGTGACGGATGCGGACGGGAACTTCCGCCTGAAAAACGCGCCCGCTGGCCGGTTCTTCGTCCACATCGATGGCCGGACTGCCGAGGCCAGCCATTGGCCCGGCGGGGACTACTATCCATTCATTGGCAAGGCCTGGGAGGCGGTGGCTGGACAACAGGACAACCGGGCTGGCGTCACGGGCATGATCTATCTGCCGCTGATTCCGGCGGGCACCCTGCGACCGGTGAGCGCGGTGGGGCCAACCTACGTGACGTTCCTGCCGTCGGTGGTTGCGGCCAATCCCGACCTGGACGGGGTCTCATTGATGGTGCCTCCCAACGCCCTATCCGACGACACCGGCACTCGGGGTGGCCGAGTGGGCATTGCGCCGGTGCCTCCCAACCGACTGCCGGAGGCGCTGCCCGACGACCTTCAGTTCCCGCTGGTGATCACGGTGCAGACCGACGGGCCGGCCCAGTTCACCGAACCGGTGCCCGTTTGCTTTCCCAACCTTCCGGACCCAACCACGGGCCGGGCCTTGGCTCCCGGCGCGAAGTCTGCCTTGTGGAGCTTCGACCATGACAAGGGTTACTGGGAAATCGTGGGTCCCATGACGGTGTCGGCCGACGGTCGACGGATTTGCAGTGACCCGGGCTTTGGAATATCGCAGCCGGGCTGGCATGGAACGTTGCCGGGAACGAGCGGCTCCGGAGGCGGCGCCCGTCAGCCGACCAAACAATGTCGCGTGGCTGTTCTCGGACCGGGCAGCACCTATACCAATCGGTGGGCCACGTTCACGACCACCACGGCCTCCCAGGGGGGCGCCTGGTCCTGGAGCGCGCCGGGCGGTGAGCCATCCAGCGGGATGGGTCCCGAGTTTCAGGTGCGATTTGCCCGGGAAGGGACCTACCGCATTGCCGTTCGCTACACCATGCCCAATGGAAAGACCCAGTGTCAGGCGGAACAGAGTCTCCGGGTGACGCCCTTGCCGTGTGAGATTTCGCTGAACGGTCCCGTACGTGTCCCCGAGTCCACCCTCACAAGGTTCAGGGCGTCGGGAACTCCGGTCGGCGGCCGTTACCGTTGGACCATGGAGGGTGGAGGATACGTCCAGGGAGTGGACGGCGGCGAACCGAACGGGCCGGAGGTCGAGGTGTTGTG
Source organism: Limisphaerales bacterium (assembly GCA_044221235.1). GTDB lineage: Bacteria > Verrucomicrobiota > Verrucomicrobiia > Limisphaerales > UBA9464 > UBA9464. Next base: position 7,392 of record JBGAPN010000001.1, read on the forward strand.
GACCAGTACTGGGGACTACAAGCTCACCGTGGAGTACACGGCGAAACCCGGGACTCCCGACGAACAGAAGTGCACGGCGGATCGCCTGGTCTCGGTGGGACCGTCCCTACGCGTGTTGGATGACAGTAACCGGGAGGTGGGCCTGACCACATTCGTCGAGGTGGATGAGGAAGTGATCTGGAAAGGGAACCTGAGCGATCTCAGCGGGGATTACCGGTGGTCATCGTCATCGACCGTCGAGATTGGGGATCCCGAGGATGCCGTTTCCTCCCTGATATTCACACGACCCGGCCTCCAGTCGGTGACTCTGACCTACACGTCCCACGAAGAGGGGGAGCAGCCCAAGAGCCGCACGGTGACCGTCCGGGTGCGGGATCGATGCGAGATCACGGTCGTGGATGGAATCCGGCAGGACATTCCGAAAAATCAGGAGCTCCATTTTGAAGTCACGACCCGGCCGGAGTCCGGTGGGAGTGTACGCTGGAGTGCTCCAGGCGGATCACCGTCCACCGGTACCGGACGCACTTTCACCACCCGATACGCCACGGAAGGTCCCAAGCTCATCGACGCCCAGTTTACCAATCCCAACGGGGATGTTTGCAGCGACACCGCCGCGGTTCATATCGGCCCCATCAGCTGCCAATTGGCCGTCTCCGGCCCCTCGGCACTCCTGACGGTCGACGGATTTGTCTACGAAGCCCGCCGGCAAGGAGGGCCGCCCGGAGCCTATTCCGCAGAGAGCTTCACCGCGATACTGGTGGAGACAGGGGAGGTGCTGGGAACCGGACAGCCGAACCCCGGGGAGCCCTTCCGCTTCCTGTTTGCGCCCGCATTGTTGAGCCCGGGGCCCTACACGATTCGCGTGCATTACAACGCGATCGCCCACATCGCCTTCGAAGCGTCCTGTTCGGTGGACTATCCGGTCGTGGTGACATCGCCCAGCCCGGCATTGAGTCGGGCGGGTCTGGAGACCGCGGGGTCGTTGGACACGGAATCCGCGCCGGGACGGCATCTGTATCTCCGGATCAATGAACGGACCGGAACCTCCAGTCGCGGAACGGGAGGAGCCCATGGAGTGGTCCACCCTACTCCCGTGCGCCTCCCGGCGGACACCGCGTTCCGACAATACCTGCTCCATCCCGAGACATTCATGATTGCAGTAGCGGAATTCGTCACGCCCTCGGAGGGACAGTCGTTCACGTTCCCCGAATTTGTCTTCCAGCCGGACCTTGGACCGGACGGCGATGGTGACGGCCTGACCGATCTTGCCGAACGCATCGTGGGATCGGATCCGGGTAAGCAGGACACCGACGGAGACGGGGTAACGGATGCCGCGGAAGTGCGGGCGGGATCGTCACCCACGGAAGCCGATGCCCACGGTCCTGGCCCGGCGGCGGTCGCTGGAATGGGCGGTTATGCCTGGGATGTGGCCCTCGATGGAGATCGGGCCCTGGTTGCCGCCGGACCTGCCGGGCTGGCCCTCTTCAATGTGTTCGAGCGACTTCGCCCAATCCGCATTGGGCAGGCAGACACGCCCGGGGAGGCGGGTGCGGTGGCCAGTTCGGGGGATTGGGCGGCCGTGGCCGATGGCGCGGCAGGACTGGCGTTGGTCGACCTTCGGACCGCTCCCCCATTGGCGGTCGCGCACCAGTTACCCCTCGGGGCGCCGGTCACCTCGGTCGCCGTGGCACGCGGCACCGTCTTCGCCGGTTTGGCAACGGGGTTCATTGTTGGAGTGGATCCGGTCACCGGAACCGAGCTGATGCGTCGGGATCTGGATGGTTCCGTGGAGGACTTGGTCGTCCAGGACCGCTGGCTTTACGCGCTGACGTGGAGGCAGGGACGCATGCGGGTAACCACATATTCCCTGGAAAACGGAAATCTGGAGTCCCGGAGTGAATTGGAGTTGAACGGCCAGAAGGGGGCTGGGGGAAGGCGACTGCGGCTGGCACGGGTCGGTGACCGGTTGTTCGCGGTCTCGACGCAGGGCTATGCCGTCCTCAACCTTTCCCGCCCCTCCGACCCGGTGCTGGACACGGAGGTGGTGACGCCCCAGGCGGGTTGGCGTCAGGTCGCGGTCACCGCCGGAGGACTCCTGGTGGCTGCGGCGGATGCGGTCAGCACTGACGAGGGATCCCACGACATTCAGTTGCACCGATTGGCGCCGGACGGAACCACGCCTCAGTTTGAACTTCAGATCCCCACCGCAGGCAGCGCCGAAGCCATTGTTCTGCAGGAGGGGTATGCCTATGTCGCCGACGGTGACGCCGGATTGGGAGTGATCCGGGTTCAGGACGCTGATCGCGCGGGGCGTCCGCCGGTGGTGGAGCTTCGGGTCCCGGGAACGGCAAACGCGGTGGAGGAAAACCGTCCGGTCACCCTGGTGGCCGTGGCGGGAGACGACGTCGGTGTGGCCCGCGTGGAATTCCGGGTCGATGGATTCCCGGTCGCAGTGGACGAGCAATTCCCGTTTGAATGGACCTTCACTCCACCTCCCCGTAGTCCGGGTCATGACACCGTGCGGGTCCAGGCGGTGGCCACCGACACTGGGGGAAATGTGGGCGCGAGTCCGGAGTTGATTCTAACGCTGACGGGGGATGTCAGCGCGCCTGCGGTGGTGCGCACCTCGCCGGGCAGCGGCCAGGAGGTGGCCGGGGCGCCATTGAGCGCCGTGGTCGCGTGGCTGAGTGAAACGGTCGTGGCGGAAAGTGTCACCGAGGCCAACCTTCGACTGACCGGGATCGGCCCCGACAATGAATTTGGAACGGCCGACGATGTGGTCGTGGGTGGAACAGTGCTCGTCGGGGATGAAGCAGAACGGATCGGACTCGCGTTCGCGAAGCCCCTCAACACGGGACGCTACCGCGCCACAGTCGGGCCTGGACTGAGGGACGCCACGGGCAACGTGAGCACGGAAACGCGGGAATGGGAGTTCCGGGTCATCGGTCCCAAGGTGGTGGCCTCGATTCCCAAGGCATTCGGGACCTCGGCGGGTTATGCAATCCGGATTCGGTTCAGCCGTGTGATGGACCCGACGACGACTCTCGCCGCATTGCGGGTCTTCAGCAGCGGCGATGATGGGTCGCCTGACACTCCGGATGATGTGCCAGCGAAAGGCCTGGGCATCTTCGAGGCCGGGGGAACCGAACTGGTGTTCCGGTTCGGTTCCCCGCTGGATCCGGGCCAATACTTCATTCGTGTGGACAGCGGCGCGACGGACGCCCAGGGCCGGGTGATGCATGAGCCATGGGGTACCTACTTCTATGTGGCGGCGCTGGACTACGGTGACGGAATGCGGATCGAGGGTGGCGGCAATTCCCTGGGAGAACTCAATACGGGAGTGGAATACCGGCTTCACCTTGCCGGCCCTGTCGACCTTGCGATCATCAACCCGCACTGGAGCACGGTGAGCCTTCGACGTCCCGCGGGAGAGGTGATCGTCTCCGATTCCCTGGCCATAATCCGGGTCAGGATTCCGGAGGCGGGCAACTACGTGCTGGGGATTGCACGCACGGAAAATGGGCAGAGTTCGGAATTCCGGGTGTCGCTGGTGGAATTCACCACGGCGTCGTTCGAGCATGACGTGGCCGGGCAGGCCTCCCTGGTCCTTGCCGGACGATCCGAACTCTCGCCCGGAGACGTGGATGAACACCTCGTCACCGTCGAGGCCGGTGCCCGCTACTGGATTTCACCCAATGCCGACAATGATACCGTCTGCCGACTGCAATGGAGCGTCGCAGCACCGGACGGCACGCCGTTGATCATCAACTCATCGAGGTGCGGGGACTCGTTGGCATTGGATTCCCTGGCCGGCGGAGTATTCCGGGTGCGCCTGGAGGCGATCGGCTTCGTCGTGGCACCGCGTTTGAACCTGTCCCGCCGCTGACGCCCGATCAACGAGGCCGGGAAAAGACCCGGGGTTCATGATCCGCCGACCGCGGCGCCCAGGACTGGGGCGCGATGCGCCTCCGACCCAATTCCCAATTCCTCTTTTGTGTCTTTCGTGCCGTTCGTGGTTCGATCCCCGGATTTTCACCAGGACCCGTCCCCAGTCCCGAACCGCGCCCCGGGTTGACACCGCAAGCCCCAATCCGGAGGCTCGCCGCTTCTGCGTTATGGCTGAACCCAAGGAAAACGTATTGATGGAAAAGATCGTCTCGCTGTGCAAACGGCGGGGCTTCGTATTCCAGTCGTCTGAAATCTACGGCGGCATCAACGGATTCTGGGACTACGGTCCGCTGGGCGCGGAGTTGAAGCGCAACGTCAAGGATCTCTGGTGGAGCAGCATGGTCCGATATCGCGATGACGTCGTCGGGCTGGAAGCCACCATCATCATGGCCCCGCAGATCTGGCGGGCCTCCGGACACGTCGACACGTTCAGTGATCCCATGTGCGACTGTCTGGTGACCGGAAAGCGCTTCCGGGCGGACCAGATTGAGCCCCAATCCGGCACGGCGTACCACTACGAGGGCGCCGTGGACGCAGTGGAGGGACAGCCCGCGGACACCGGCAAACGCAGCGGTGACCGGTTCTCCGTGTTGCTGCCTGCCGGCAAGCCGCCCGAAAGCGCCCGCCGCCTGGCCACCCAGTTTTACCAGAAACGGGGTCTGCAGAACCCAGCGCTGCTCGGAGAACGCACCGAGAAGCTGGAGAACACCACCCGCTACAATCCCGAGAATGGCGCGCTGCTCACCGAACCGCGTCCGTTCAACCTGATGCTGCAGACGTACGTCGGCCCGATCCAGTCCGACGAGAATGTCGCCTACCTCCGACCCGAGACGGCCCAGGCCATCTTCGCCCAGTTCAAGAACGTCCACGAAACCTCACGCCAGAAGATTCCCTTCGGCATTGCGCAGGTGGGAAAGGCGTTCCGGAACGAGGTGACGCCGCGCAACTTCACCTTCCGATCCCGCGAGTTTGAGCAGATGGAGCTCGAATTCTTCATCAAGCCGGACGAGGCCGTGGAAGCCGTCTGCGGCGGTGTCGACACCCAGGTTTCCGCCGATCATCCGGGCGAACCCCAGCCGAACTGGGGCTGGCAGAAGTGGCATCATTATTGGGTCGAGGAACGGGTCCGGTTCTACGAGGGCATTGGCCTGTCGCGGGACACCCTTGGCTTCCATCGCCAGACGCCCGAAGAACTCGCCCACTATGCCCGCGCCACCACGGACATCCTGTTCAAGTTCCCGTTCAGCAAACGGGACGCGACCGGGAACGTGGCCGGGGACGAACTCGAGGGCATCGCCGCCCGAAGCGATTTCGACCTGTCCCAGCACGAGCGATTCTCGGGCAAGCCGATGGGCGTGTTCGACGAGGATCTTCGGACGGCCTGGGGCAAGCTGCCTGCAGAAAAGCAGGCCGAGCTGTCCAACCGCTATTTCGAGGCACGCAGGCGGTACCTGACCAAGTCGGGGGTCGCCACCGAAACCGCCGAGAAAGAGGCGCGGGACGACGCGGAAGGACTGGCCAAGGGACAGTACATCCCGCACGTCATCGAGCCTTCGGCCGGCGTGGATCGCCTGATCCTGGCCCTCATCGCCAACGCCTACACCGAGGTCACGGAGACGGATGCCAAGGGCAAATCGGAGACCCGGGTGATCATGAAGTTTCACCCACGGGTTGCCCCCATCAAGGTAGCGGTCCTGCCCCTGCTGAAAAACCGACCGGAACTGGTGGCCAAGGCTCGCGATCTTTTCCAGTCCCTGCGACGGGAACTCTCCGCCTTCTACGATGATGCCGGGTCCATCGGCCGCCGGTACGCACGTCAGGACGAGGCCGGAACCCCGTACTGCGTCACCGTCGATTTCGATACGCTCGGGGAAAAGCCGGAACTGCTGGACACAGTCACGCTGCGACACCGGGACGACGGGAGTCAGGAACGTCTGCCCATCCGCGACCTGAAAGCATGGTTGCTGGAGCGGGTTCGCTGAGTATTCTCCTGAATGAGCCAGTCCCAAACACTCACGCCTCGGGGAGTCAGCGCACCGGTCCGGATCTCGTTCGCGATCATGGTCGGGATGCTGATTCTCATCGGCGCGCTCCACTTGGCGACGTTGGTTCTGACCACCCTGTTCGGTTACCTCGCCATCCGGGGGATGGCGCGTCTGGTCAGCGGACGAAAGTGGCTGGCCGTTTCCCTCTACACCGTCCTGATCTCCGGCCTGTTCCTGGGATTGGTCTACTTCTCGAAGCAGGCCTACGTCACCCTGCCGAAACTCGCGGACACCACGATTCCCGCCGTGGTGAACTTTACGGAAAAGCAGGGCTTTGAATTGCCGTTCACGGATTTCCCGAGTCTCCGTCGACTCGCCATGGAAGGTGTGCGGGAAAAGTTCGCCAATGTGGGACACTACCTTCGGGGTGCCATGTTCGAGATCGCCTCGTTCATCATCGGCCTCGTCCTGCCCATCAGCCTCTTCCTCAATTCCCGATTCCAAATCGAAGGGGACCCGCACGCCGTCCGGGGAAGTCTCTACGCGCTGGTGAGCAACGAGCTCGGGCGCCGCTTCCAAACCTTTTACGAAAGCTTCGCCACGGTCATCGGCGCCCAGATCGTCATCTCCACCATCAACACCAGCGTGACTTCGGTCTTCCTGATCTGGAATCACTACCCCTATGTCACGGTGATCATCACCCTGACGTTCCTCTGCGGACTGCTTCCCATCATTGGCAATCTCATCAGCAACACCCTGATCATCGGCGTCGGCTTCACGCTTTCTCCGCAGACCGCGTTGTGGGCCCTCCTCTTCCTGGTCACCATCCACAAGTTTGAATACTTCCTGAACTCCAAGATCATTGGCGACCGCATCAAGAATCCGATGTGGCTGACGTTGATCGGTCTGATCGTGGGCGAGCGGTTGATGGGCATTCCGGGAATGATCTTTGCCCCGGTGGTGCTGCATTACCTGAAGGTCGAGACTTCCAAGGCCCGCGTGGCCTCCGACGCCATTAGCCTGTCCGAGGCGCCCTCCGACCCGGACGAAGGCGTCTAGCCGGAAGTGGGCTTGTGCGCCTCAAACCAGGCCTGGCTGTTCAGCGCTGCCGGAAGCCAGGTCACCGGTGAGAACGAGACACGGTCGAGGATGAATCGCTGGGCGATCCGATCCTGAAGGGTCCGCCAGTTAAATCCCTTGTGACAGTGGAACGGCATGCCTTCCAGCGTATGGTGGGTGACCCGGGGGATATGCTGACCCCGGCCCGCAAAAACGCTTCGAACCAACTCCCCCCAGGAATAGGAAAGGGTGTACTGATATTCTCCGATGCGACGCCATCCCGCCACGCGCCGGACCCCCTGCTTCAGAACAATGGTCAGCCCGGTTTCAATCGGGACGCTAACCACCAGCCGTCCGCCCGGACGCAGGACGGACCGGATCAAGTCCAGATATCCGTCCGGATCGCAGAGATGTTCAAACACCTCCGTGCACACCACGGCATCGAAGTATTCCTTCCAACGAGACTCGTGGAGATCCGACTGGTCGATGAAGGAGAGGGCGGGATAGGCGGCAAATCGTTCCCGGTTGCTGCGCACCACCCGCGGGTCGATTTCCGCCCCCACGGCTTCCGCCGGCGCGTCCGGCGTCTCGAACAGCATGAGGAAATAGGTGGCGTCGCCGCACCCGATATCCAGTACCCGGCAACCACCAAAGCCCACGGACTTGGCAATCGCTGCCTCAAACCGCCGGCGATGACTCCAGCGGATCAACCCACTCCGCGAAAATAGCTGTTTGCGGGCGAAATGTCCCTCGTTGATCGGGGCGGAGGCCATGGGGCGGTTCGCGGGACCAGACACGGCCCGGGCCGACTCACTTCCCGTGCTCCTGGCGGAGATGTTCCGCCAGGTAATCGCGCCCGAAATCATTCTTCAGGTCCCGCCACACGGCGTGGACGTGGTTCGCGTCGTTCTGGGTGTTGTCGTACTCAATCAGAAACGTCGGCCCATGGACGCGGTAGTAATGGCGGTCTCCCCGCTCGAATCCACCCGCCCAGGCGAAGCGAATATTGGCCAATCCCGCGTCATGGATCTCGGCGAGATCCGCCTCGGAGAGTTCGCCCCGCAACCGCCCCGCATAGGCCGAGATGAGCTTCAGCAGGACCGCCTGCTGGGCCTGGCTCAAATCGCTCCAGCCGATTCCTCGGGTTTCTCCTGCCTGCGCCACCCGTTGATTACCGGTCAGGATGTCATCCGGCGCCTTGGTATCGGTCACCGCCTGCTTGCGCTGGTCGGTGTTGAGCGACTTCACCAGTTCCCGTCCCAGATCCTCCTCGGCCGCCAACACCCGCACACCGGCGCGCTGCCCCGTCTTGACCTCGGCGGGATTGGTCCCCATGAAATTGGGAGCTCCGGAAATCAACTGCCCGTCCACCAGGGTCAGATTAACTGAAAGGTGATGTCCCTCGACCCGCCAACCCCAGGTGCCCTTGGCGTCGGGCGTGCCAAAAATGCTGACGAAGTACAGCTCCGGATCCCGGGGAAACTTGCGGCCCGGCCCTTCCATGTCCTGAAGAATCTGCTCCAGGCTCATGATCGTGAGTGCCTTTTGGACTCCCTCCTGGCTCAGCCCGGTCGTGAGAAGCGCATAGGCCAGGTGCCGCTGGGCGGAGGTCATTTCCTTGAGGGGAAGTCCCTTTCGATCCACCGGCGTGAACCACCAGTTCTCCCGCTCGTCGGACTTGAATGCGAACGTGGCCTTCTGACGCTGCTCGGGAGTCAGCGCGTCGAGGAGGGCCTTGCCTGCACGCGCCATCTCGTCTGCCGGAGCAGCCACAAGTCGAAGAGCGAAAAGAAGGGGTAGCAGCAATCGAGGCTTCATGGCGCCAGTTTCCTCCGATGGACACCGGTCCCAAGGAAAAAATGAATGCCAGGAGCGCAATTGACCCATCATGCCTGAGTCCCATTCGCCGGCCGCCGCAGGAATGCTTATGGCGCTGGCCGGTTGGACGCTCCGGCGTCGACAATCCCTTGGGCCTGGCCGAGCCTGAGCCGGGTTCAGGCCCGGTCCGCTCCAAGAGTACGACCACCGGGCCTTCAGGGACCCGCGATCCATGATCCGTCGACTGTTCGGAATAATTCTGGTGTCTGGCGCTGCCTTTCGAATCGCTGCAGGAGGGGACGCCGCTCCAGGCCATTCCCAACCTCTTCATGGACGGTCAGGTTTGGGCGCCCCCGCCAACCCCATCCTCCCCGGAGCGGACCCCCATGCGTTGATCGCCGGAAAAACAGTGTGGATCTACCCCACCTGGAACGACGGAAAGGGCGAACGGTTCTTCGCCTTTTCCTCCACTGATCTGACGGACTGGCAGCGCCACGGTCCGGTGCTGGACCTGGCCGATGTGGCCTGGATCCCGGACGACGGACAGATACGGCATCACGCCTGGGCTCCCGGGGTGCTGGAACACGGTGGGCGGTACTACTTCTTTTACTCCGTCGGTCCCCAGCACCCGACGCCTTCCCGCATCGGCGTGGCGGTCGGAGAGGGGCCCGCGGGACCTTTCCGCGATTCCGGCCGACCGCTGCTGACGGGCGGATCCGGCTTTGAGGCGATCGATCCCATGGCCTTCACCGATCCGGCATCCGGGAAGACGCTCCTCTACGCCGGCGGCAGTGCGGGCTCGAAGCTCCGGGTGTTCGAACTCGCCCCTAACCTCACTGAACTGGCCCGCGAGATTCCGGTGGAGAATCCGCCGCACTTCACCGAGGGAGCCTTCATCCACCATCGAGGGAATCAGTATCATCTGACCTACAGTCACGGGAACTGGCAGAGCTCCTCCTACTCCGTGCACTATTGCACCGCGGAATCGCCCACCGGCCCCTGGGCCTATCGCGGGCCCATTCTGTCCAGCGACGCCCAGTTCAAGGGCCCCGGCCACCACTCCTTCTTCCAGGATCCCGGCACCGGCGAATGGTGGATCGCCTACCACCGGTGGGAGAACCAGTCCGGAGACGGCCCCTACCGCGGTCAGCGTCAGATCTGTCTCGATCGGGTATCCTACGACGAACGCGGACTGATCCGTCCGATTCGCATGACCGGCGCCCGGGACACGGCGCCGCCGGCTCCTCGCCCCTGAGAGCCTGTCCTGCGCGTCCACCACTTGATCATCCCAATGGCCGGCCCGGGATTGTTCCAAGCCTGATTGGTCTCTAGGTTCCGCGGGCGGTCATGGCCAGATTTCCTCTTTCCCATCCTTCCCCGGGCTGCTGACGATGATTCTGATGGGATACCTGGTCGCCGTGGCGGGTCAGGCAGCACCCGCCGTCATCTCCGAGTTTCTGGCGGAAAACACGTCGGGGATCCGGGACGAAGATGGGGACCGCACCGACTGGATCGAACTCTACAATCCTTCCGGAGAACCCCTCGACCTCGGAGGTTGGCGCTTGACGGACACTCCGTCCCAACGTTCGAAGTGGGTGTTTCCGGCGGGGGTCATTCTGCCATCCGGCGGCCATCGCGTGGTATTCGCCTCGGGCAAGAACCGGATCCGCGCTGACCAACCGCTGCACGCCAATTTCAGCCTGCGACGCGAGGGGGAATACCTGGCCCTGTTTCCTCCCCAGGGGGATGTCCCCGCCAGCGAGTTCCGGCCGGCATTCCCCACTCAAACTTCCGACGTGTCCTTCGGCGAGGGATTGCGCGTGGCGGATTCCGCCTTGGTCAATACCAACAGCCCGTCGCGCATCCGAATCCCTGCCGCCAGTGACGTCAGCACCGATTGGACCGGGAATCCGGCCGCGGATGCCTTCGACGACTCGACATGGAAAAGCGGCACCGCTTCCGTCGGCTTTGACGAATCCACCGCCGATCACGCCTATCCGCTGCTGGGTTATTGGACCTTCGATGATGTCCAGAATCCCCGACTGGCCGTCGACTCCAGTGGACGCAATGCCCATGGCACCCTGATTGGACCGGCCGGCTTCACGCCCGGTGGAGTGGGCCACTCGGGGCAACCGGGCGACCGCGCCCTGGAGCTTGGAACCGGCGACAATGGAGCGTCGGTCCGCATCGACGCCGCGGCGCAGGGGGGATTCGACGCCATGGCCACCCTGGACCGCGCGACGGTGAGCCTGTGGGTGTTTGGAGGTTCGCAACTCCCGGCCGTGAACAGCGTCTTCTGGTTCGACAACGGCTCCACTTCCGGTGACTCGCGCAATTTCATGGTCCACCTCCCGTGGTCGGACAGCGTGATCTACTTCGACACCGCCGGCTGCTGCGGTGCCGATACCCGAATCTTCCGGGAGGAAACCGATTCGTCGAAATGGAAGGGACGGTGGAATCACTATGTCTTCCTGAAAGACGGGCCACGGAAGGAGATCTGGCAGAATGGACGCCTGTGGCATTCCGGCGAGGCCGCGGCTCCGCTCAAGGCCATCAAGGGCCTTTGGTTGGGAAGCGCCCGGGACGCCACCAGCAGTTACCCCGGAAAGCTTGACGAAGTGGCCGTATGGGCCGGGGCACTGGCGTCAGCCGACATCCAGGCTCTCGCCGCCGGGACGCCCGCCACCCACATCGGGAGTTTTCGTTCCTGGATCTCCACCGATCTCACCGCGGACATGCGGGGCATCAGTGCCCGGGCGCAACTCCGCATTCTCTTTCAGTACGCGTCCAACGCCCTTCCCGGCGTCGTGCAGTTCCGTGTCCGATACGACGACGGATTCGTCGCCTGGATCAATGGCGTGGAGGTGCTGCGTCGCAATGTTCCCGTCACCCGAAGCCGCTCCAAATTGGAAAGCCTCAACCCGGAGACGGTCACGGTCATTCCACCTGCCGGACTCCTGCATTCAGGCACCAACGTGCTGGCGATCGAAGGGCACAACGATGCGGCCAACGGAGATGATTTCCTGTTTCAGGTGGAGCTCTGGACGGCGGAACGGCTTCCCAACCGCTTCTTCGTCCGTCCCACGCCGGATGCACCCAATGACGCGGGCGCGGCCGGGCTGACGGCACCACCCACGTTTTCCGCCGAACGCGGGTTCCAGACGGCACCGGTCCATGTCACCCTGTCGGGCGTCACACCGGGAGCCTCCATCCGATTCACGCAGGATGGCAGCGACCCCGCCCCGGACCAGGGCACCCTGGTCCCGCCGGATCCACTGACCGGGCGTGCCACGGTGACCCTCACCGTCACGAACAGTCTGCCGCTGCGGGCCATTGCGTTCCGGGACGATTTTGAACCGTCGCCCCTCCAGACCCACACCTATCTCTTCGCCGACCAGGTCGAACGTCAGCCCGCGCAGATTCCCGGCTATCCAACGACCTGGGGGGTCTATGGAGCTTATGGTCCGTCGCCCGGCCAGCCGGTACCCGCGGATTATGAAATGGACCCCGAGGTCGTACGGTCGACCACCGCGGGATACACCGTTCGTGACGCACTTCTGTCCCTGCCCGCCCTTTGCCTCACCACCTCGGTCTCCAACCTGTTTGACCGCGCCACCGGACTCTACCCCAACAGCGCCAGCCAGGGAACCCAGTGGGAACGGCCCGCCTCGGCGGAACTGGTGTTTCCCGATGGGCGTCCCGGATTCCAGATCCAGGCAGGCCTCCGGATCCACGGTGGGCTGAGCCGCCAGCATTGGCATGCCCTCAAGCACAGCTTTCGCCTGGGTTTCTCCCGGGAGTACGGACCACCCCGGCTGAACTACCGGCTTTTCGATGATTCCCGCGTGACCTCAATTAACGAACTGACGCTCCGGGCCTCATCGACCGACGGTTGGGCTGTGGAGGATGCCCAACCCTGGACCCGTCCGAAGGCCACCTACATGCGGGATGTGTGGATGAAGGACACCCAGCAGTCCCTGGGATGGCCCTGCGGGCACAGCCGCTACGTGCACCTCTTCCTCAACGGGGTTTATTGGGGTCAGTATAATCTCGCCGAGCGCACCGAGAGCACCTGGCTTTCGGAAAATGAGGGAGGCGAGCCGGAAGAGTACGACATCATCAAAGACGGAGGCGAACTGGAGGCAGGAACCCGGGACGCCTGGAATCAATTAATGACCCTCGCCCGTGCCGGTCTTTCCTCCGACGTCGCCTACTGGCGGATCCAGGGACGCCGCTCGGATGGTTCTCCCGACCCCAACCTGCCGGTGTACCTCGATGTGGACAGCCTCATCGACTACATGATCCTGCACATCTACTCGGGGGCCATTGATTGGCCCAACCACAACTGGTGGTCGGCACGTCGACGCGGTCCGGAAAGTCACGGGTTCCGCTTCTATACCTGGGACCAGGAAATCTCGAACATCTCGCTCACCGAGACCCGCACCTACACCAGCGAGCCCTTCGAATCCGTCTCCGGTCCGGAGGACACCCCGGCGTTCCTGTACGCCAAACTCCGGCTGAACGCCCGGTTCCGCGAGCGATTCGCCACCCGTGTCACCGCGCTCACTTCCGGCTTTGGGATTCTCACTCCGGCCCAGAACGCGGCTCGCTGGGAGCGGAGGCAGGCGGAAATCGATCACAGCATGGTCGCGGAATCAGCCCGCTGGGGGGACAGCCGGCAGTCAATTCCGCTGAAACGGGCCAACTGGCTCACCGAAATGAACTGGATGCGCAGCGCGTACTGGCCACGCATTCACGCCACGGCCATCGCCCGGTTCCGCAGGGTCGGCCTGTACGGGTTGCCTACCGATTCCTCGGTCCTGATCTCTCCCCGGGGCGGAATCGTCGTGCCGGGGAGTTCGGCCACATTGAGTGGCGGATCCGAATTGTATTATACCACCGACGGAACCGACCCCGCCGGGCCGGACGGCTCTCCATCCCCCACCGCCCGTCCCTATCAGTCGGGCATCGTGATTTTGGGCCCAACCGAGATCCGGGCGCGCCAACGGCTGGCCGGAACGTGGTCCCCGCCCGCCAGCGCCCGTTTCCTGACCACCGCCGACGTTGCGCCGGAGGCCTCGCTCGAAGTCGCGGAGATCCATTACCATCCCGCATCCAGCGACGCCGAGCAGTTCCTGGAACTCAGGAACCGTGATGACTCCCGGCACGTGGTCCTCGGGGGTGCGCGGGTGTCCGGGGGTGTGGATGCCGTGGTTCCTGACGGCAGGGTGCTTGGCCCGGGAGAACGTGTCGTCTTCATCCGCGATGGCTCGGCCTTCGAGAACCGCTACGGGAACAGCCGGCCCATCGCAGGTACCTTTCTGGGCTCTCTGGCCCACGCCGGAGAACCCGTCCATCTGCTGGGTCCCTCGGGTCGCGTGCTGGAGCGGTTCGAGTATGGCGATTCCGGCGCATGGCCGGCCTTGGCCGACGGAGGAGGTCGCTCCCTGACCCGGCGTTCCTCCGTCGAAGCGCTGGATCCCGCGGCGCCAGCGTCCTGGCGACCGAGCGTGGTCCCCGACGGCACGCCGGGATGGAATGACAGTGCCGTGCTGGCCGGGCCGGAGGATGCCGATGCCGATCAGGACGGGTGGTCCGCCTTGGAAGAATTCTACTGGGGCGCGAGCGACACCGATGGCAGGGACACTCCCGTTGGCCGAAGGGTGCTCACGGTGGATTCCCAGGGTGGATTCATCCTTCAGCTGGAACACCCGCTGGCTGCCGACTCGGTGGAGGCCATCTGGGAGCATTCCGACGATTTGACCGTCTGGGGGCCGATGGATTCGGAATCCGAACCTCAAGTGGAAACCGCCGGCGACCGTGAGGTCCTCCGCTGGCCCGTGCAGGAATCCGATGGGGCGGCGCATTTCTACCGCCTCCGGCTTCATCGCCGGTAGACCTCGGTTTCAATCTCACCCCTTCCCCGCGGTTCCCCCGTCGAACCCGACGTCTTCGCCCCGCTGCTGTCCGCTTACCGTTCCCCGGTTGCCCCTCCGCCTTCCCACCCATCCCAATGCCGCCGCCCCCGGCCCCAGCAGGGCCCAGGCCGATGGCTCGGGAGCCGTGAATCGGACGTCACGCCGGAATCCGAAGCTGCCTTCCCTGAAATTAGCTAACAGATTCCGCCTTGCCGGCCCATCCGAAGGGCGCTGCGACATTTGGAGCTCGGGCTCCTGCACTCCACATCTGCGGACCGCGACCTTCAGGGCGCTTCCGGGTGGGGTGCAGGTCACGCGTGGAAGTTCATACCAGGCGGATGGCGCATATGGCCCCGACGCGGAAAGAAGTCCGCGGTCCGCCCGGCTCTCATCCCACTCACTCACGTTCCTACTCTCTCACCTGCTGCCCCCTTCCTGTCTTCGTGCCTTCCAAATTGACCCCCTCTCCACGCCGGGGTGCCGCTGGCGGTTGGTTGTCGTCCCACGCCGCGCTGCAATCTTCCGCCGTCCGTTGCTTCGCTCGGAACGACGGAGCCGGCCCAGCGAGCCAGCCCTACCTGCCTTGCCGCTTGCCGCTTACCTCTCCGCCGCCCTCACCCACTTTCCCAATCTTCCGCCGCCTACCACCTCGCTCGGAGCGGCGGGGCCAGCCCTACCGCGCGGGGACGCGGGTGAAGGCGATGGGGCTCGTCACCCCGTTGGTGCTGCCACGGCGATACCCGGCGAGATCGACTGTAACGTGCACGTAACCCAGCGCGGTCAATCGCTCGGAGACCATGCGATGGGTCTCCGCCGCCAACAAACGCGTCAACTCAGAGGCTCCCACTTCAATGCGCGCCAGGGCGCCCTGCGTCAGCTCATGATGCCGCACCCGCACATCGAAAAATCCGAGGTCGCGCAACACGTACTCCGCCGCCTCGATCTGGGCCAGTTTGGCCGGCGTGACGGCCTCCCCCGTGGGAATGCGGGAACTCAGGCAGGCCATCTGGGGTTTGTCGGCCGTGGGCAGGCCCAACCGCGCACTCAGTTCGCGGATCTCCGCCTTGGTCAGGCCCACTTCCTTCAGGGGTGCCCGGATGGCGAATTCGGAGGCCGCCTGCGCACCGGGTCGGTGGTCCCCGACGTCACTGGCATTCTCGCCGTAGGCCACCACGGCAAACCCGCGTTCACGGGCAAGTGGAACCAACTCGGTGAACAACGCGTGCTTGCAGAAGTAGCAACGGTTGGTGGGGTTCGCGAGATACTGGGGATCGGAGAATTCCGCAGTCCGCAAGACGTGCAGGGGGATGCCGTATCGGGCCGCGATCTCCTCGGCTTCGGCCAGTTCGCGGCGCGGCAAACTGGGAGAATCGGCAATTGCCGCCAGGGACCGGTTGCCCAGGACATCGTGAGCCACCCGGGCCAGGAACACCGAGTCCACCCCGCCAGAATAGGCCACCAGGCAGGAGCCCCAGGTTCGAAGGAGCTCCTGCAGGGCCGAATACTTGGCATCCAGACTCACGTCGCGAGCATCGCAGAGGATTCCCGTTCGTCGAACTGGCGACGACCGACGTTCAGACCGGATTCTCGGGCTTCGGTGCCGCCGCGGTGAGCGCTGCGATATCCGCTGCCGTGATGGACTCAATCCGAACCCGTCGCTTGCCGGCTTCGGCGGGCAGTTCCGCCTCCGTCCCCGGCGCCTTGTTCATGAGTGCCTGCGCCATCGGGGTCAGATAACTCACCACGTTCCGGTGGGCATCGCCATCCCAGGCACCCAGGACGTGAACCGTCTCCGGCTTGCCCGATTCGAGATCGGTGTAAACGACCGAGGTTCCGGGACCCACAACCTCAACCCGGGCGTTCGCGAAATCTGTGCCCCGGGCGCGGGCCAACTGGGCTTCGATCTCGTGTTTGCGCCGGTTGAGCACCTTCTGTTGCTCCTTGGCGAATTTGTATTCGGCGTTCTCGCGCAGGTCGCCATAGCTCCGGGCCAGGGCGATGTCCTTCACGTTGGCCGGAATCTGCTTCTGCACGAGGTCCTCGTACTCGTGCTTCCGGCGCTCGAGGCTAGCCCAGCTCACCAGGAAGGTCTTGTCCTCCTTGACGTGCTCGCCGGTGATCATTTCCTGGATCGCCGGGTACATCTTCACAATGCGCGCCAGCAACGAGCGTTTGTCCATGTCATCAAAACTCGGACTGAGCTGCAGCGTGCGGGTCAGGTCCCGGATGATTTCAATGTCCGCCGACTCAATCAGGTCCGGAAGCAGCGTCTGGTCCTCCAGCACGTAGTCGCGGAGTCGGTTGGCCTTCTTCTCAAGAAACTGGTCGCGCTCGATGGCGGACAGCATGGCCCGGAAGACCTCCGGATTGAAGAGGTCGGCGAAAAAGTCACTGCGTTCCTTTCCGAACCATAGGAGCATTTCACTGCTGGCGCCGTGCTGGGAAATCAGGCGCGCCAGGGTGTCCTTGAGGAGCGGACCCCGTCCCTCCTGGAGCAGCACCCGCGCACATTCGCCCACCATCTTGGCCGGTGCATCGTTCAGCAGAAGGACCACCTGGGCGGCCCAGTCGGGGATGGCATCCCGGAACGACTCCAGGGCGCGGCGATGCTTGGCCGCGGGAATGGCGTCAAACAGTTCCTTCAGGCGGAGGCGCTGGGTCCAGATGTCCTTGGCCATCACCTCACCCTCCGGGGCCGGAAGATTGGCCAACGCCCTCAGTTCGTCGCGGACGAAAATCGCCTCCAGGGCCTCACCCTGCCGGGTCGTCAGATGGCTGGAGATTTCCGTGTTGAGCTGTTGGATCACCTCGGGAACCAGTGTGGCGTCCGAAATGTCGGGGAAGTTCTTGAGAATCTCGTGAGCCACGGCCACGCGGGCTTTCAAACCGCGGGCATTGCGGAATTCGGCCCCCAGGCGTTGGGCCAGCCCCTGCTCGACCGCCTGGTAGACCACCGGTTCACTCTTCTTGAGGGGCACGAGGAAATGGCCGTCCTTCTTCAGTTCGGAGCGGGCCGCCTCCCACCATTTCTTCCAATCGCTCTGGATGACATCCGGCACCAGCACGGCCTGGATCTGATCCGCCGTGGCCCGTCCGCCAAAACTGTCGAGCACCAGCTTCACCACTTCGAGGTGATGCAGGGCCGCCATCTGCTGCAGTCCTTTCAGGTCGGCGTGCTTACGGGCAAGAATGTGGTCCTTGGGAATGGGCCTGAGGGACTCGGCCGCGAAGGCGAGATCCAGCGTGTGTCCGGTCTTCCCGGGGAAATCAATCACCAAGCGCCCGGCAATGCCGTCCAGCGCCCGGACCTTGCCAAATCCCCAGCTCCGATGCTGTCCGAACCCCGCCTCCAACAACGCGGTCAGGGAGGCAACATGCTTGGGCTGAATTTTTCCGGCGGCGACCAATTGGTCCATTTCCTCTTTCATAGCCTAAAATCTGGCTCCTCAGCGGAGAGGGGTCAGTATGCCCGCCGAATGGTTTCCGCACCAAGACAATTTGCCGCCCGGTTCCTGTTGGATCAGGAACGTCCGGGCGACTTCGCGGAGAACCGGCTGGAGCGCGATCCAACATTTTCCGCGCTTCAGCCGGTCGACCGGCGACTGGCCCAGGAGCTGGTCTGGGAGCTTTGCGCTGGAAATCCACCCTCGACTGGCTCATCTCCCGCCGATGCGCGGGACGGACCCAAAAGATGGGACTGCAGGTCCTGCTCCGCCTGGGTCTTTACCAACTCTTCTGGCTCGATCGCATTCCCGACCACGCCGCCGTGAATGACACGGTGAACCTGGCGCGACAGTTGGGCTTCGGTTCCCAGGCCGGCTTCGTCAACGCGCTGCTCCGGAGCTACACCCGCGAGCGGGAGGACACCCGGGCGCAACTGGCCAACCTCCGTCGGATCGACTCGCCCCGGGGCTGGTCGTTCCATCCTGGCTGATCCAGCGATGGGCCGGGAGTCTGGGCGAATCGGGTCTTCTCGAATTCTGCCAATGGAACAATTCCCCGCCGTCGACGTTCGCCCGGGCCAATACGTTGAGAATGTCGCCTCCCGAACTGGTCGCCGCCTGGAGCCTGGAAGAGGTGGGATTCACCCCGTGTTCCTTTGACTGGGTTCCGCCGGAGACCCTGTTTGAACTCGGTTCCCATCCGCCACTGGCGTCCCTGCCGAGCTTTCAGGACGGCGGGTTCTATCTGCAGGATCCCAGCACGTTGCTCGCGGTCCACCTGCTCGACCCCCAACCGGGGGAAACCCTCCTGGACCTATGCGCCGCCCCGGGGGGAAAGACCACCTATCTGGCCCAGCGGATGAACAACACCGGTCGCATTGTGGCCTATGACAGTTCGGAAAGCCGGCTTCGGCTGTTGCGGGAGAACTGCCAGCGACTGGGCACCACCCAGGTTGAGATCCGGGAAACTCTTCCCCCGCCCAAAGCCGAGTTCGACCGCATTCTTGTGGATGCCCCCTGTTCCAATACCGGAGTCCTTCGCCGGCGGGTGGAACTCCGGTGGCGGCTCCAGGCGGAGGAGCTCGCCCGTCTGGTCCGAACGCAACGGGAGCTGCTCGACACCGCGGCCGCGCGGCTCAAGCCAGGGGGCGTCCTGGTGTACTCGACCTGCAGTCTGGAACCGGAGGAAAACGAGGAGGTCGTTCGGCAATTCCTCGAGGCCCATCCGGGGTTCTCACTCGAACAGCAGCGCGCGCTTCATCCTCTCCGGGACCGCGTCGACGGCGCCTTTGCGGCCCGCCTGCGCGCGCCGGGCTCGCAAACTCCGGCCACGCCCGCACACTGACCGCGCGGAGATGGCCTTCTTTTCCGACAACTTTCTGGAACGCGTCCGCGCCGCGAATGACATCGTGGATGTCGTGGGGGCATCGATTCCCCTGAAACGGGCGGGAGCCAATTTCGTCTGCCTTTGCCCGTTCCATAAGGAAAAATCGCCCAGCTTTAACGTCAATCCCAGCCGCCAGATCTTCCATTGCTTTGGCTGTCACGCGGGGGGGAACGTTTTCAAGTTCGTACAGATGTACGAAAGCATCAGCTTCCCCGAAGCGGTGGAACGTCTGGCGGAACGGGCGCGCATTCCCCTGGAATACGAGGGAAACGCCGGAGCGTCGGCGGAAGGACGATCCCAGAAGGATGCGTTGCTCAAACTCCACGAAGCCGTGTGTCTCCGATGGCAGCAATGCCTCGCCACGGAGGCTGCCGGCACCGTGGCCCGGGAGTACCTGCAGCGCCGCGGCGTTTCTGACGATGCCGTGAAGCAGTTTCGGATCGGTGCGGCCCCGGATTCGTGGGACGACACCGTGAACTGGGCCAAGAGCCGGGGCTTCGATCCGGCACTCTGCGAGCAGGCCGGGCTGATCCTCCGCAAGGCCGAGACGGGCCGCCTGTATGACCGTTTCCGGGGCCGCCTGATGTTTCCCATCTGCGACGAGCAAGGACGAGTCATTGCCTTCAGTGGACGCGTGCTCCAGGGCGATGAAAAGACCGCGAAGTACGTCAACTCCCCGGAAACGCCTCTTTTCACCAAGGGACGCGTCCTCTACGCGCTGGACAAGGCCAAGCGGGCAATCCTGGACGCCGGTCACGCCGTGGTTTGCGAGGGCCAGTTGGACACCATTGCGTGCCACGGCGCGGGGGTGCGAAACGTGGTCGCTCCCCAAGGAACCGCCCTCACTCCGGAACACGCCCGGATTCTGAAACGCTATGTGGATGAAGTCGTCCTCTGTTTTGACGGCGACAAGGCCGGACGGGACGCCAGCATCCGTTCGTTTGATGGATTGCTTGGGTCAGGCCTGGCGGTACGGGTGGCCTCGATCCCGCCGCCGGACGATCCGGACAGCTACATCAAGCAGCATGGCGCCGAGTCGTTTCGGGGAATCCTCGGCAACGCCGAGGGGTACTTCGATTTCTATCTTCGCCATCTGCTCGCCACCCATGACGTCCGGACCGACCGCGGTCGAATCGGCATCGTGCGTGCCTTGGGCGAGGCCGTCCAGAAGACCGGGAATGCGGTGCTGATCGACACCTACGCGCAGAAGGCGTCGCAACGGCTTGGGGTCGACGTCAACGCCGTCCGGACCGAATTCCGAAAGGCACGTTCCCAGAGTCCGGCTGCGGAAACCGAAGGTTCACACGAGGATATCCTGGCCGCCCAGGAACCGGCTGCCCGTCCACCCGAGCTCGAATTGTGGCTGCTGAAATACCTGCTGATGAATCCGAGCCTGGCGCACTTTGCAGCGATGCATCTGGATCCCGGGTGGGTAACGCATCCCACGGTGCGACGCATTGTGGGGCTTCATTTTCAATCCGGGGGCGACGTCGCAGCGCTCCTTTCCCAGCTTCAAGAGGATGACCAGGCGCGATCCCTGGTGACGGAAGCGGCCAGTGAGCGCCGATCCCTGCCGAATCCCGAAGCGGCCCTGGCGGACACCCTGATCCGGCTTCGAAACGGGCAATTGGACCAGCAAATGGCGGAAGCCACCCGAAGCCTGGCGGATCCGGGGTTGGCAGATTCGGAGCGCATCGAGATCCTGGGAAGGCTCCAACACCTGCGGGCCGCCAAGCGGGAAAAGCTGAAACCGCTCGAGGAACCTCCTGCCGAGGGCTGACGGGACGCGAAAAACCCGGCAACAGGACATTTCCCGCCGCCGGGTTCAGGAGGAACCGAGGCTAAAGCCTCAATCAGCAACCCCACCGTGCCCCACCCCGGCGGCCTGAGTCAAATCGGGATTTTCGAAAAGAGTTGGCACTTCGATACCGTTAACGGTTCTTGAAGTACGTGTAACCGATTCCCCAGAGAATCAGCAACAGGATGACGAACAGTGCAATGAACCGGTTACGGGCCACACGACGTTCGTAGCGAAGCGTTCGCAGTCCCTGAATGCTCCCCGCGGCGAGCATTTTGGCCATCCGGGGGTTGTTTGAAGTGGGCCCTCGGAAGTGGCGGCAGAATCGTTTCCAACTGGCCAGGAGATCGTACTTGGCCGCCCCAAATTCGTTGAACCGCCCCGGGGTCGGTTCGGACGGAGGAGTCGGACGGGCCCGGACGGGAGCGGAATACTCCTTGGACTTGGTCGCATGGGAACCGGACGGACTCGGAGGGGGTACAGGCGGACCTTCCTTGGAGAGCCGTCCCACTTCGCGACGAAGGCGTTCCACTTCGGCCACCAGCTCCTTCTCCCGGGCCACCAGGGGATCTTCCTGCTTTTTTCGCCCGAACCAGGACATTGCTCAGCGTGGGTTCCCCAAAAAATTCCTCCCGACCTCACCGTTTGAACAACACCAGGAGGAAAACCGCCAACGCCAGGAGTCCCACCACCGCCACCGGCCAGGTGAGGGCGAACCCCAGGCGGCACAACTGTCCAAAGGAAAGCTGCGTGAGGGGCAGCTGGGGAGCTGATTCCGGTGTGGAGGCCGGCCCCACCCCCTTTCCATCCAGGATGGGCCATGCCAGCCGGGCTGAGCCGAATTCCATCCGGGCGTTCTCAATGATCGTCAAGGCCCGCGTCAGTTCCTGCTCCCAGTTGTCCGCTGACCAGGCCTGCTCGTTCAGCTTCTCGACGTTCCCCAGGGCCTCCTTGAGCCCGACCAGGGATTTCGACATCTGCTCGGCATTCTGCCGGGCTTCATGTTCCGACTTCTGCAGAATCCCGATGCCCCGCGTCAGCGACTGCAACATCTCGGTGCGACCATGGGAAAACTCAGAACGGCGCCGGCGCATTTCCTCCACGGCCGCACGGGCCCGCTCAAGCTGTTCCTGGGCCTCCTTGAGCTTGGCCAGCTGCTGCTGCGTTCCCGTCAACTGGGCATCCAGTTCCTCCCGCGTCGGCGCCTTGTTCGCCGGAGCCGTCGCCCGCGGGGAACTGATGTCCGCATCTACAAAATCGGTGCCGTCAAATGCCATGTGCGGACGTTGTCCCCGTCGTCGACGCCCGCCAAGCGAGGAATGTTCACTTCAATCGAAATGCAGCCCGGGACTCCGCAGAATCAGGGCGACAGCTCGCGGATCTTGACGTTTCGCACCCAGATCTCGTCGCCGTGATCCTGGAGGAGGATGGGCGTCGCGAACCGCGTTCCCCAGCGGACTTCGTCCTTGAATTTGCTGGCCGCCTTCGCTGCTGCGAGCTCCTGGGAGCCGATGGTGTACTCCAAAACCTTCGCCCCGTTCAGCCAATGCTCGACGTGGTCGCCCTTCACCACAATTCGCGACGAATTGAGCCCGCCCGCCTTGTGCACCGGCGGGTCTTTCGGAGGCAGGGCGTCGTACAGGGCTGCCGTCTGGCGCTTGGGGCCGTGTGCGGCATCCGGGTGGGCCGCGTCGTCGATCATCTGATACTCGTGTCCAATCGGAGCCCCGCGCCGTTCGTCGATGAAATACTTCACGCCGCTGTTTCCCGCCGGAGCAATCTGCCAGTCCCAGGTGAGTTCAAAACTGTTGAACACCCGGGTGGTGACGATGTCCCCGCCGCCGCCCTTGGGCTGGTGATGCATCCAGCCGTCGACCACGTCCCAGCCTCCGGTGGGCATGGCGCCCTTCCCAAAGCCCCGCCAGCCCGCGAAATCCTTCCCGTTGAACAGGAGGATCCATCCCTCAGACGACTCGGCTGAAGTCAGCTGGTTGGGCTCGGCCGCCGTCAGCACCAAGGCCGCGGCGGACGTCCAGGCCAGGATCAGGGAACGAACGGGCGTCATCATGGGAGTGTTACTTGGAATCGATGGAACGGATACGGATATTACGGAACCAGACGTCGTCCCCGTGGTCTTGCAGGCAGATGGAACCCGCCGCCTCCCGGGCAAACCGCGGCAGATCCTTGAATTTTGACTTACCGATCAGCTCGCGGACTTCCGGTGAACCCAGGTCCAACGCCACCACCTTTTTCCCGTTGAGCCAATGTTCGAGCTGGGTTCCCCGCAGGAGGATCCGGGCGGAATTCCACTCGCCCACCGGCTTAAGGGCCTTTTCAGACGAGGCCGCCACCAGGGCGTACAGGGCCGAGGCCGACGTCTTGGGATTCTTGCCGTCGGCATGCTTGGCGTCGTCGAGCACCTGATACTCCGGCCCGGTCTGCCAGGGCGCATCGAACTCTTCGGACACCCGGTACATCACGCCGCTGTTCGCTCCCGGTGAAACCTTCCATTCGAACTCGAGCTCGAAGTCCCTGAACTTCTGCCGGGTTACCAGGTCTCCGGCGCCCCCGCCTCCCTTCACGTGGAGCGAGCCGTCCACCACCTCCCATCCCTTGGCCGGAAAATCCGTTTTCTTAAACCCTCGCCAAGCCGCGGTGGACGTTCCGTCAAACAGGACGATCCAGTCGGCGCAGAAGGCGGGCAGCGGGAGGCTCGCGGCAAGAACCACGGCGAGCAGGAAACGGCAGAGGAAAGGACGTTTCATTTTGGACGAGGCCCAAGAGTGAACGGGAGTCCCCTTCCGTCCGTCAAGCCAGGCGGTTAATTCCCGGAGCCGGGTGCTGCGGGTACCACCCGCCCAATCCCGAACTGATCCCCGACGCGAATCACACGGCCACCCCGGAATTGCACCTCCACCATTTTCTCACTCTGCACCGGAACTCCCCGTTCGTCGGACAGCGTTGCCACCCCCTTCCGGGTGGCAACGTCCACGACGTCCCCCGTCGAAGGCCAGGCATGGCGGCCGTCCAGGCTGAAGGTCACCCACCCCGGCTGGTCGCGGACGGGAATGCTCGCCACCTGACGGGGCGGATTGACGGTGTTGTCAAATACATGGAGCCGTTCATTCGCGGCGTCCGTCAGCCACACCTCCCGTTCGTCCGGAGTCAGGCCAATGCCATGGCTGGGGCAGGCGTGGCGCTTGACCGGTCCCTTTGAGTATCCGGTCACGACCACCCGGGCGACCGGTTGCATGGATTTCAGATCACCGACTTCAAATCCGAGCAGATCGTCCACGCACACGTACACCCGGGTTCGTCCCCCGTTGATCGTAAAGGGGCGGATGAAGTTCAGGAATGGCCCCACCTTGCCGACGGGCTCCATCCGCGCCACATCCACGATGGTGAGCCGGGTCGAATGCCGATCCGCGAGGTACGCCTGCTGCCCATCGAGACTCACCAGCGTGTTGTGAGCCGATTTGTAGCCATCGAACTTCTGAAGAACCTCCCCGTTGGTGGCGTTGACCACCCTCCAAAAGGATTGTTCGAGAGAGGGCAGGAACAAGAGGCGTCCATCCGGCGTGAGGGCTGGCCGGTCACAGCCACCCTCATAAGCCTGCTCCCACAGGAGACGGTCGTTGGACAGGTCATAGCAGGCGAGCTTCTGCAGGGTGGTGACGTAGAGGCGCTGGGTGACCGCGTTGGCCACGATGCCCTTGACGTTCATGGGCCGGCCCTCGGCATCCAGCCCTGCCCCCGGAATCCTCCGCAGGCATCGGTAATGCTGGTCCGGATCAAAAACCAGAATCCCATGCCCCCCGTATTCCAGGTAGTTTCGGATGCCCGGAACGGCGACGTAAAGGCGGCGAACCAGGGGTTCTTCGGCACCGGTCAGGGTCAGGCAGGCCGCCAGAGACAGGGCCAAACCCACGAAGCCCCGCACCGTGCGCAGGAAGACGGAGGACATGCCGCCACGCTGCGCCGTCCTGTGCCGATGGCAAGCCGACGCTGATGCCGGATCGACATGGTCCGAATCCGACACGTGCCCGGATCAGGAGCGGGATGCATAAAAAAAGAGGCCGACGCCCGCCGCGATCAATTGAACTCCACGATTGATCACTGCGAGCGCCGGCCCCTCAAAAAAGAGGAAGTCGGACGGGTTGAACGGGAATCCCAGCAGGACTCTGTCCGTCGCTCAATCCGCGATGGAGATGGACGGATGCAAATTCACCGGACGGGCCGTACTCGTGGCTGCCGGACGGTTCACCGTCTTTTCCACCTGGGCTGGCGGAGCCGTCAGCGCAAGAATCACGAATACGAGTCCAAACCAGGCGGTAATGATCAGCGAAGGGACCATTCGCTGCCCCCAACCGGGCCAGGCTTCAGACTCCGGACGGGACAGACTCCACGCCTGTGCCGGCCGGTCATCAACGGCCGCCGTATTGAGCATCTCCAGGCAACGCGTGGCGAGGCGCTCGGTTGCATGGGAGATGTTTGTCGCCATGGATTCCGTGGCATCGTTGACCCGGGCGAGCACCTCCGTCGCCTCATTCAGGCGGGCGGCGAGCACCTCCGTGGGGTCGTTCAGCACCACATTGTATTTCGCGGTCATGGTTCGAGAGATTTGAGTTCGGGCCGTTCTTGGGCCCAATCCCGTATGTGCCGGGGTTCAAGACAACCCGGGGCTCAACCTGCCCCGAGTTGCCCACAATCCGGATCAACCAATCCGGGTTCGAATAGGACTGACTGCGCCATTCATCAACGCGGATAACCTCGCACACCGGAGTCCCGCCCAACAATGGGTGCCCCCATCCAGGTGCAATGCGAGATTCTCCGAGGCGAACTAGGAAGATCCCCTAGTCGTTTGCCCCGTGATCACCCCAAAACGCCCTCACTCCAGCCCTTTCCCCTTTCCCTGGCGTCGGAAGAAGGAGGGCGTCAATCCTCTGGGCTCACCGGCCCATTCGCATTCACCCACTGGAGTGGCTGGCAGATTCCATCGTTTCGCCTAGCCTCCGACCATGCGTTGCCGCGGCCAGATTGTCTCCCGTCTTTCGTGGGTCACGGCCATCGTCGCCCTGTGGCTGTCCAAGCCCGCTGTCCGGGGTGCGTCGCCGGTCTTCCAATCGCCTGCCGCTGCCCGGTCGGCGCCCGCCAAGGCACGTCCTCAGGGTGACCCGGCTCCGAATCCCGCCCCATTCACCACCGAGGAACTGGCGTCCCGCGCCCGACGAAGTTTGGTCACGCTGGTTTCGCGGGGGCGTGACGGTTCGGGCGAAGGAATGGGAAGCGGCTTTGTGGTCGATTCGTCCGGATTAATCGCCACCAGCCTCCACGTCGTCGGTGAGTCCCGGCCGTTCGGTGTCCGTCTCGCGTCCGGTGAAGAGGTGGAGGTGGTGGGCATCCACGCTTTCGATCGCCACAGCGACCTGGCCCTGGTCCGGATCAACACCACCAACCTGACCGCACTCCCGCTGGGTGACAGCGACACTCTGGCCCCGGGAGCGGAGGTCGTTGCTCTCGGAAACCCGCTCGGTCTCGAAAACTCGGTGGTCGCCGGGGTTCTCTCCGCACGGCGCACACTGGACGAGATTGAAATGCTCCAGGTTGCCATTCCCATCGAGCCGGGAAACTCCGGCGGTCCACTGCTGGATCGGTTGGGTCGGGTCCAGGGCATCGTGAATGCAAAATCGTTGCTCACCCGGAATCTGGGATTCGCGACGCCCGTGAATCTGCTCAAACCGCTGGTCGATCACCCCAACCCGGTGCCGTACGCCCGATGGATCCGAAGCGGAGGACTGGATCCGGAACAATGGGAATCCCACCTGGGGGCCCATTGGCGGCAGCGGGCGGGCCGCATCCGGGTCGAAGGCGCCGGCACGGGATTCGGGGGACGGTCCTATATCCTCCATCGTCAGCCCGCCCCCGAGGCCGCCAGCGATGTCACGGTCACGGTCCGGCTTCAGGATGAATCAGGCGCCGCCGGATTGATCTTTGCCGGAAGTCCGGATGGAACCCATTACGGGTTTTATCCGACCGGGGGAAACCTCCGGCTGACGGCGTTCGAAGGGGATGACGTCAATTCGTGGCGCATCCTGGGCACGGTACCCAGCGCCGCCTACCGGCCGGGAGACTGGAACGTTTTGAGGGTACGCCACGAGGGCCGAACGATCCGCTGCTGGGTCAACGGCTCGGAGGTGTTCTCCCTCCCGGAGGATGCGCTGCATGGACGCCAGGTGGGTCTTGCCAAGTTTCGCAACACCCGTGCCGAGTTCCGTGATTTTCAGTGCGCGTCCTCGCTGAACCCGGCGTCAAACCTGGACCCGCGGATGGTGGAACTCCTGGGGGGAACCAATCCTCCCGCCCGCAGACTTCAGGAACCGGATCTTGCCACGTTGCGGACACAGCTCCCGGCCGCCCGGGCATTCCTCGCCTCCCGTTCGAGGGAACTGGAACAGGAGGCCTCCAGCCTGAGGGAGCTGGCCGACCGCCTTCATCGGGACTCCGTCCGTGACGAACTGGCCGCAGAACTGGGCCACGGCGAGGATGACATCGACCTGGCCCGCGCAGCCCTGCTGGTGTCGCGATACGACAACCCCGACCTCGACATCCCAACCTACCAGCGCCAAATCGCGGACCTGGCCTCCGAACTGCGCGGTCGGCTCCGGGACACCATGACCCCCACGGAACGGCTTGATACCTTGCGCCGGTTTCTTTTCGAGGAAAACGGCTTTCACGGAAGCCGCCACGATTACTCCAACCGTGCCAACAGCTATCTCAACGACGTCCTGGACGACCGCGAGGGGCTGCCCATTACCCTGAGTTTCATTTTCCTGACCGTCGGGGAACGGGCGGGAGTTTCGCCGATCCGGGGCATTCCGCTGCCCGGTCATTTCCTCGTGAAATACCTGCCGCCCGACGGCGAGGGACGATTGATCGACGTCTTTGACGGGGGCCGTTTCCTGACCCACAGCGAGGCCGACGACATCGGTTCCAATGCGGCCGGAGTTCCGGTCCGCTCCGAATTCATCCGTCCGGCCACCAAGCGGGAAATGATCGTCCGGATGGTCACCAATCTCCAGAGCTTCACGGAGCGTTCCGAGGGAGCGGCGGCCTCTCTCCGTTACGCCGACCTGCTGGTGGCCATCGCCGGCGATTCACGTTCCGAAGCGGCCCAACGGATTGACCGGGCCCGCCTTCGCCATCAGGCCGGAGACCTTGCCGGCGCGCGGGAGGACCTCCGATGGGTGTTGGATTCCGGG
The DNA here is from genome assembly GCA_044221235.1 of Limisphaerales bacterium. Classification (GTDB taxonomy): domain Bacteria; phylum Verrucomicrobiota; class Verrucomicrobiia; order Limisphaerales; family UBA9464; genus UBA9464. Next base: position 36,007 of record JBGAPN010000001.1, read on the forward strand.
CCGGAGGGGATCGGTCGCGACCGCCTCGAATCCATGCTGGAACGCCTGGATCCGGACCGACGCTGAGGTCCGTTCCAAAATCACTCGACAGTTGCAACCCGACATTCCGTCCTGAAATGTCTCGGCCATGGATCTCCGTTTGAAATCACCGTGCCGCCGGACGATTCGCGGCGCCCTGCTTTCCTGGATATCAGTGGCGAGTTTGGGTGTAGCCCTGGCCGCTGAATCCCCTGCGACTCCCGCCAAGACCGTTCCAAACCCCGGCACCGCAACGGCCCAACAGCCGTTCGAGAATTCCCTCGGCATGCGATTCATCCCGGTGAAGGGAATTCCCGGACTGGTCTCAATCTGGGAAACCCGATTGGGAGACTTTGAGGCCTTCGTCAAGGAGACCGGATACGACGCCACGGCAGGCACATTCTCGCTCACCACCAACCGTTGGAAACAACAGGGTGACACCTGGAAATCGCCCGGGTTCGCCCAGACTGAACGCCATCCGGTCTGCGGCATCAGCTGGGAAGACGCCCAGGCGTTCTGCAAGTGGCTTTCCAAAAAGGAGGGCCGCACCTACCGCCTCCCCACCGATGCCGAATGGAGCGTGGCCGTGGGACTGCCGGGTGAATTGGGCCTGTCTCCCAAGGAGAAAAGCGGCCGCATCCCCAATCAGTTTCCCTGGGGTACAAGCATGCCCCCGGTTATCGCGGGTCAACCCTCAGGCAATTACCCTGGATCGGAAGCTTCCGAAACCAACTGGCCCACGGCTTTTCGGGTCATTGAGGACTACCGGGACGCCTTCGCGCGAACGGCGCCCGTGGGAAGCTTTCCTCCCAATGCCCTGGGACTTTACGACCTGGGTGGAAATGTCTGGGAGTGGTGCGAAGACGAGTCCGAACCCGGTAAGGGAATTCGCGTGGTCCGCGGTGGCTCCTGGGTCGATAACCTTCCCGAGATTCTCCAGTCGTCGTATCGGCACTTCATCCGTCCCACCTCCCGCAACGTGAGTATTGGATTCCGCTGCATCGTTGAAGCCGAAGCGGCAGCGTCGACCTCTCCACCTTCCAAAAAGGATTAGAGCCTGTCCGAGGGAAGCGCAGGGGCACCACCGGACGTGTCGGGAAATCACGCCGAATGATGCCGACCTGAAGGGTATTCGCGGTCGTTCGCCCCCGGAAGGTTGAGGGGTTCTCCCTTCGACAAGCGTCCTGACATCGCTAGACTTCGGAATGCTTTCGTTGCCCCAGCCTGAGGTCATCTGCACACATGAGAGTGACCTGGACGGCTTTGTATCCGGGTTGTTGCTCGTCCGCCTCGCCACCCATCTGTTCGGCGAGGAGCCGATGCTGCAGGCCTGGAATTATCAGGGTTGGAAAAACCGGTCGATGAGCGAGCCCCTGGCTTGGGTATCGGATTTCACCTTCGAAGCGCGTCTGGACCGTCCCGGATGGTTGATCTTCGACCACCACGTCCACAACCAGGTGCCCCGATATGCGAAACTGGTCCACAGCCGCACCCAGTCGGCAGCGGCCCTGGTCTACGACTACTGCCGGCAGGCCGGACTCCAGAACGAGACCCTCGACCGGTTGGTTCATCTCACGGACATCGGGGACTTGTGGCGCAGCGACGATGCCGAATTCGAACTGGCCCTCGATTATGCGAGCCTGGTCAAGGAGTACGGATTCTGGAATTTGCACAAGGTGGTGGATGGAAACCCGGAACGCCTCCTGAATCACCCCCTCCTCGAAGTCATGGCGGTGAAGCGCCGCGTCGAGAACCCCATCGGCCTGGCCTGGGCCAAGGCCAACGTCGAACCCATCTCGACCGACGTGGGAATCGTGCAGACGTCCATCGGTGACACCAACCTGATCGTCCATCAACTCCTGGACCTCGGGGTCACACCGTACAAAGTGCTGGTGACGTTGTTTCCCAAAGCCAACCGGACCATGGTGGCCAGCTTCCGCAGCCTGGGGGGCGAGGCCATCGGTGCGGCGGCACGGCTTCAGGGCGGTGGACATCCCAACGCCGCCGGTGCAACCCTGCCCCGTTCCGTCACCGATACCGACTCCGCGATCGAATACCTGCGGGATGTATTTACCTCCTTTCAGGGAATGCAGACGAGCGGTTCCCTGCAGCAGCCCTTTGCGGACCTCAAGCTTTAGTTGTCCCGTCGTGCCAGAGGCTCAACTGGCCGCGGCCTGCACCCCATTTCCCCGACCGCTTCGCGAAAAACCATGCTCCACGATCCGGGAAGGTTCCGCCCGACATTAGCTCTCGTCCCGCAGGCAATTCCCTGGGTCCGCAGGGGGTGTTGGATGGTGACCGGACTGGTCTCGCTGTGGATCGGATTCCTCCGCGCTGATCCGATCATCAGCGAATTCATGGCCCGCAATATCACGACGGTGCCGGACAGCAAGGCGGCTGCCGTCGACTGGATTGAGATCTACAATCCGGGTCCCGATCCGGTGGATCTCGGGGGATGGTACCTGACCGATTCCGCCACCAACCTCACCCGGTGGATGTTTCCATCGCAGACCCTGTCTGCCGACGGTTATCTACTCGTCTACGCGTCCGGCAAGAACGTCACCACTGCCGGGCTGACCTTACATACCAACTTCAAGCTCCGGAGTTCCGGAGGGTATCTGGCCCTGGTTCAACCCGACGGGGTCACCCTTGCAACCGAATTCAGCAATTATCCGGCCCAGTTCGGCGACGTTTCGTTTGGACGAAATCCAGCGGAACCCGGCAGCCCCGGCGTGTACTACTCGCCGTCCACTCCCCGATCGACCAACGGCACCGGTTATTCCGGTCTTTCCGGAACGGTCTCCTTCTCTCGGGCCGGCGGGCTTTTTCTGACCCCGTTCAGTCTCGATCTCGCCACGTCAGAGCCCGGCGGGGAAATCCGCTACACCCTGGACGGCACGTCCCCAACCGAAACGTCGACGCCGTACACAGCGCCTCTCACCATCGACCGGACGGTTCGGGTGCGGGCACGGGTCTTCGCTCCGGGACGGGCTCCAGGCCCCGTTGGGGCGACCGCCTTTACCTTGGTGGGCCCCACGGTCGTGAACCGTTCGTCCAACCTGCCGATCCTGGTGCTCGACACCTATGGCTCCGGAATCGTCGCTGACAGCAGGACCCGCGGATATATTACCGTTCTCGAACCGGGCGACGGACGGACCACGCTGCCTGGAACCGTCAACCTGCAAAGCCGGGCGACGTTCGAAGTCCGCGGCTCGAGTTCGGCTCAATTCCCGAAGCACTCCTTTGGACTGGAACTCCGCAATGAGGATGACTCCGACCGTCACGCCGGCTTCCTCGGCCTGCCGCCGGAATCCGACTGGGTGCTGTATGCGCCGTACACCGACAAGACCCTGATACGCGATGTGCTGGCCTACGAACTGAGCAATCGCATCGGCCGTTACGCACCCCGGACCCGGCTGGTTGAACTGTATGTGAATCGTTCCGGGACGCTCGACGCCACCGATTACCAGGGCGTCTACGTGGTCATCGAAAAGATCAAGGGCGGTCCCGACCGGGTCGACATCCACGAATTGGAATCCACCGATGTCCGCATGCCGGAGCTGGGGGGCGGATTCATCCTCAAGAAGGATCGCGTCGACAGCAATGACTCCCCCTTTACGACCTCCCGGGGACAACAATTGGGCATTGAGTGGCCGCGCGCGAAGGAGCTCGGATCCCTTCAACTCAACGCCATCCGGCAGGCCATGAATTCCTTCGAATCGGCATTGTACGGAAGCCAGTATCGGGACCCGGTGCTGGGATACCAGGCCCACATCGATGCCGACTCCTTCGTCGACCACTGGTGGATGGTGGAGGTGGCCAAGAACATCGACGGGTTCCGCCTGAGCACCTTCCTGTTCAAGGACCAGGGAGGGAAGATCAACCTGGGGCCCATCTGGGACTACAACCTGACCTTCGGCAATGCGGACTATCTCGAAGGATGGAAGACCAATGGGTGGTATTGGACCCAGCTTGGCGGTTCCGATTACCCATGGTTCGCCCGCCTGTTTACGGACCCCGAATTCACCCAGCGCCACGCGGATCGATGGGTTTCGCTGCGGACCAATGTGCTGGCCACATCGAACGTCCTAGCCGTGATCGACGGGCTGACCAACCAACTCTCGGAGGCCCAGGTGCGAAACTTCCAGAAATGGCCCTCGTTCGGCACCTACATCTGGCCCAACTGGTTCATCGGAAACAGCTACGCCGAGGAAATCGGATTCCTCAAGAGCTGGGTGACCGGCCGGCTGGCGTGGATCGATTCCACTCTCGTCCGCTGGCCCCAGATCAGTCCGGGTCCCGGCTACTATCCCGATGGGGTGACGGTGACGATCTCGTCCGCCAATCCCGTCTACTACACCATCGACGGTACGGATCCCCGGGCCCCGGGGGGCGGGCTTTCCGCCTCGGCGAGAAACTATCTGACTCCGTTGCAGCTGACCGAGAGCGCCCGGGTGGTGGCTAGGGCGACTTCAGGCGTCCGCTGGAGCCCCCCGGTTTCGGCCTCCTTCGCCATCACCATCCCCTCATTGCGAATCTCGGAACTGATGTACAACCCCGTCGACGGCGGCGGCGCCTTCCCAGCCGAGGACTACGAGTTCCTGGAGATTCGGAACGTCGGGACGGACCCCGTGCCGCTGCCGGGCGTGACCGCCAGC
>JBGAPN010000350.1:0-5776 GCA_044221235.1 Limisphaerales bacterium
GTCGTTGTCAAAATCCCCAAGAGCCACCCCCATTCCATACAGGGGGACGTCCAAGCCGGATCCGGTCGTGACATCGGCAAAGGAACCTTTGCCCTTGTTGCGGTACAGGGAAGGTGTTGCCGGGGTGCTGGACGCCTTTCCGGGCCATTGGGTGGAGTTGATGAAAAGCAGTTCGGGCGCGCCATCGCCATCGAGGTCGGCGAACGCGACGCCGCCTCCCATGGTTTCGGGAAGCAGTTTGTCGCCGTAGGCGCCAGTCTCGTGACGGAAATGGATTCCAGCCGCTTCGGTGACGTCAGTGAAGGGGGTCCGGGGAACTTCGGCCTGGGCATTGGTGCTCGCTGCGGCCGGGGCCGAGAGGGGGGTGACCTGAATCTGCATCTGTACCTCACGTCCGCGCAGCAGCAACCAGGCGGCGCCGCCTGCGGCAAGAATGGCCAGAACGATCACCAGGGAAATGCGGATGCCCCGGCCCACGGCGGAATCATCCTCGGGAACAAACTCCTCGGGGTCATTATCCTGGGGACGCGGATCTTGCTTCATGGGACAGGGGAATGCGGGGTGGCGGATTGGAGGGAGGTGAAACCGGGCTGCGCCGTGCGCTGGAGGTCGTAGATCACGATGGCCTGCGATGCGTGGTCCGCTGCGCGGTCGCGGCGCCGGGCGATGGAGACGGCCCGGTCGCGGGCATTGTCGTCGGGCCGGTAACGGTCGTGAAGCTGCCGGTGTTCGTCTGCCTTGGCAGTGTCACCCAGAGCGGCGTAGATGAGGCCGAGATTGTAGTGGGCCGTGACGTTCTCGATGTCGATGGCCAGGGTATCCTCGAAGCGCCGTGCGGCCTGCCGCAGCAGTTCCTCCCGCCGGGCGGGATTCGTCCGTTCCATCTTGGCCTGCTCGAACAGGGTCTGTCCCAGTTCGTTGATGACCTCGTAGTCGCGGCTGAAATTGAAGCCGCGAATTTCGAGTTCGGGATATCGGTCCTCGAGAATGCTGGTGAATTCACGGGTGGCGTCGTCGAGGTGCCCATTCTGCTTGTTCACCAGTCCATTCAGCCAGGCGATGGTCCAGCGATTGCCGGGCGGATTGAATCGCTTGGCGTCGTTGGCCCGTTGCAGCGCGGCGACGGCATCCTCCAGGCGGCCTTCCTTGAAATAGACCCGGGCGAGGTTCAGCGGACCATCCGCACGGCCCAGTTTCTCCACCTCGGTGAACGCCGCAGCGGCCTGGATCAATTCGCCCTTTTCCGATCCCTTGTCCCCCTTGAGGAACAATCCAATGCCGTAGTCGTTCCACCGTTGCCACGGCGGAAGGCTCGACACCTGTGCCGGCAGGGGAGTCTTTGGCGGGTGGCCCGCGATGGGGAAGGTGACGGTGTCGCTGGCCAGCACGGTGATCGGCAGATCGTTGGTGAGCTGGAAGGGCGCACCGTTGGTGTAGCCCTTCCCGAAGACGTAATTGTAGAAGATGGTGTCGAACTTCCGGTAGTTCACCTGGACCTTCACGGTCAGCGGTTCCGTCTGGTTCGAGGGGACAGTCAGCCGGTAGTGCAGGACGTGGGCCGCTCCGGGGGGAATCTGGTTGTTGTAAAGCGGGACGAAAATGTCCTGCGGATTGCGCCGGTCGATGCGGTTTCCGTCCTTGTCCAGCATGTAGACGTTGAGGAAATGGGACCAGGGATCGACCTCATTGTGCGGTCCCAGTTGACCGCTCTGACCGACGACGGTGCCGTCGGGATCGGTGACCCGGACGTTCGCCCACAGCTCGTTGGAGTCCACCGTCCCCTGCGTCAGGGGATGGCCGAGCTTCAAGGTGCGCACCACCGTTTCGATGAGGTAGGTCTTTCCCGGTTCCAGCGCGGGAATCCCGGGTCGGATGGGCGCGATGAGCGGCGAATCCACTGTGCCGCCCTGCTTCACTCCGAACAGGTCCACCCGGATGCAATCCTTCAGGAATCCTTCGTGAACCTTGACGAAATCCGACTCCTTCCGGAGGTGGGGCAGGGCGGTGTTGGCGCCGGGGAAGTTGTGGTCATGCACCGCCAGGAAATCGTTCGTGCCGTATTTCCGGGCACCGAAGTCGTCTGATTTTTGGAGGGGCATGTGACACTCTGCACAGTTCAGCTTCGACTTCTCGGGATAGTAGAAACTGCGGGCGTTGACCCCCGAGACGCCGCTGAGCAGATAACTGTCGTAGTGATTCTGGCCGCGGAGGAATTCCTTATAATGGTTGACCTCGTACGGCAGGCCGACCTTGTGGCAGGTCGAGCAGAACTCCGCCGATTTGTGCAGCGGTTTCAGGAAGGTCTTCTTGTGGAATTCGGGCTTGGCCTTCACCAACTGCAGGTTGACGTAGTACAGCAATGAATTGGTGGAGTTGAAGGCAAAGGGATAGTGGACCGGTTCCTCGATGGTGAAATTACCGTTGCCCACGAGCCCCTTGTGGCCCCCCTCCAGCGAGGTGATGGCGTGGCAGACGGTGCAGGAAATCCCCGCCTGCGAAGTCGGGTGATTGGTCATGTCGAATTTCGGGTCATCAAAGGCCCCCGAGAAAAACGGCACGGGATCGTGGCACCCGGCGCACCATCGGGACGCCTGAACCGAGCCGTCCCGTTTTAATCCCACCTCGCGGGTTTCCCGGACCGCGAACATGTAGAACGGGTTGTTGAACGAGCTGAAGCGGTGCGCCGAATGGAACCAGGACTTGTAGACGTCGGGATGACATTCAAGGCAGTAGGCGTTGTTCATCAGGGCCTCGGCCGGGATGAAGTTGCCCTTGGCGGTCCGCGCGGCGGACGGATGGAAGTATTTCTCGCCCTCCTTGGGGGCCCTGGCGGTCCAAAGTCGAGGATCGTGTCGATGCAGCGCCACCATGGCGATGACCGCCACGGCCACGGCGCCGGCCCAGCCAAGACCGATCTGCCATTTGATCCGCGGACCCGACAGCCGGTGGATGACGTACAGCCAAACACAGGCGAGCGGCGTGGCGAAGTGTAGCCAGTACAGGATGCGCCGGGTGGTGGGATCCTTGATGTCAAAGCCGGCCACGCGCATGAGGAGGATGCCTGTAATCAGGGCGGCCAGGGACACGGCGAAGAGGGTGTATCCCACCGCCACGGCCCTCCGATTGGGGCGGTTCCAGGCGTTCTTGATGTGGAATGCCCCAAAGAGCACCACGGGGACAATCAGGAGCAGTCCGAGCACCAGATGGCCCAGGAACATGAACTGATAGAAGTAATTCTCGTATGAGACATTGGAATCGCGCGCGAGCCAGTTCAGCAGCGTGATGGCGGACAGGTAGACTGAGTTTGCTCCGAGCAGCGCAAAGAGGCCGAACACGGTGGCCAACAGCAGCCGAAGACGGGGGCCAACGGCCCGTACGTATCGGCGGCGTGCCGGAGCTGGGCTCGGACTCGGTTCGGATTCAGCCATGGCGCGATAGGATTTAATCGTTCCCAGGCGCGGCAGACGCCCGACCACGGCAGTCGCGGGAGATCCCGGGTTTCAGCCGCTCCAAGGAATGATCAGACTCTGCGCAGGATTGGGGCGAACGTAAATAGCGAGGGGTGAGCTGATTGAAATTCGGGGTGAACTGCAGAGATCACGGGATGGGGGAAGAGCTGTTGGGACGATGTCCTCTGGCGTTTGATGCCCCATTGGAAACTGGCATTGAACTCAGGTTCACGTCAGGTTTGGCCCATGCTCTCCGGCCACAATCCATCCAGTTCGCTTCGGTGGCGAAGGATCGGCTGGTTTTCGCGACTAATGCTGGCGGTGGAGCTGGTCCTCGGCATTTGCGCCGCAGGAACGGTACCCGACAACTGGGCGTTCCAACCTCTGACGTCTCCTGCAATTCCGACGGTTGCCGGCGAAGTGCTGGCCAGTCCCATTGATGCATTCATCCGAGCCCGCCTTGCCGAAGTCGGACTGCAGCCCGCACGCGAGGCCGACCGACGCGTCCTGCTTCGCCGGTTGTCCTTCGACCTCATTGGCCTTCCGCCCGGCCCACAGGAACTCGACGCCTTTATGGCGGATCCCTCGCCGGATGCCTTCGCCCGGCAGGTCGATCGTCTCCTTGCACTGCCTGAGTACGGGGAACGCTGGGCCCGGCATTGGCTGGATGTGGTCCGATTCGGCGAAAGCCAGGGGTTCGAATACGATCGGATTCGCGACCATTCCTGGCGATACCGGGACTACATCATCCAGTCCTTCAACGAGGACAAGCCTTACAATCGCTTCATTCAGGAGCAGCTCGCCGGGGACGTTCTGGATCCGGTCACCTCGGACGGCATTGTGGCCACGGGCTTCCTGGTCGCCGGGCCTTGGGATCAGGCGGGCAACAGTGCGGCCAGTGCCTCGCTGCGGGCGGCGGTCCGCGAGGCGGAACTGGAGGATATCGTGGGAACCGTGGGGCAAGCCTTCCTCGGAGTGACGCTCAACTGCGCTCGCTGCCATGAGCACAAATTCGATCCGGTCCCGCAACGCGACTATTACCGGGTCAAGGCGGTGTTTCAGGGCGTCCGCCATGGAGACCGCAGTGCGTTATCCCCTGACGAGGAGCAGGAGCGGGACAGGATCCGGAAACAGGACGAGGCACAATTGGCCGAGTTGGGACGCCGTTTATCGGTGCTCGATTCCGTGGCCCGGGATCGGATCCGCGGGCAGGTACCGACGGAGTCCGTTCCTGTGGACCGAAGCGTCACAAGGCCGGTTCCCCTCGCGCGATGGACCTTTGAACAGGATGCGCGGGACGATTTTGAATCGCTTCCCGGCACCTTGCACGGAGGCGCGCGGGTTGAAGCAGGTCGGCTTCACCTGGATGGCGTGGATGACTTCCTGCAAACACCGGAACTGGGCCGGGTGTTGGAGGCCAAGACTCTGGAGGCTTGGGTGGTTCTGGCATCGACCACCCAGCGGGGCGGGGGAGTCCTGACCGTGGAAGTTCCCGAAGGAGGCGCTTTTGACAGCATCACGTTCGGAGAGCGCCAGCCGGGTAAATGGGCGGCGGGAAGTGATTCCTTTCGGCGGACGAGGGACCTGTCGGGCCTCCAGGAGACGGTCGCGCCGCCGGATCCGGTCCACATCGCCATTACCTATTCACCGGACGGAACCATTGCGGTGTATCGGAATGGGGAACCCTACGGCGAGCCCTATCGACCGTCGGAGGGACCCGGCGCGTTGGTCCAATATCCGGCCAACAGCCGGGTGCTGATGGGGCGTCGGCACACCGGCGGTGGGAACGCCTTTCTGGCCGGAGATATTGAAGAGTCCCGGTTGTATGACCGGGCGCTCACGGCGCAGGAGGTGAAAATGTCCTTCCGGGCGGGTCCGACGGCGGCGGTCACCCAGGAACAGTTGATGGCGTCCCTGACACCGACAGAGCGGGGCCAATGGGATTCCCTGCAACGGGAACGGGAGTCCATCCGTTCGCGGCTCAAGAACAGCAGCGTTGTCCCCATGGTGTACGCGGCCCGGCCAGAGAACCCGGGCCCGACGTTTGTTCTCCAACGGGGCGAGGCGGACAAGCCCCGCGATCGCGTGACGGGCGCCGGGTTGTCCGCCGTCTCGGTTCCGGCCGCGGACTTGGGGCTGGGGGAGGAGGCGTCCGAGCCGGATCGTCGCCGCCGGTTTGCCGACTGGGTGGCCGATGCACGGAATCCGCTCACCGCACGGGTGATCGTCAACCGCGTCTGGCAGCACCATTTCGGACGCGGTCTGGTGGCAACGCCGAACGACTTCGGGAAAATGGGAGAGCGCCCGTCGCATCCCGAGCTGCTGGA
>JBGAPN010000351.1:0-6068 GCA_044221235.1 Limisphaerales bacterium
CCCGGCTCCACTTTGGTGGCTGACGGAATCGCCCGCGCCATTGCCGTCCTGTTGCTCCGCCAGTTCCAATCGCTTCCCCCAGTGAGGTCCGAACCGGCCGCCCCGCCCGCCGCCGTGTTGAGAGCCGTCACCTTCATGCGACGCCAGTTGTCCGAGCCCCTGTCGCTGGGGGAAATTGCCGCCGCGTCCGGGCTGAGTCCGTTTCACTTCTCCCGTCAGTTCAAGGCCGCCACCGGACATCCTCCGCACGAGTATCTCATTCGCCTCCGGGTTGATCGTGCCCAGGAATTGCTGCGCCAGCATGGCCGGGCCTGGAACATGGCGGCTATCGCCCGCGAAGTGGGTTTTAGTGATCAAAGCCATCTTTCCCGCCACTTCAAACGGGTGCTGGGCATTACTCCCGGGGAATTCCTGGGCTGACGGCGAAGGAGCAAGCTCTTCCTCCACCTGCCGCAAGGCCGTCCAATCCGCCCAAGCCCCTTCCATCAACACTGATCCCAGCCCGGACCCTGCGGTCAGCGGGCGCAGGCTCAAGCCATGTGGATTGTCCGACTCGCCCTTCGCCGGCCCTACACCTTCGTCGTTGCTGCACTCGTCCTGGTGCTGATGACGCCGTATGTGCTCTTGCGGACACCCACCGACATCTTCCCGGCCATCAACATCCCGGTGATCTCAGTGATCTGGCAGTACAACGGCCTCAATGCCCGGGAAATTGAGCAACGGATCCTCTACAATCACGAGCGCTCGCTGTCGGCGACGGTCAATGACATCGAGCACGTGGAATCCAATGCCTACAATGGCGTGGGCATCATCAAGGTGTTCCTGCATGAGGGGGCCTCGGTCGACGCCGGCGTGGCCCAGATCACCGCCATTGCCCAGACTATCCTGCGGCAGATGCCCCCGGGCCAAACGCCTCCCCTGATCATCCGTTACAACGCCTCAACCGTCCCAATTCTCCAATACGGGCTCAGTTCCAAGACGCTGTCAGAACAGGAGCTCTACGATCTGGGACAAAACCAGGTCCGGGTCAACCTGGCCATGGTTCAGGGCGCGCAGATTCCATGGCCCTACGGCGGAAAGACCCGTTTGGTCTCGGTCGACCTGGACCTGGATGCGCTCAAGGCGAAGGGGCTCGCCGCCCAGGACGTGGTGGATGCCTTTAATGCCCAGAACCTCATCCTGCCCAGCGGCACCGCCAAGATTGGATCGACGGAGTACGACGTCGAAGTGGATGGCTCTCCCCGGGTGCTCGAGGAATTGAACCAGCTTCCCATCCGTGTGGTGAACGGCGCGACCATCCGCCTTCAGGACGTTGCCCAGGTCCGGGACGGCGCCCAACCGCAGGTCAACATCGTGCGCCAGGATGGCAAGCGCGGCGCCCTGCTAACCATTTTGAAGAGCGGCAAAGCCTCCACGCTGGACGTGGTGGCGCGGGTCAAGGCCGCCATGCCCGCGATCCTCACGGGATTGCCGGCCGCCCTGGACATCCGGGAGTTCGCCGATCAGTCCGTGTTCGTGCGTGCCGCCGTTGAAGGCGTCGTCAAGGAAGGTTTCATCGCCGCCAGCCTCACGGCCCTGATGATCCTGCTCTTCATCGGATCCTGGCGCAGCACCATCATCATCGCGATCTCCATTCCGCTCAGCATTCTCGCCTCACTGGCGGCGCTCAGCGCGCTCGGGCAGACCATCAATCTAATGACTCTGGGCGGACTGGCGCTGGCGGTGGGGGTGCTGGTGGATGACGCCACGGTTGAAATTGAGAACGTTCACCGGCAAATGGCCATGGGAAAGCCGCTGCAGGAGGCCATTCTCGATGGCGCCCAGGAAATCGCGCTCCCAGCCTTCGTCAGCACATTGTGCATCTGCATCGTGTTCGTCCCCATGTTCTTTCTGACTGGGGTCGCCAAGTACCTCTTTGTCCCGCTGGCGCAGGCCGTTGTGTTCGCCATGCTGGCCAGCTACGCGCTCAGCCGGACTCTGGTTCCAACGCTGGTCATGTGGTTCTATCGCAATGCGGCGCACTGGCACGGCGGGGAGTCGTTGCAACAACCCGGTTGGGCCCGTCCGTTCATCGCCATCCAGAATGCCTTCGAAGCAGGGTTCGCCCGGCTTCGCGAGAGCTATCGGTGTACATTGGCCGGATGGCTCTGCCGGCGGGGCCTGATGATCTCCCTGGTCCTGGTCTTCTGCGCCGCCACAGGACTCCTGCTGCCGTTCCTGGGTGAAGACTTTTTCCGTCCGTGGATGCCGGATGTCCTGTCTCCACTTCCGCGCCCCAAGCGGAACCCGCATCGAGGAAACGGCACGCCTCACCGACGAGGTGGAAGCGGTCATCCGGGACGTAGTTCCGGCGGACGAGATTGCGGGAATCCTGGACAACATCGGCATTCCCACCTCGGGCATCAGCCTCAGCTACAGCACCAGCGGGCTGACGGGGGTTGGGGATTCCGACATACTGGTTTCATTGAAACCGGGTCATGGACCGACGGACGACTACGTTCAAAAACTGCGCAGCCGGCTCAACCGGGAATTTCCAGGAGTGACGTTCTATTTCCTGCCGGCCGACATCGTGAGCCAGACGCTGAATTTTGGACTCCCGGCGCCGTTCGACATCCAGTTCGTAGGCCGGGACCAGGCCGCGAACCACGCCGCCGCGTCGCGCTTGGCCACGCGAATCCGCGATATTTCCGGCGTGGTGGATGTGCGGGTCCAGCAGCCTATGGACCAGCCAAAACTCCAGGTCGAGATGCAGCGGGAAAAGGCGGCCGAGCTCGGGTTCACCGGCCGTGACATCGCCAACTCCGTTCTCCTCAGCCTCAGCGGAAGCGGTCAGGTCCAGCCCGGATATTGGCTCAATCCCAAGGTGGGCATCCAGTACCTGGTCAACGTCCGCGCGCCGGAGCATGTGATGAACTCGGTGGAGTCCCTGGAGGGCATCCCGGTCATCTCGGCCCGGGGCGCCACCAACGAGCAACTCCTCGCCAATCTGGCCACGATCCACAGGTCAACCGGGCCGGCCGTGATCTCCCATTACAACGCCGTACCGGTCATCGATGTCTTTGGCGGGGTCAGCGGCCGGGACCTGGGTGGCGTGATGCGGGAGATCCTGCCGCTGATCGAGCAGGCCCGAAAGGAATTGCCCCGCGGTAGCTCCATCACCATCCGGGGCGTCGCGGAAACCATGCGTTCCAGCTACCAGGGCCTGTTCGTGGGACTGGTCGTTGCCGCCATTCTCATCTACCTCCTGCTGGTGGTGAACTTTCAAGACTGGGTCGAACCGTTGATCATCATCTCCGCCCTGCCGGCGGCGTTGTCGGGCGTGATCTGGGCCCTGTGGGTCACCCAGACCCCGCTGTCGGTGCCCGCCCTCATGGGGGCCATCATGTGTCTGGGAGTCGGCACCGCGAATTCGGTGCTGGTCATCAGCTTCGCCCGGACCTTGAGACAGGCGGGAACGCCCGCCGACATGGCGGCGCTTCAGGCCGGAACCACGCGATTTCGCGCGGTATTGATGACTGCCTGGCCATGATCATCGGCATGCTTCCCATGAGCCTCGGCCTGGGAGAAGGGGGCGAGCAGAATGCGCCGCTCGGTCGCGCCGTCATTGGCGGACTGGTGCTCGCCACTGTTGCCACCCTGTTGTTCGTGCCCACCGTTTTCGCCTTCGTGCACCGGACTTCCCGGAGCCCGCGACGTTCACTTCCGGTTCAAGCCGAACCAGAATGGGCCAACGCCTGACCTCTCACTTCTCCCCGAACGCCACCTTCATGCATTCCCTTGAACGCAGCCAGTCCGGGCCCGGCCTCATGGAGACTCCTGAACCTGCTCATCACGGCGCGGCCCCTGCATCTCCCGGCGCCCGTCCGGGCCGGCGCTGGATCTGGATCCTCCTGCTGATTGGCGCGGCAACCGGGGCCGGACTCTGGCCCCGATGGCGCCAACGCGAGGCGACCCAGGCGCGGACCCGCGAACTGGCGGTTTCCACCGTCACCGTCACGTCCCCCCAAGCGGCCAAACCTTCGGCGCCCCTCCCCTTTCCCGCCGAGTTAATCCCGGAATTCGAGACGTTTCTCCGGGCCCGGGCCAACGGGTTCCTCCGGACGCTCCACGTCGATATCGGATCGAAGGTGGAGGCCGGCCAGTTGCTTGCCGAGATCGACATCCCCGACCTGGATGCCGAGGAACGTCAGTCGCGGGCAGAACTGGCCCAGGCGCAAGCCGCCCAAGTCCTGGCCGAAAAAACCGCCTATCGTTGGAACGAACTCTTCAAGAGCAACAACGTCAGCGCCCAGGAAAATGAGGAGAAGCAGGCCGACCTCGCCCTGAAAAACGCCACCGTCGACGCCGCGAAGGCCCGCCTGCAGCGCCTCACGGAACTCCAGGGGTTCTCCAAAGTGACCGCGCCATTTGCCGGAACCATTGTCAGCCGGACCACTTCCCCCGGGAACCTGGTGAGTCCCGATTCCACACTTCCCCTGTTTCGTCTGGCCGATACCCGGAAGTTACGTGTCTGGGTGCGCATCCCGCAGTCCATGACCGCTCTGGCGGTGGTCGGGGCCATCGCCGACCTCCAGCTTCCGGAAAAGCCTGGAAAACGATTCGCGGCCACGGTGACCCGCACGGCAGGAGCGATCGCCGCCGACTCCAAGACGCTTTTGGTGGAGCTGTCGGTCGACAATTCCAGCGGCGAATTGCTCGCCGGAAGTTATGGACAGGTCTTGTTCAAGGAGACGGTTTCCTCCGGAAGGCTCAGCCTTCCTGCCAACGCGCTGCTGTTCCGACCGGATGGCCCGCAAGTCGGGCTCGTGAAGGCGGACGGCGTGGTCGAACTTCGGCCGGTGACCCTGGGTCGTGACTTCGGCCGTGAGGTTGAAATCATTTCCGGAGTGGAACCATCCGACCGGGTCATCCTCAACCCGCGTGATTCTCTGGCCAGCGGAATGCGCGTCCAGGTGGCGAGCCCGAACGGGGCGAAACCGTAGGCATGGTCTGGCCCGTTGATAGTTGCCAGAGCGCCAGAGCGTTCTAGCGTCCTCGGGTTCCTCGGCATCGGATTCCACTGTCTGGATCGCCGGGGAACGATCATCCCTTCGAAACGCCATCATGAAATCCCCCCTGCCCCGTCTGGTTCTCGCACTGTGTTCGCTGGCGTTCGCCGCAGCGGGTGCGGCACCCACCCTGAAGATTGGAGATTCCGCTCCCCCCTTGCAGACCGGCAATTGGGTCCAGGGTGAACCGGTCAAAAACTTCGACACCAACAAGGTGTACATCGTCGAGTTTTGGGCCACCTGGTGCGGCCCGTGCCGGATCTCCATTCCCCACATCAACGAGATCGCCCAGAAGTTCAAGGACAAGGGTCTGGTCGTCATCGGGCAGGACGTGTCGGAGCCGGAGGATGCCGACGTCGCCCGCTTCGTGAAAAAGATGGGGGACAAGATGACCTATCGGGTCGCGCTCGACGATAAATCCAGCAACGAGCGGGGTGCCATGAACGAGGCTTGGATGATTGCCGCCGGGCAATCCGGCATCCCTACCGCATTCATCGTCGACCGTTCAGGGAAGCTGGTCTGGATCGACCACCCCATGAATCTGACCGACGAACTGGTCACCCAGATCCTGGACGGAAAGTTCGATGTCCAGAAGTACGCCGCGGAGGCGGAGGCCCAGCGGAAGAAGGACGAGGACCTGCAAGAAGCCTGGAGCGAGGTGATGAAAGCCCGAAAGGCCGGGGATTGGGACGGGGCCACGGCAAAGCTGGAGGCCTTTGGCCAGCTCCTGCCGGAGGAACAGCGGGAAGGGCTGGACCAGATTCGAATCGATATCCTGTTTGGCAAAAAGGACAGCAAGGCGGCGTATGGGCTGATCCGGAAGGTCGCGGATTCGAAGAAGGACCAACCGATGGTTCAGAATGCGCTGTCCTGGAAGATTCTGACCGATCCTTCCATTGAACCGCGGGACCTCGATCTGGCCGTCACCCTGGCCCAACGGGCAGTCGCTCTCTCCCAGGGGACCGATGCCTCCATCCTCGATACCCTCGCCCGAGCCCTGTTCATGCAGGGAAAGAAGAC
>JBGAPN010000352.1:0-5833 GCA_044221235.1 Limisphaerales bacterium
TGGAGACAGGAGCCCTCCGGCGCCCTCGATCAGCAACAACTGTCCGGAAACCTTCGAGTTTTGGAGGAAGTGCAGGGCCGCGGGCAGGGCCACGGACGTTCGCTCCCGAGCAGCGGCGATTGAGGGACTCAATGGGGCCCGGAAATGCCAGGGGTTGATTTGGTCAAGGGAAACCCGCCCCTGTTGGGCTTGGAAGAGGCACTGCGCGTCGGAACGTCCGCCAGAGCAGAACGGTTTGATGGCCAGAAAAGGCAGGGAGCGCTGTTCCAAATATCGTGCAAGGAGGACGGTCAAAACCGTCTTTCCCACGCCGGTATCATTTCCAGTGATAAACCAGGTGCTCTTCACAGGGCCTAGGATTGGGGGTTGCCGCCGACCGGCGCCATCATTCGCGAGCGGATGACTGGATTATTTGATCTGGGTGAGGGATTTGGCTGGTTCTGCCGGGTCTAAACCTGGTAGGTTGTGTCTGTTGAAGGGAGGATCCCGCCATCTGGTCCGCGCGATGTTCACTGCTCTGGTGAGTGGTGACGAAACCGTGGGCAAATTGCGGGAAATTAAGGCGTTGACTTTTGGACCTCCCTGCCTAGTCTCGCTTGCAACTGGTACTCATTCTCCAAAGGGCTTCCCCATGAACTATTTTGGACGCTTTTCTCGCATGCTGTGCGTCGGCGCAATTATGGCGCTGGCCGTCAATTTGGCCATCGCGGCTCCTCAGGCCGGTCGGGCCAAAGTCGTTCAGGTGAGCGGCAACGTTTACCTCGGCTCTGCGCCTGCAGCTGTGGGCGATGAAGTGGGGCCTGGAACGATCATTAAGACCGGGCCGGCCTCCGAAATCCTCCTCAACCTGGGTGCCAACGGTGGCTACACCCGCGTTTTGGAGGACAGCACGCTCACGTTGGATGAATTGACGGTGGATTCTGCCGGACCCGAGAAGGTGGTAAATACCAAGCTCGGCCTGAAAACCGGCAAGATTGAAGCCCAGGTAAATCGCCTCTCCAGCAAGTCCAAGTACATCGTTCAAACGCCGACCAGTACGGCGGCCATTCGTGGAACGGTGTTTACCACCTACGCCAACGGCGCGGTGTTGGTTTGGGATGGATGTGTGGATGTGGTGGTGAAGGACTCGCAGACCGGCCGCGAAGCTAAGTATAATGTTTGTGCGGGCCAAATGTTCGATCCGACCATCCCGGGTGTCGTTCCGACGCCGTCCGGAGTGATCGCTCCGACCTTCGTTCTGGGTGCTGGCGCAGTTGCACCGGTGGCGGTTGGGCCTGCCGTCTTCGTCTCGCCCACGGGCGGGTCGACTGAAGCTCCTCCTGTTGAAGGATCGAATAACTCTGAAGGTCGTGTGAAAGCAGTGAAGTAAATTGGCCAACGAGCCAGAAAGGGCGTTTAGATCCGCCTGAATAGAACCCGGAGCAACCTTGGTTGCTCCGGGTTTTTCTTATTGGCACCCATGCACCAGCGATTTCGCCAACTTCTACCCCTCGCGATCGCTGTTGTGGGGATGCTCATTTCCCTGCTTCTGGCCGGTGTCAGCCGCCATCTCAGTGAATGGACCCCGGGCGAAGACGCACCGGAAATCCTCCAATCCCTCCGCCGCCATGACCCGTTCGAGCGGTTGGAGTTGGTGACATACGACTGGAGGGCACGTCGTGCGGCAGTCGACAATGCACAGTTCTCACCCGGCCTAGGACTTGTCGCGCTGGATGATGCCAGTATTGATTCCCTTCTCTACGGCGACCTGATCGGACGCAAAGTGGGGCCCATGTGGCCAAGGTTTGTTTATGGATTGTTGCTGAATGAATTACGTCAGCAGGGTGCGGAGGCGGTCGCCTTCGACATCCTGCTGGGTGATGATCGTCCGGACCACGGATTTGTACCCATAGAAGGGTACACCAATGTGACGTCCGATGAGTACTTTGCCGAGGCACTCCGGGAGTCCGGGATGGCGATTCTGGCCGCCTTTACCAATCTTCCCCCGATCTTCCCGTTTCGCCGAGCAGCGTGGCAATTGGGGGAGGCTGGTTCTCCAAAGGATATTGATGGGTCCGCCCGTCGTGTGGATGCCTTTGTGGATTATCACCTGCTACACCCGACCATTGAATCACAAGCCCGGAGGCAAGGACTCCGTATCCTAGGGGTGGGATCCAATGCCGTGGAACTCAGTTCGCTCGAGACGGAGAAAACGATCTATTGGCCAATACAAGCGGACGGCTCGGTTAGGGTTCTCTTGGCGAAGGGGGCGATGAAAGTCGATTCTCCGTTTGTTCCGAAGCGGGTTTGGCACATGGGAATCGTGCTGGCCGCGCGACGCTTGGGCTTGGACCTGGATCATGCGGACGTCCAGCCGGGCTATATCCGGCTGACGAGCACCAATGGCCACGGCGTTCGGGTCTTGCCCGTCATGGCGGACAACCGCTTTCCGGTGAACTGGAGTGTCACAGTCACCAATGTGGAGAAGTTTCCGAGCCAAGGCCTAATCGGGGTCCTGGCCGATGGCGTTCGGCGTCAATGGCTCACCAATGAACCGCCATCCACCCGATGGACAAATACCCTGGTGATCGTTGGCTCCACGGCTACAGGGAACAACATCGCCGACCGAGGGTCCACCCCGCTCGCAGAGGTGGATTTCCTTCCCAGCACCTATCTGAATGTCGCGGATTCCGTCCTCCGAGGCCAGTTTGTGCGGCCGGCTTCCGCAGGATGGACCTACCTGATTGTCGGATCGCTTTCCTTGTTGGCCTCGTGGTCCACCTGGAAACTGCGCCCGGCGGGGGCTGGCCTGGCTCTTGTCGCCTTGGGATTGCTCTGGGTTACCGTGGCTGACCAAGGGTATCAACAGTTTCGTTGGTGGCTTCCGATTGCCCATCCTCTGCTCTCCGGGATGACGCTGAATTACGCGTTGATGCTCACCTACCGCGGTGTCTTCGAGCAGCGGGAGCGGCAGCGGGTTCGCGGCATCTTTTCAAAAATCGTATCACCTTACGTGGTAAAGGAACTCTTGCGGGCCGATACCATTGGACTTGGAGGTTCCCGAAAAAAGCTCACCGTGTTCTTCGCCGACGTCCGGGGCTTCACGGAACTGACGGACCGGGCACAATCGGCGGCCGAGGAACACGTGAAGGCCGCAGGATTGCAAGGTGCCGCGGCCGAAGCCTACTACGAACGCCAATCCGAGGAGGTGCTCCAGACCGTTAACCTCTACCTGGCTACGATTGCCGATGTCGTCAAGCGGCACCGGGGTACCTTGGACAAGTACATTGGTGATTGCGTCATGGCCTTTTGGGGGGCACCGACACCGAATCCTAGCCATGCAGTGGATGCTGTTTGCGCCGCTGTCGAAGCGCAGCGGGCGATGCACCGGCTGAATCAGGAACGGGAGGTCGAAAGTCGGCGTCGCGACGCGGAGAATGTGAAACGCGCTGCGGCTGGACAGCCTTTGCTGCCGTTGCTTCCCCAGCTCTCGTTGGGTTCCGGAATCAACACCGGCTACATGACCGTCGGCCTCATGGGAAGTGACAGCCACATCCTCAATTATACGGTCTTTGGCCGGGAGGTGAATCTTGCGTCGCGCCTGGAAGGCGTTTCCGGCCGAGGTCGGATCATCATTGGTGAAACCACCTACCTGGAGCTGAAGGAACGATTGCCTGATTTGGCGGCCCGCTGCCTCCAACTCGAGCCGGTTGCCGTCAAGGGATTCCGCCAGCCGGTACCGGTTTTTGAGGTGCCTTGGAAGGATCTGCCGGAAAACCTGATTCAGTCCGGCACGGACACCCTGACCTTCACCGACACCAAGGGCCTGAAGGAGTAGTCGACTAGGAATTGTCCCCGTCGAGCATCCGGCCCAGTCCGCCCAGGACCGACCCTTCCTCACGCCTTCCTCCGGCCCGGGTTGCGGCCACAATCCGATCGGCCATGCGGCTGAAGGGCAGCGACTGCAGCCAGACACGACCCGGACCACGCAAGGTGACAAAGAAAAGTCCCTCACCGCCGAATAGTGCTGTCTTGATCCCGCCGACAAACTGGATGTCGAAGTCGACGGTTCTCTGGAATCCAACGACGCAACCGGTGTCCACCCGGAGCACTTCCCCCGGGGCCAAATCACGGACGAGAAGGGTGCCGCCGGCATGAATGAAAGCCCAGCCATCGCCCGTGAGCCGGGTCATGATGAACCCCTCGCCACCGAACAGGCCGGTCCCGATGCGCTTGTTGAAGGCAATTCCGATGCTGACGCCCTTTGCGGCGCAGAGGAAAGAGTCCTTCTGGGCGATCAATTCGCCTCCAATCTCCGCCAGGTGGACCGGGACGATCTTGCCGGGGTAAGGCGCCCCAAAGGCTACCTTCTGCTTACCCTGGCCACGATTCTGGAACACGGTCATGAACAGGGATTCCCCCGTAACGACGCGCCGGGTCGCCCCCAGCAAGGCACCGAGAATGCCGCGGTTCTGACCCGAACCGTCCCCGAAAATTGTTTCCATCTCGATCCCCGGATCCATGTACATCATGCCACCGGCCTCGGCTACCGCAGCCTCCATGGGATCCAGGATGACCTCCACGAACTGCATGTCGCTGCCGTGGATTTCAAACTCAACTTCGTGCATTGCTGGCATCGTTGAAACCTTTCGATTGTGCGTTGAAGGACACCGGCACCGGGTAGTGAGTTTCAAAATCCCGTCGCCGACTCCGCGGAGAATATCCGGGGTTCCCGCCGGTGCATGGGAATTCAAGACAGGTTTTCAACACCGGAAACCCCGGCGACCAGATGGCCCACGACGCAGGAGGCCATGGAAAACCCGAAGGCCCCGGTGACGAACACCGCCGACCCATAGCCGTCACGACAGTTCAATCGGGGGGATTCCCCTGGTGTCGTCGGGGCCTTGGTGGCCTCACAGACCGAGCCATCCGGCAGTGGCAGGACGGGAGTCTCCGTGGAGTGAACGGCTGGGAGATTCCAGGGTGTTGCATCGCCGGGAAACCCGTGTTCGCGCCGAAGCTGTTTGCGGACGTCGCTTAACAGTCGGTCGTGGGTGACTTGGGCGAGGTCGGTGATTCGGACCCGGGTGGGATCTGTCCGACCGCCGGCGGCACCGCACAGCACCAGTGGGAGACGGAAGCGCCGGCACCCAAGAATCAGCTGGCATTTGTTGGTCGAGGAATCGATCGCATCCACGACGAATCGGCCCCCTGCCAGGGCAAAATCACTAAGAATTCGGTCTGCCGTGTCGCCGGTGAAGAATTCCAGCACCGGGGTGACGCGGCATTCGGGATTGATCCGTCGGATTCGGTCCGCAAGCACCTCGGCCTTGGCCTGGCCGACGGTGTCCTGAAGGGCAGGCAGCTGGCGATTCACGTTGCTGATGCAGACTTCATCCAAATCGACCAGGGTCAATGCACCGACCCCGGACCGTGTGAGGGCCTCGACCGTCCACGAACCGACCCCGCCAACGCCCACCACCATAACGTGGGCATTCCGCAGACGCGAAAGCGCGTCCTGCCCGTACAACCGGGCCAACCCGCCAAAACGTGTTTCGAAGTCGCTCACCGGCCCCGACGATAGCCATCCGGCGGTGACCAAAACGAGGCAGAACGCGACGGACTGGGTGCGAATCGGGCAAGTTTGAGAATGGTTCGAAAATTGCAGCGGAAGGAACTACCTGGAGGAAGAGTCCATCCACTCTCTCTCCGGGATCTGCGCCTGGCCCATCCTGAATTCGCGCCCGGCCTGACTGGATGACCCAGAGCCTTCGATTCCGCCCGCCGGAGCCGATGAGCAGTCCAGCCGGGACGACCCCGAACACGGACGGCCTCACAGGCGGTGGAGGGGAGC
>JBGAPN010000353.1:0-5631 GCA_044221235.1 Limisphaerales bacterium
GTTCTTTCCCGGGGAGGACCCGCTCGGAAAGTTTGTGACGCTGTCCACCTCGCCAGGACCGCTGGACTCCAGGGATGGGCAGGGGGTGCCGTTCTGGTTTGAAATCGCGGGCGTCGTTGGCGATGTGAAGTCGCTGGGTTTGCCACTCGAAGCCGTACCTGAAATCTTCTGGTCCTGCTGGCAATGGCCTATGCAGACCCCGACGTTGGCCATCCGTGCCGCAGGGGCACCGTCGGAGCTGAGTGCGGCCGTCCAGCGCGAAATCAAATCGGTCGTTCCCGGCCTGCCCGTTCCTGAATCTCAGCTCATGACGGAGCGGGTCAGCCAGAGTCTGGCCCAACCGCGGTTCGCTTCCTGTCTGCTCGGATTGTTCGGGGGGCTTGCTCTCGTCCTGGCAGCGTGCGGTGTCTATGGCGTGCTGGCCTACTCGGTGGCTCAACGACAGCGTGAACTTGGTGTGCGGCTGGCTCTGGGCGCGGAGCGGAGGGATGTGCTGAGCCTAGTCCTGAAGCAGGGAATGAAGCTCACATGGCTGGGTGTGGGGGTCGGATGGGCGGCGTCCCTGGGCCTGTCGCGGGTGCTGCAGACGCTGCTCTTCGAGATTCGGCCGACCGACCCGCTGACGTTCGCGACAATTCCACTGGTTCTGATCGGCGTGGCTCTGCTCGCCTCATGGCTTCCGGCGCGACGCGCGGCACGGGTGGATCCGATGGAGGCCCTGAGGAGTGAGTGAATTGTTATGAAGGATGAGCGATGAACACCGTGCAAGAAGCGGTCATAGCCTGGATCGAAGAACGGCTTCGGATGCTCTATGCGCTTCGGCCAAAGTTCGAGGGATCGCTGTCCTGAGATGCTCCATGTCTGGTGGTCACGTGTCACACATCGCTTTCCTATGAACGACGTCCGTTTTGCCTTCCGGCAATTACTGAAAAGCCCTGGTTTCTCCACAGTGGCGGTGCTCACGCTTGCGCTCGGCATCGGGGCGAATGCGGCGATGTTCAGCCTCATTCACGCGGCTCTGCTGCGCGCCCTGCCATTCCCCGAACCCGACCGGCTGGCGGTGATCTGGGCGGAGAATCCGGCCGCGAATTCGAGATTGCCCTTGATACCGCCCGCCAATGCCGACGTGGCCGAATGGCGTGACCGGACCCAGAGTTTCGCCAGTGTCGCCGCGTTCAATCCGGGGACTGCCGACCTTTCGGATGGGGTTGATCCGGAACGTGTGGGAGCCGTGGGAGTGACGGCGGGCTTTTTTGAGACCCTGGGGGTTGTCCCGCTGCTGGGCAGAACTCCCACTCGTGAAGAAGAGGTGTCCGGAGGGATGCCAGTTGTCCTGATTAGCCACGGTCTGTGGCAGCGGCGTTTCGGCGGGGATCCCACGTTGCTGGGAAAGGACATTTCCATCAACGGCGGGAAGTCCACGGTGATCGGCATCCTTCCGCGGGAGTTCGATTTTCCACGGGGTGCGGAGTGGCCGGCTTTTTTCCCGTTTGCGGGCCGAACTGAAGTCTGGATGCCTCTGGCGTTTCGGGCGACGGATGACGGCAGTGGCTGGTCCAACTGGCAGTCGTACCAGGAGCGCGGCCTGGCAGTGGTTGCACGCTTGAAACCCGGGACTAATGCACGTCAGGCGCAGTCGGAATTGGACGTCTTTTCAGCCCGGCGGAGCAAGGACCATCCGGAGACGCACCAGGGGGTCGGACTGCGTCTGCTTTCGCTGGGAGAACAGCTGTCGGGGAAAACACGCAATCCGTTGCTGATCCTCTTTGCCGCAGTCGGCCTCCTGATGGTGATCGCCTGTGTCAACGTCACCAACCTTCTCCTGGCGCGGGGTGTGGCGCGGCAACAGGAAATGGCCCTGCGCGCCGCCCTGGGTGCCGGACGCGGCCGCCTCGTCCGCCAACTCCTTACCGAATGTGCGCTGCTGGCGGGGATCGGAGGCGGACTCGGCCTGCTCGTCGCCGTCGGTTGCCTGAAGGTGTTTCTTGCCTTGAACCCGTCGGGACCTTCGCGGCTGAACGAGGCATCGCTGGATCCGATGGTGCTGGGATTCATCGTCCTGGCCGCGCTGGTGACGAGCGTGGTGTCCGGACTTTTGCCTGCGGTTCAGGCGTCACGGTTTGATCTGAGGAATTCTCTTTCCGAGGGAGGGCGAGGGGGAGGGGGTGTTGTTCGTGACCGGGTCCGCGGCGGATTGGTAGTCACGGAGGTCGCACTGGCGGTGGTGCTTCTCACGACCGCTGGATTGATGATACGAAGTTTCCTCCGGGTGCTCGCGGTTCAACCGGGATTCAGTTCCGAATCCGTGCTGGTCTTCGATCTTAATGCGCGGCCCGCGACCTTCTTCCAGCATTTGACGGAACGCCTTGAAGGCCTGCCAGGAGTTCGCGCCGTCGGAGCCATTTCTTACCTGCCACTGGGGGGTGGCGACAATGCAGGGAGCTTCTCAGTGGAAGGGGAGCCCCCCGCCAGCCCGGGAAGTGAGCCCAAGGCGCAACGACGATGCGTAACCCCTGGATACTTTGCGGCCCTGAGGATTCCCATCCTCCAGGGACGGGTCTTCACCGCGAAGGATTCTGCCGATCAGCCAAATGTCGTGGTGATCAACGAAGTCATGGCCAGGCAGTTCTTCGGCACCCGGGATCCGCTGGGCCGAAGATTGATGGCGGCCGGAGCGTGGCGAACGGTGGTGGGCATCGTTTCGGACGTGAAGAGCAGCTCCCTGGAGTCTGAAGTCCCGCCCCAACTCTACATTCCGCATGCGCAGGAGCCGTGGCGGCCCATGACGGTGGTCCTGCATGCCGAGGGAGACCCGTTGGATCTCGCGTCCGCCGTCCGCGATGAAGTGAAGGCGTTGGACAGCCAGTTGCCCGTCGCGGGGATGCGGACGATGGCCCAGGTGGTTTCGGACGCCACGGGTGCCCGGCGATTCTCCATGGCACTCATTGCGTTCTTTGCCGCCGCGGCCTTGGGCCTGACCATGATGGGAATCTACGGAGTGGTGTCGTTCCTGGTCGGACGCCGGCGTCGCGAAATCGGGGTCCGCCTCGCGCTCGGAGCCCAGAGACATACCGTCTACGAGCTCGTGATCCGGCAAGGGATGAGGCCTGTGGTCACGGGAAGTGTGACCGGACTGGCCCTCAGCATGGCTGTTTCGCGGCTGGTCGCCGGCCAGCTTTACGGGGTGTCCCCGGTGGATCCGCTGACGCTGGCGAGCATCGTGGCGCTGTTCAGTACCACCGCGTTGTTGGCGTGCTGGCTTCCAGCCCGCGACGCCGCGCGGATCGATCCGATGATCGCGCTCAGGAGTGAATGACGGAGGTGCGGGCAAAGTGAATCGATGGTCATGATTCCTCCACGAAGCGCCCTGCAGATGAACCCACTGCCCATCCCCATACCCTAACTGAAAACGGGTCCTTCCGCTTCCTTTCCATGCACGACGTTCGCTTCGCCCTCCGCCAGTTGCTGAGAAGCCCCAGTTTCACCGCCGTGGCGGTACTCACGCTCGCGCTCGGCATCGGCGCCACGACCGCCATCTTCAGTGTGATCAATGCCACATTCCTGCGTCCGCTGCCGTATCCCGAACCCGATCGGCTGGTGCACCTGACCGAAAGCAGCCGCACCGGCGACTTGATTCCCGTCGCGTACCCTGACTTCCTCGACTGGCAGAAACAGCAGGACGTCTTCAGCAGCTTGGCGGCCTTTCATGACGCGGAGGGCCGGCTAAAATCGCGGCCGGATGACGATACGCCGGGTGCCGAACGCGTGGCCTGGTTGACGCACGAAGGTTGGCAGCGGGTTTTCGATGGCGACCCCAATCTGGTGGGGCGCTCGATTGATTTGGACGGTCGGACGCTCGTCATCGTGGGCATTTTGCCACAGGGATACCGGTTTTACCGGCAGGCGGTCCTTGTGACCGCCCTCGCGCCGTTCGCACACGAGTTCTTTCTCGACCTGCGGGAGAACCACAGCAATACGGAGGCGGTAGGGCGCCTCAAACCCGGAGTGACGCTCGAGGCGGCGCGAGTTCATCTGGACACGATCGCCGCGCGGCTGGCGGAAACGCATCCAGAGGCCAACAAGGGGGTTGCGGTCGTGGTGACCTCCCTGCGCGAACGGCTGGCTGCCGGTTCGCAGGCACCGCTGTTTCTCTTGTTGGGCGCCGTCGGCCTGGTCCTGCTCATTGCATGCGTCAATGTTGCGAACATGCTCCTCGCCCGGTCGCTCGCGCGTGGACGCGAAATGGCAATCCGGTCCGCGCTGGGTGCCTCGCGCTGGCAGGTGCTGCGGCAGCTGCTGGTCGAAAGCCTCGTGCTCGCCGTTCTCGGCAGTGCGGCGGGCGCGCTGGTCGGCATGTGGGGTTTTGAGTTTGCCGTCCGCCTGGTGCCATCGGAGGTCCGGACCCTGGTCGACGGCGGAGCCTTCGACGGGCGGATGCTGTTGTTGCTCGTGGGCGTGTTTCTGGTTTGCGGACTGGTCTTTGGATTGGTCCCGGCAGGACAGATTTCGAAGCCCAATCTGGTGGACGCGCTCAAGCACTCCTGAACCGAAGCGCGTTCGATCCCTGGCCGGGTCCGGTTGGCCGACCTTCTGATTGTCGGGCAGGTCACGCTTGCGATGATGCTGCTTGTTGGCGCCGGACTGATGATTCGCAGCCTGCAGCGGCTCCTGCAGGTCGACACCGGATACGAGGCAGCTCGGATCCTGACACTCGAAGTGACGGCGCCGCCGGCCGAGCAGTTTCAGCAGGATCCAGGCACGTTTACCCGACACTATGAGCGGGTGGTGGATGCGGTTCGCCACCTGCCCGGCGTGGAGTCGGCGGCGGTCGCCTCGGGTCTGCCGTTTACCTCCAACCGGAGTATCAACGCCTTCTATCGTCAGGACCGGCCAGTGCCGGAGGCAGGCCAGTTCCCTACGGCAAGCCATCACACGGTGAGTCGGGATTACTTCCGGGCTATGGGTATTCCACTGCGGCGCGGCCGCGTCTTTGACGGAACAGAGCCGCCCCTGGTGCTTCCTGGCGGTCTGGAACTGACTCCGCAGAACTTCGCCATCCTCTTCAGAAATGTCACGTTTCCCGGCGTGATCAGCCAGCGGATGGCTGATCGCTATTGGCCTGGCGAGGATCCGCTCGGAAAACGATTTCGGCTTGGCGTTCCCACCTTGGAACTCCCCTGGGTCGAAGTCATCGGTGTGGTCGGCAACACCGTTCAATCCAGTCTCGAGCGGGGTGAGCAGCCCGAATTTTACTTATCCTTGAAACAATGGCCCGTGCCGGTGGGTATGCATTTGGTGCTACGAACAAGCCTTGAATCTACCGCCTTGGTCACTTCGGTGCGGACTGCGATCGCATCGGTGGCACCGGCCGCATCCACGCGCGATTTTCGGGTTTTGTCCGAGCGAGTCGCCGACTCGACCGCCGGCCGCCGCTTCAACCGCGACCTGCTGGCCAGCTTCGGACTGACGGCGTTGGTGCTCGCCCTGATCGGACTCTATGGAGTCCTCGCTTACAACGTCGGCCGGCGCACCCGTGACATCGGCATTCGGATGGCCTTGGGGGCCAGCCGCCACAAAGTGGTCCGTGGCGTGATCGCGCACGGAATGGCCCTGGTGCTGCCGGGAATCGGT
>JBGAPN010000354.1:0-5604 GCA_044221235.1 Limisphaerales bacterium
GCCGCCGTTGACATCGGGCCCGACACGAGCAGTCCCGCCACCGCGTCAATGACCGACGGATCCATCAGCGGTTCGTCGCCCTGGATGTTGACCACCGCGTCGCAGGTCTCCCGGGAGGCCGCCTCCGCAATGCGGTCGGTACCGCTGGGATGGTCATCCCGGGTCATCGATACCCTGGAAAACCGGGATGCAACCGTCGCGATGCGGGGATCGTCGGTCGCGACAATGACGTCGGAAAGAATGCGGGACAGCCGGCATCGCTCGACGACGTGCTGGATGAGCGGCTTGCCGGCAATGAGGTGGAGCGGTTTGCCGGGAAAACGGGTCGAGGCGAAGCGGGCCGGGATGATCCCCAAGATCCTCATGAACCTGAGCCAGTATGACGTTCCATTGTTCCGGCGCGCCCGTTCCCGCGGGGAATCAATCGAAGGAGACCTCGCCCTGCGCGGTGGTGTTGGGCCCAGTTGTTCCCGTGACCATCTCGACACGTTGCGGCAGGTCCACGGCCTTGGCTTCAATGGTCAGAAGCCCGTTTTCACCCCCCTGGGTGATCTCACATTGGACCTCGCGTGCCGTGAACCGGAGTTCAGCCGGGGTCCGGCCGCTCACGGTCTCCTTCTTGCCATCGACCACCACGATACCGGAATAGCTGACCGGCAGTGCGCTCGTCAGGGAGAGGACGATTTCCCGCTGGGGCGCTTTCGTTTGGCAGCCGGCTGCCAGGAGGAGGATCGCGGCCGACGGAATGAGGATTCGGAGGTTCATGGGCACGGTGGAAAGTAGGAATTCTTGGAGCTCAACGCGCTTGGCGAACTCGGACCGTATAGGACGCCGCCTGGTTGTTCAATGATGTGAATCGGACCGTTTCGGTGGCGTTTTCCGTCAGGATGACATTCTCCCAAGGGGTTTCATCTCCGGTGGAGAATCCCTGGGTATCCTTGAACACACATTGCACCTGCACCTGGATCCGGCGGTTCTCCTTGTTGCGTAGCTGGGCGGCCACCTGCAGCCGGCCGTCCGGCATCCGGGCTTCAGAGAAGCCGGCCGGGGCGATCGAGTAGTTCACTCCCGGGTCCATTCCCTGGTATTTCGCCGCCACCTCAGGCGCCAATGCCGACGAGTTCTTGGTGCTGGAGCAGCCGGTCACCGCCAAGGCGGCAAGGCCAATGATGAGAATGAGGATTCGATTCATGGAAGGTTGAAGAAAGCGGGTTCGTCGGGGTCTCGGCTCGATGCTCAATCATTTCGGTCGCTCACGTACAAAACCGTATCACGTCCCGGAACCACCTGAAACTGGACCTTTCGGGTAATCACGGCGCGGCCGCCGGTATCCTGAAACTCCACGTCCAGCGTGTGGCTACCGGGATCCAACCGAAGCGCGGCAACGCTGAGAAGATTGGGGAGATTGCCCCATTGCCGGGTGTCCGCCGCCGGAGTTGTGGCGGCACTGATGATCTTGCTGATCACCCCGGCGGCCACCAGGCCCAGACCCACGTTCCGGGTCGTGTTGGAATCCCCGGCGATGGCGACTCCGGCTC
This sequence comes from Limisphaerales bacterium, assembly GCA_044221235.1. Classification (GTDB taxonomy): domain Bacteria; phylum Verrucomicrobiota; class Verrucomicrobiia; order Limisphaerales; family UBA9464; genus UBA9464. The sequence continues at coordinate 1,539 of JBGAPN010000354.1, forward strand.
CCGCGATGATCGCCCCGGTTCCGAGGGCGTCGGTGGTGCTCTTGAACACCGCCTTCCCCTGAAGCACGTGGTCCATCACCCGCCCTCCCCGCGTTGTTGCCTGGTAGGTCAGGTCGTCGAACGGCCCCACCCGCACCTGGGTCGCCCCCACCTTCAACACCGCAATCGGGTCATTCACGGTTCCCGGACGGAACTTCAGCTCCTCTCCGTATTCCCCTGCCGCGTACTTCGTGGGGCCGCGTCCCATTTCGAGAAACACCAGGACGTTTGCCTTGGGATCATAGGCCGGCGGCTTGTTGAGTCGGGCTTCGGTTTCCGCCCGACGGAAGGCATCCGATCCATCGCCTCCCAGCTTCAGCGTGGCCAGACCGTCCAGGTAGTCGAGGAGCACCCAGTCGGCCTGGGTGATGCCCAATTCCGGGCTTTGATCCTGGATGGCCGCACTCCGAAAGGCGGCCCGCGCATTGTCCGGTTCGCCATCCATCCAGTAGAGGACGCCGCGGTAGTAAAAGGCCATCACCCGTTCATAGGGTTCACCTTTGAACGTCTTGGCCGACTCCGGATTAAACATCCCGCGAGCCTCTTTGGCCGTGGAATCACCCGCGGAGTTGGCGCCAATCTGGAGCAGGGCCGCATCCAGATCCGACTTGGCGACGGCGTAATTGCCATTGCGCAGCGCCGCCGAACCGGTCTGCACCAGCGAGAGCACCCGATCCCTCCGGGCTTGCTCCTCCGGGCTCACGGAAGCACACCCGGCCGCCAGCACCATGGCCAGGAGCACAAGCCAGGGCAGCCCCAAGACGGGACCCAGTTGGGAAATGCGGCGTCTCACCGGTAGGCCGCATCCTCAATCGACTGCTTCTTCACTTCAGCCGAATCCTCCCAGACGATGTCACTATTCCGGGCATTGATGAGCTGGAAGGTGTACAGGACATAATCGCTGACTCCAGCCTTGGCCTGGGTCGTCAGGCTGAGAAGCTTCCCGGTCAAAAAAAAGTCCGCACCCTTAAACTCCTGTATTTGGGGATCACTGCTGGCGGTGACACGCCCCTCCTGCTTGAGCTGGCGTTCCTGTTCAAGGGCGCCCATCCGATCCCGCGCGAGGAAAATCATCTTACCCTGCCCCTTGCTGTTCAACTGGGCCTGAATACGTGCCGTAAAGAGCTCCTTGTTGATCGGAAACCGGGTCCCGTTCTCCACCGGAAGAATGACGATGCGGGGAACGCCAGGGCTAAACTGGCTGATGGCCGGGTTGCTCTGGAGGCTGCGCGCCATCTTATCCGTCACCGAGACCAGATCCTGAGATTCGATTCCGGACCCGGCGACAAACCCCTGCTCGTCCGGCTTCATCACGGTCACCGGCACGCCGGACGGGTTCTTGACTCCCGAGGCGCAGCCTGCCGCGGCGAGCATCAACACCGCCGCAAAACTTCTGGAACCAACAGTCCACTTCATACGCGGCCAATCAAGAGCACGAGGACCCGGCGGTCAACGATCGAAGCGTGAATATTTGTGTCGATGGCGTTGCACGCCCTCATGCCTTCATGCAGCACGGCGACATTGATTCGATTTCGATTCAACATGCGATTCATCCCCGTCATTTAGAAGGCCCCCTCATTGGCTTTTTATTCAAGCAATCCAACATGAGAAACTTCGCTTGTCATGAAGATTGATGGCAGTATTATGGCGATCCCAAGATGAAACGTGATCCATTGAAACAGTTCACCGCCCTCCGTGATTCCCTTTCCAAGCGGAAGGCGGTCCTGGAGGCAGAGCTCGCCCGCATCAACGCCGCGCTGGGTGCCGCATCGGCCGATCTGACAACCGGGGGTGGGCGCAGCGTGCGGGCCCAAAACAGCCTTTCGTTGAAGGAGGCTGTTCTCGCCGCAACCAAGTCCAAGCCCCTCACCAAACCGGAGATCCTGGATGCCGTGGCGAAGCTCGGCTATAAATTCTCCGCCAAGGATCCCATGAACTCATTGAACACGCTGCTTTACACCGACAAGCAGATCAAGAACAACGGTGGCAAGTTCGGGCCGGCCTGAAAAACCGCCCAGACCCGCGTCAGCCCGCCAAACCCGGCGGGCTTTTTCGTCCCTCCCAACCCCATCCACCGCCCCTCACGCATGCTCGCACGACGGGTCATCCCCTGCCTCGACGTCCATGACGGCCACGTCACCCGTGGCGTCCAGTTCGGTGTCGCGGAGAAGGGCGGGCTCCGGAATGTGGGGGACCCCGTCGAGCTCGCCGTGCGTTACAACGACCAGGGGGCGGACGAAATGGTGTTCTTCGACATCACGGCCACCGCCCACGGTCGATCCACCATGGTGGATGTGATTGAGCGCACAGCGGATCGCTGCTTCATGCCGCTGACGGTGGGAGGAGGAATTCGCACGGTCGATGACATGAGCACCATGCTCCTGGCCGGGGCGGACAAGGTGAGCATCAACTCGGCAGCGATCTCAAATCCCGACCTGATCCGGGCCGGGGCCGAAAAATTTGGAAGCCAGTGCATCGTGGTGTCCCTCGACGTGAAGCGGGCCAGTCCGGACCGCTGGGAGGTCTTTGCCCGCGGGGGTCGTCAGGCCACCGGACTGGACGCCCTGGAGTGGGCGCAACGGGCGGTCGCGCTGGGAGCCGGCGAACTAGTCGTGAACTCCATCGACGCGGACGGAACCCGGGCCGGATTTGATCTCGGGATTACCCGTCAGATCAGTGACAGTGTGAGTGTTCCGGTTGTCGCCAGTGGAGGTGCAGGCCGATTGGAACACATGGCGGAAGTCCTGCTCCAGGGGCATGCGGATGCCGTCCTGGCGGCCAGCATTTTCCATTTCGGTGACTTCAGTGTCGGGCAGGTGAAGAACTACCTCCGTCAGCAGGGGCTGCCCGTCCGGATGATCTGACCTTCATGCAATCCCTCACGCAGTCCCTTTGGTTTCCAGTTGTGCTTCTGGTGGCCAGCAATGTCTTCATGACACTGGCCTGGTACGGCCACCTTAAGCACAAGTCGGCGCCCCTGTGGCTGGCCATCCTAGCCAGCTGGGGCATTGCCTTCTTCGAGTACGTCATTCAGGTCCCCGCCAACCGGTGGGGAAGCAATGTCTATACCCCCTACCAACTGAAGATCCTGCAGGAGATCATCACCCTTCTGGTCTTTGTCATTTTCGCCCTCTTCTATTTTAATATTCGGCCTCAGTGGAACCATGTGGCGGCCTTCATCTGCCTGATGGGCGCCGTCTTCTTCGGATTCCTGCCGACCCGCTGATCTTCCCATGAGCTTCTACGATCAACTCAAATGGAACTCCGACGGCCTGATTCCCGCCATTATCCAGGACCAACGCGATGGGCGCGTCCTGATGATGGCCTGGATGAACCGCGCATCGCTGGAAAAATCGGTGGAGACCGGCCGCACCTGGTTCTGGAGCCGTTCCCGCAAGAAGTTCTGGATGAAGGGGGAGTCGAGCGGCCACGTGCAGGTGATCCGGGACATTGCCTTCGACTGCGACGGGGACACCCTGCTGATCCGTGTCGAGCAGACGGGACCGGCCTGTCACGAGGGCTACCGAAGCTGTTTCTTCCGGAGCATTGAGGGCGCGGGCGCCACCTGGCGGACCACCGAGCCCCAGCTGGTCCGGCCCGACGACATCTACGGCAAGCCGTAGCTTGCTCCCGCCGGATTCAGGAGCCCATGGCAATGCAAGCGTTGGACGAGTTTGTTCCGTTGGGTTCACCGGAGTGGTGGCTCCTGGTCGCCGTCGTTGGTTTTGCGCGGGCCTGCGACCTGGGTTCCACCTTCCTGGCAACTCCCAACCTCGTTCTGGAGGGCAATCCCGTGGCCCGGCGCCTGGGATGGAAGTTCGGGATTCCGGTCAACGTTCTCCTGGCCGTCGTCTTTTCCGCCTGGCCACTGCTCGCCATATCCCTGACCGCCACCAGCCTGCTGGTGGCCGCGCGAAACCTCCAGTCCGCCTGGATCATGCGGTCCCTGGGAGAAATTCGCTACCGGCTCTGGATGGCCGAACGCATCGCCGAAGCACCACGCGGTATCCCCCTCTTTTGCTTCCTG
>JBGAPN010000355.1:0-5556 GCA_044221235.1 Limisphaerales bacterium
TCTTCGCCAAGGACATGGCGAAACGGGAGGAACTCACCCAGGTGCAACGGGACATCCGGAGCCTGCGCGAGACCCTGAATGCCGCCGGACAGACCCACCTGGCCCAGGTCAGCGATTGGAAGTCTGTCGTGCCGGCCTCGGCCAAGGCCAGCGGCGGAACTCTGACGGTGGCCTCCGACGGACGCATCCGCGCCAGTGGCACCCTGCCCGTCAAGGTGGAATACCGCCTGCAATTCCCGTCCATCCCGGGTCTGACCGCCTTGAAGGTCGACCTGTTCCCGCTGGCCTACGATCCCAAGGGACTCCCGGAACGGGGACAAATCATCTCCAAAGTCCGGCTGTCGGTGGTGAAGCCGGGCGAGGGGGCCACCAACGACCCCGTCACGCTACAGGAGGTGATCGTCGATTATCTGGAAGGGCCCTTTGATCCGTTCGCGGTGATTGGAGCCGGCGGCGGTTTCGGCAGCTACCCGGTCATGACCTCGCCACGCCAGGCAGTCATGGTCCTGTCGAAGCCGCTGGACCTTCCGGCCGACGCCACCCTCGAACTGCTATTCGAACATGGAATCGCATCCAACAGCGGTGTGCAGGGGTGTGTGCTCAAGGATTTCCAGCTTTCGGCGACCACCGACACCCGCCTGACCGACATGGCCAACGCCCCGGATCGCCGGGCACAATGGAAGGCACTCCAGGCGCTCAACGACCGGACGAAGGATGTCCCCGGCACCCGCGTCCCGGTCTTGCTGGAGCGGAGCCACCCCGCACTGCGCGAGACCCGGGTATTCATCCGGGGCAATCGGGCATCGCGCGACGAGGCGGTTCAACCGGGCATTCCAGACATCGTCCAACCTCCGAAGGTGGGCCATGACCTCAGCCGGCTCGATATGGCCCAATGGCTGGTCGGCGACGCGAATCCGCTGGCGGCACGGGTGCTGGCAAACCGGCTCTGGGCCGAAATGTTCGGTCACGGCATCGTGGAAACATTGGAGGATTTCGGCACCAGCGGCGCGGCGCCCACGCATCCGGAACTCCTGGATTACCTGGCCCTGAGACTCCGGGGAGACTGGCACTGGTCCATCAAGCGGTTCCTCCGCGAACTGGCATTATCCTCCACCTATGCCCAAAGCGCCCACGCTCCGGCGGCCCTCGTGACGCTGGACCCGGGCAACCGGCTCTACGCCCGCGGACCCCGGGCCCGGCTCACCGCAGAGATGGTGCGGGACCAGGCCCTCGCATGGTCGGGCACGCTGTCGGACAAACAGTTTGGCCCGCCGGTTTATCCGCCCCAGCCCGAAGGCGTCTGGAATTCGGTGTACAGCGGAGAACGATGGAACACCTCCCAGGACGCCGACCGGTCCCGCCGCGCGATCTACACCTATCAGAAGAGAACCAGCGGGTATCCGGTGTTTCTCACCTTCGATGCCCCCACCCGCGATGCCTGCACGGCGCGCCGCATTCCGAGCAATACTCCGCTCCAGGCCCTCACCGTCCTGAATGACCCGGCCTTCATCGAGATGGCCCAGTCCCTGGCGAACCGCATGGAGGCCGCCGCCGACACGCCGCGCGAGCAGATCCGTTACGCCTGTCGGCTCCTGACCCTGCAGCCGCCGCCGGATTCCATGGTCGACAGTCTCATGAAGCTCCATCAGGGGGCCTTGGAGGACTTCGCCCAGGACCGAAGCTCGGCCGACAAACTCGGCCCGACGCCCGAGCGTGCCGCGTTGGTGCTCGTGGCCAATACGCTGTTCAACCTCGACCTCGCCCTCAACCGCTGATTCCGCCGCTACCGCATTCAACCGTCCCGATGCCATGAACCCGCTCGAATCCCATCTGAGGCACGACGTCCTGCTGCAATCCACGCGACGCCACTTTCTCCGCGACTGCGCCAGCGGATTGGGTGCGCTCTGGCTGGCCACCACCAGCGGCCGCGCCTGGGGCGCCGGCTCCGGACTTGTCCGCGATGCGGCCCATCCCCTGGTTCCCACCTCGCCGCCCAGCCTCGGGCGTGCCCGGCGGGTGATTTATCTGCACATGGCCGGGTCGCCCAGCCAGCTGGAGTTGTTTGACTACAAGCCCGAGCTCAAGCGGCTCGACGGACAGGACTGCCCTGCGTCCCTCATTGCTGGGAAAAACTTCGCCTTCATCCAGGGGGTCCCGAAGATGCTCGGGTCCCAGTATCCTTTCCAACAGCACGGCCAGAGCGGCCAGTGGGTTTCCGACCGCCTGCCGTTGTTCGGCTCCGTGGTGGACGACGTGTGTTTCATCAAGTCGATGTACACCGACCAGTTCAACCACGGCCCCGCCCAGCTGCTCATGCATACCGGCACACAGAATCCGGGAGGCGCCAGCTCCGGCGCCTGGGCCACCTACGGACTGGGGTCGGACAACCAGAACCTGCCCGGATTCATGGTCCTCACGTCGGGCGGTAAAAACCCGGATGCCGGCAAATCGGTCTGGGGCGCCGGATATCTCCCCTCCGTTTACCAGGGGGTTCAGTGCCGCTCCCAGGGCGATCCGGTGCTGTTCCTTTCCAATCCGGCCGGCATCACCCGCGGTCTGCGACGCCGGACCCTGGACGCCTTGAACGAGATCAACGAAAGCACGGCGAAGGAGGTCGGGGACCCTGAGACGTTGACCCGCCTTGCGCAATACGAGCTGGCATTCCGGATGCAAGTCGACGCCAGCGATGCCTTCGACATCAGCCGCGAGCCCGCCGGCATCCACCAACTCTACGGCACCGAACCCGGCAAGGAGTCGTTTGCCAACAACTGCCTCCTGGCCCGGCGCCTGGCCGAGCGCGGCGTCCGGTACATCCAGCTCTTCGACTGGGGCTGGGATTCCCACGGTGCGGGCGAGTCCGAGGCGCTCAATGCCGGGTTCAAGGGCAAGTGCCAGAGTGTCGACCGTCCCCTCATGGCCTTGATCACCGATCTCAAGCAGCGCGGACTGCTGGACGAAACCCTGATTGTCTGGAGCGGCGAGTTTGGGCGGACCCCAATGCGCGAGAACCGGAGCGGCATGGAAATGCAGTTCATCGGGCGGGATCACAATCCCAGCGCCTTCACCCTCTGGATGGCCGGCGGCGGCGTGAAGGGCGGGCTGAGCTACGGCGAGACCGATGATTTCGGCTACCAATCCGTGGTCGACCGCGTTTCCGTGCACGACTTCCACGCCACGATGCTGCACCTGCTGGGCTTCGATCACCTCAAGTTCACCTATCCCGTCTCCGGCGTGAACATGCGACTCACCAACGTCACCAAGCCCGGCAGCGAAGTGATCCGCGGCATCCTCGCCTGATCTCCGCCGCCAGCGTCATCCCAGCCGGGTCCATTTTCGAAGCGACGTCTTGAACCTCACAGACGAGACACTCCCATGAACAAAGTGACGCCGTTCCTCATGTTCAACGACCAGCTCGAAGCGGCGATCGAGTTCTACACTGCAACGTTTCCGAACTCCGAAGTACGCAACGTCGCCCGCACGGGCAAGGAGGGTCCCATCCGTTCCGCCGAGTTCGTCGTCGGGGGTCAACGTTTCATGGGCTACAATGGAGGCCCGTACTTCAGCTTCTCTGAGGGAGTCTCGCTCTACGTGGATTGTGCGGATCAGAACGAAGTGGATGAGTACTGGGACAAGCTTGTGAAGGCAGGAGCAACACCCACGCAATGCGGTTGGATCAAAGACCCCTTCGGTCTCTCCTGGCAAATTGTCCCGAGACGATTCACCGAGCTGATCGGTGATCAGGACCCCAGGAAGGTGAAGGCTGTGATGGACGCCATGATGACGATGGTGAAGCTCGACGTAGCTGAACTCGAGAGAGCCTACAACGAAGCGTAGACGTGCTCGTCCAGTCCGCCATCGGCCGGACACTGAAACGTTCGCGGTTCGGTGACATACCGGTTGAGCGGGCGGACTTCGGCCGGGGGAACCATTAATCTAGACGAGGACCGCCTTGACCACGTCGCCGTGGATGTCGGTCAACCGGAAATCGCGGCCCAAGTAACGGTAGGTCAGCCGGGTGTGATCCAGTCCCAGGCAGTGCAGGATGGTTGCGTTGAGGTCGTGGATGTGAACCGGGTCCTTCACGATGTTGTAGGAGAAGTCATCGGTTTCCCCATGGACCATTCCCCCGCGAATGCCACCCCCAGCCATCCATATGCTAAAACACCGGGGATGGTGGTCGCGGCCAAAAGTCGTCTCGGTCAACTGGCCCTGGCTGAACACTGTGCGTCCAAACTCCCCACCCCAGATCACCAGCGTGTCTTCCAGCAGGCCGCGCTGGCGCAGATCCTGGATCAGGGCCGCGGACGGCTGGTCCGTGTCCTTGCATTGGGAACGGATTCCGGACGGCAGGTTGTCATGCTGGTCCCAGCCGCGGTGATACAATTGGATAAACCGGACATCGCGCTCCGCCAAACGACGCGCCAGGATGCAGTTGGAGGCGAATGTCCCGGGCTTTGAGGATTCCGGCCCGTAGAGCTCAAAGGTGGACTTCGGCTCCTTGGAAAGGTCGGCCAGCTCCGGCACCGACGCCTGCATGCGGTAGGCCATCTCATATTGCGCGATACGGGTCTCGATTTCCGGGTCCTGATAGTCTTCGAGGCGGATCCGGTTGAGGGCGGCGACGTCGTCGAGCATTCCACGCCGGCGCGCATCGGTGATCCCCGGCGGATTCGACAGAAACAGCACCGGATCCCGGCCCGGGCTGAATCGCGACCCCTGGTGCACCGACGGCAGGAAACCTGCCCCCCACATCCGTTCATGGAGCGGCTGGGCGTTAGTCGGTCCGCTCGGGCGGGAGATCATCACCACGAAAGCGGGCAGGTTCTGGTTCGCCGATCCCAGTCCATAGGAGAGCCAGGCGCCCATCGACGGCCTTCCTGCCACCTGGCTGCCCGTCTGGAGAAACGTCATCGCCGGATCATGGTTGATCGCCTCCGTGTGCAGCGACCGGATCACACAAAGTTCCTCCGCGACGCGGGCGGTGTGGGGCAGCAACTCGCTAAACCAGGCACCGGATGGCCCGTACTGCGAAAACGCGAAGGGCGACGGGGCCACTGGGAAACTCTTCTGACCCGATGTCATGCCGGTCAGCCGCTGCCCGCCACGGACCGAGTCCGGCAACTCTTCGCGGAACCGCGCCTTCAGTCCGGGCTTGAAGTCCAAAAGGTCCAACTGCGACGGCGCTCCAGCCTGGGTCAGAAAAATCACTCGGCGCGCCTTCGGGATGAAATGGCACCCCGGGATTCCGCCCAGACCAGATCCGTCGGCGCGAAGCAGGGCGGGATTCAGCAGGGATGCGAGGGCCGCCACTCCGATCCCGGTGCTGGAGCGTCCCAGGAACTGGCGCCGCGTCAGGCCGGCTCCGAAGTGTTCAACGTCGAAGGGTTCGGGATTCATGGGCGGGTGACCGTTTCGTCCAGGTTGAACAGCGTGCTCGCCAGCAGGGTATAGGCGGCGAACTCCGCCGGATCCAGCCTGGGGCGGACGGGCGAATTCCCCACCTTCAAGAGCGCCATCGCCGCCTCAGGGTCCGCTTTGAAGCCGGCCCGGGATCGC
>JBGAPN010000356.1:0-5551 GCA_044221235.1 Limisphaerales bacterium
GACGAAGGGTCGGCCACCACCAGCTGAAGCTGGTGTTTAACCGTAAAACCCAGCTCATCCAGGACCGCAGGGTTCAGGGGGTCGACCAAGGCGACTTGCACCGTGTCCCCGTACAGGGCAACCGGCACACATTGGTACATGCGGGCGCTGTCGCCCGGAACAGCGGCCACCACATCCGGCGTAATGGAGCCCTCGTCGATGGTCACCACCGAGGTTCCCAAGTGGTCGGCCACCATTTGAAGAACCATGTCCTTGTCGATCAGACCATAATCCTCGATGACCTGGAGGATGGGCTTGCCACTGCGACTGGCTTCCTGGCTGACCTCCTCAAACTGGAGGTCATCCAACATGCCCCGGTCACGGAGCAGGAGCAGCAATGGGTCTGTAACGGCGTCGGCCATGGCGGTTTAGCGGCGGTTTTCTTCGGCAGCAGCGGCCGCCTTGGCGGCTTTCAGCTCCTGCACCTTCTGAACAATGGTGGTGGGGTCCTGCGCCTTGGTCAGGACTTCCTCCTCGGCGATCATCCCGGCCTCAAATTTCTCCAGCAGGAAGCTGTCCAGCGTCACCATGCCGAATTTGGCGCCCGTCTGGATGTCCGACTGGATTCGGAAGGACTTGTTGTCACGAATCAGAGCCGCGATGGACGGCGTGTTCACCATGATCTCGAACACCGCCACGCGGCCCGGCTTGTCGATGCGCGGAATGAGGAGCTGCGAGATCACCGCCTGCAACACCGTCGACAGCTGGATGCGGATCATTTCCTGCTGGTTGGTCGGAAACGCGTTGGTGATGCGGTCAATGGTTTTGGCGGCGCCGGTGGTGTGGAGGGTGCCGAACACCAAGTGGCCGGTCTCGGCTGCGGTGATCGCCGCTTCCATGGTTTCCAAGTCGCGGAGCTCACCGACCAGGATGCAGTCCGGATCCTGCCGCAGCGCGCGGCGAAGGGCTTCTGCGAAGTTTGGAACGTCGACGTTGACCTCTCGCTGCGTCACCACCGCCTTCTTATGCTTGTGGTAGTACTCAATCGGGTCCTCGACTGTAATGATGTGGGCTTCGTCACGTTCCTCGTTGATGATGTTAATCATCGAGGCGAGCGTAGTGGTCTTGCCGGAGCCCGTCGGACCGGTCACCAGGACCAGACCGCGCGGCCGCCAGAGCAACTCCTTGACGCTCGGCGGGATGCCAATCTGCTCCATCGTCAGCAACTTGCTGGGAATCTGGCGCAGCACGAGGGCAAAATTGCCCTTTTCCTTGAAGGCCGAGACGCGGAACCGGGCAAGCTCACCGAAGGCGAACCCAAAGTCGGCCCCGCCCTTTTCCCGAATATGCTGAATGTGGTCTTCCGACGTGATGGAGCGCATGAGCTCCTCGGTGTCCTCCGGCTTGAGGATCGGGCCTTCCACCCGATGTAGAATCCCGTGAAGGCGGATGACCGGGGGGATGCCCACCCGGATGTGCAAGTCGGCGGCGCCTTCCGACACCACCAACTGCAACAGATCGGACATTTGATACGACATGGAGAATCCTTTGGAAGCGGGGTAAAAACGTTTGCGTCAGTCGAGCAGTTGCATTGCCATGTTTTCCGGGTCAGTGCTCACTTACCGTGGCCCGGACGACTTCATCCACCGTGGTCAGTCCGGCCAAGACTTTTCGGGTGCCGTCCTCACGCAACGTCCTCATCCCAAGCTCCAACGCTTTGCGGCGTAGTACATTCGACGGAACCTTTTCGAAGATCAACCGGCGAACCTCATCCTGGACCAGGAAGATCTCGAAAATGCCGAAACGTCCCCGGCATCCGGTCTTGTTACATTCGGAACAACCCCGGCCCTTGCGCGGCGTTCCCTGCTGCAACTGCTCCGCGGTGATGTTGAGAGACTGGGCTTCCTTGTCACTGAGAGTGGTCGGGGCCCCGCAGTTCTTGCAAACCTTGCGAACCAGACGCTGTGCCATGAAGCAGCGAGCCGAAGACGCCACCAGGAAGGGTTTCACGCCGATGTCGATCAAACGGGTAACCGCCGACGGAGCGTCGTTGGTGTGCAATGTGGAGAATACCAAGTGACCGGTGAGGGAGGCGTTGATCGCAATCGACGCCGTCTCCAAGTCGCGAATTTCACCCAGCATGATCACGTTCGGCGACTGGCGGAGCATCGAGCGCAGTGCATGGGCGAACGTGAACCCGATATGCTCATTCACCTGCACCTGATTGATGCCGGCGAGCATGTACTCCACCGGGTCCTCGACCGTGATGATCTTGCGGTCGGGCCGGTTGATGTAGTTGAGGCAGGAGTAAAGGGTCGTGGTCTTTCCGGAACCGGTGGGACCCGTGACCAGCAGGATGCCGTCGGGTAGACCGATCAGGCGCTCAAAGGAAGCCTGATCATCCGCGAAAAAGCCCAACTCCGCCAGACCCAGGCGCAATCCCGACTTGTCGAGAATACGCATACAGATGGACTCGCCATGCTGCGTCGGGATGCTGTTAACGCGGAGATCGATCGTCTTGCCGCCGACGTTGGTGTTGATACGTCCGTCCTGGGGGATGCGCTTCTCGGCAATGCTCATTCCCGATTGGATCTTGAGGCGGGCGATGATGGGTGCCTGGAGCCGTTTCGGGAGATCGGACTGTTCAACACAGACACCGTCGATCCGGAACCGGAGACGGAATCGCTTCGCGAGGGGTTCCAGGTGAATGTCGGAGGCCCGCTTTTTGAACGCGTCCACGATCACCTGGTTCACCAGCTTGATGATCGGGGCATCCGCATCCACCGCGTCACCATCCTCGCCGACATCGCCCGTGAGCCCCGAGACCTCCACCTCGCCCTCGGTGATATCCTGAATCATCTTGGCGATCCCCCCGTCGTCCCGGGAGGCACCGCCATAGTACTTGTTGAGGGCGTTCTCGATGTCGGCGGTGCTGCTGACCCGGAGTTCAACATCCCGGTTCAGGGCGTGCCGCAATCCGTCCACGGAATCGATGTCCGAGGGATCGCTGAGGGCCACGACCACCGCGCCCATGTCACTCTGGCCCACCGGCACCGCATTGAATTTCTTGGCGACGTGACGTGGGATCAGGCCAATGACGTCATCCGTGAGCTTGAGCTCGGACAGATTGACGGATTCCACCCCGAAATAGGTGGCTTTGGCCATGGTGACCACCGAGGGATCGACCACTCCTTTTTTCACCAGGGTGTCGAGCACCCCTTCGCCATTGGACTCCGCCTCGGCGCGGCCTTCATCCACCAGCTCGGACGAGAGCAGTCCCGTCTCGAGCATCGTATCGATCAGATAATCGTCTTTGGCAGCCACGATGTGTAAATTTGCCTGCGCCCCGGATTTTAACCGTCCATTCGGGGATCAAAGCGCCGGCGAGTAAAACGGAGCGCTCAATCCAAAGTCAAACTTTGAGCCTCAATGGTTACGGTCCTGGATCAGTTTTTCGGACGACACTGGAAAGTTTATGCCTGTAAACCGGATAATCAATACTTGAAAAACGTCTGCGAAATCTGCGTTTTGCTCTAAAATGCATGATGAAACGGCGCCGCGGGTGGTTTTCAGCCCTTGTGGGCGCAGGTCTCCTGGGCCTCGTTTGGTTCGCACAGATGGCTACGTCTCCTCCCTCCAGTCTTACGCTTGGGCGTCTGACGCCCTGTCCCGACAGTCCGAACTGCGTGTGCAGTCAGGACGATCGCCCGTCCCATTACGTCGAGCCCCTCCGGTTTTCCGGGGATCCAGACGCCGCCTTTGCCCGACTCGCCGGCACCGTCCGCCAGGAACCCCGGGCGACAATTGTTCAGGAAGGTCCCGGGTACCTGCGTGCGGAGTTTCGGTCCCGGGTGTTCCGGTTTGTCGACGACGTGGAGTTTCTGCTCAACCCGACGGGTCACACGATCGAAGTCCGCTCGGCATCCCGGGTTGGATACTCGGACTTGGGCGTCAACCGGCGCCGGGTTGAACGGCTCAGGGCCCGATTTGATGACGGACTGGCAAACGGCGAACGGCTTACCGTTCATTGAACCAGACTTTGACATTCCGCGTGGCCCGGCCAGCCGCGACAATGTCGAGCCGTCCATCACCATTGAGATCCGCCAACGCCAGGTCCTCACAGGCCATGGTGTTGTCATCGATGACAGTCATCCGCCATTCCTGGCCCGCAACGTCAAGCGGTGTAAACAGTCTCAAACCCACGCGCACTCCCGGTCGGTTCATCGCCCGCCACCCCACCACAATCTGATCTCTCCCGATTCCCAGGAGATCGCCACACGCCAACGCATGGCCATCCACCAGCGATTCATCCAGTACCTTCCGCTGCATCAGGCCTTCCGGGCGATCGGAGGTCGTGTAAAGGGCCAGGGTGTTCCCGTGCATCGGCTCGACGGCCGCAAAAAACTCCGCACCCGGCAGGTGCCCCAGGCGAACTTCCCCACTGCCACCCATTTCATTGGTCCCCAGCGGAACCAACGCCCCTTTGCCACCGGCAGGCACCAAAAAGAGCCCTTCCTTTGACGCCAACACTAAACTGTCTCCCGCCGCCCCCCCCGAAGTCCGGCAAGGATCAAAATTATGGGTCTTGTGGAGGGCTGGCCATCCCGGTTGGGAAACAGCGGTTACCGCCCAGGGCTGCCGGGGATCCTTGGGCTTCCGGTATTGCAGGATCTTGACGGCGTCTCCTTCGCCCTTTTGAGCATTGTTGCCCCGCCCATGCAGCGGGACCACCACAAGGCTTGCAGCTCCGGCTTCGTCCCGCACCCAACGCATTCGGTGCACCGTCGGCTCGTGCGGCAACCGGACAGCCTCCCAGCGCTGGGTCCGGTCTGCCGGAGGAACCAGGTAGAACACCGCACCCGAATGAACCGTGTCGCCCGGATTCCACTCGGCCCCAACAGCGATTTCGGCCTTCCCATCGCCATCGATGTCCGCCGCCGCCACACAAACGTGGTCGTTGGTGGTGAGTTTCTCCGCGATGACGAACTTCTCCCACCCGGGATTGCGGTACCAGGCAATCTGCGACTTGTCGCAAAGCACAATGTCCGGACGCCGATCTCCATCGACGTCGGCAATCGCCAGGCCGTAGCCGATGGCAATGTTGGTGTCGACATTGACCGGCCGGAAACGGGGTTCCGGGGGTGTCGCAGCCTTGACGGACAGGCCAGCCAGGAGCATTCCGAGGAGAATCGCCTTCATGGAAATCTTGTTCCAGCGTGGCGCGCGGGGCTAATCGCCGCAAGGTCGGCGACGTTGACAGGTCGGCGACGTTGGCCACTTTGGGAAACAGGCCACGCCGCGGAGTTTCGACTTTTCCCAGAATCCAACCCATCCGAACCTGAAGTGCGTGTCGCGGGTGATTCTCCATCTCGACATGGATGCCTTCTACGCATCCGTCGAGCAGCGTGACCGGCCCGAACTCCGGGGCCGGCCGGTGATCGTCGGCTCGCCTCCCGACCAGCGGGGTGTCGTGTGCGCCGCCAGTTATGAGGCGCGCCAGTTCGGGGTCCGGTCTGCCATGCCGAGCCGGACCGCCGGCCGTCTTTGCCCCCAGGGCGTCTTTGTCCGTCCC
>JBGAPN010000357.1:0-6035 GCA_044221235.1 Limisphaerales bacterium
AGCGCCGTCAGGTCGTCCAGAAGCTTGCGGGTCACGGTGTCCGGTTCTACGACCAGCCGATTGTAGCTGACCATCGCGCACGGCACGCCTGCCGCGAACGATGCGCGCACGTAGCGCTCCCATAGCGCGATGCCGAACTCCAGCGGCATGGCGTCACGCGTGTGCAGGGATTGGGCGACCTCGAGCGGATCGCGCCACACGCTGACCGCGACTACCGACCCCAATTGCGCGCGCAGCAGCGGCAGCAGGATGCAAAGTCGCGGCTCCTTGATGAACCAGGGCTCGTGCGCATCGAGATCGGCGCGCATTGCCGCCAGCATCTCCGCGATCCGGGCGCTGGTTTCCGCCGGCAGGCGCTCCGCGGAGAATCGGCTGGTCGCCCACCACTCCGCACGAGCCTGCTGCAGGACGAAGTGGCACAGCCCGCCCGTTTGTGGATACGTTGATCCACAGTCGGTCTGGAGTATGGAGGTCGTTGCAGACGTAAAGGTCAGGACGACCATCCCCGTTGAGATCACTGAGATGGGCCGCGAGGCCCCAGTCCGGGTAGGCATGGGTCAACCGCCGACCGTCCTCATCGAGGAAAGTCCCATCCGTCCAGGACGCTGGAGTGAACCGTCCTTTGCCATTGTTGATCCATAAGACGTCCGGCTCGCCGAACTCCAACACCTGACCATCCGGCCCCAATTCGAACCGGTTTGTCAGATCCGGATCCGAAGTCGGACGACCATCCACCGCGGTGACCACCGGTCGACCTCCCTGATTTCGAAGTGAAAACTTTACCGATGGTCGATCCATCACCGTGTCCGGTCGGAAATTGCAGACATAAAGATCAAGATCTCCATCCCCATCCACATCCGCGAGGGCCATTGAGGTAGCTCCCGTCCGGCTCCTTAGACCCCACTCATCCGTGGCCTCCCGAAAGTGTCCGCTGCCATCGTTCAGCCAGAGGCGGGTCCCTTGCCCCAGGGCGTTCAGCAGCAGGTCGAGGTCACCGTCTCCATCCACGTCAGCCAAGACGGCTCCGGTCGAATCCCACCCACCTCCGATTCGCCGAAACTCCCCACCACCAAAGGCCTCACTCGTCCAATCCCCAAAGCGCCACCCGCCCTGGTTGCGAAAGAGCTTTGGCGCCGAATCCATTCCACATAGGAAAACATCCACCCAGCCGTCTCCATCCACATCACCGAGCGCCACTCCCGAACCGGAGCCCAAGTTCCGATTGGTCATGATTCTGGCCTCGGAAACGAGATTGGTGAAGGTCACACCGAGGGAAAGCGCCTCGAGGTGGACAAATCCAGTCCGCCCGGAAGAGACCGGCTGGACTGACAGGATCCGAAATCCGTCCAACGATTGCCATTGCGCGGCCGTCATCGACACGATCCCGCCGAGGGCAAGCCACAACCCCGCCAACAACGAAAGCCACGGCATTCGGGAGCCACTCATTCTTCTCGCATCACGGTCCCGTCGGGTTTCACTTCAATCGCCCGGGTTCCCGACGGAATGGGAATCCGAAAGGATTTTTGTCCCGGCCAGCGCACCTCCAACTGGGTGGGTTCCTGGCTACACGTCATCACACGCACGGCACTGTCCACACTCATCCACCCGGTCCCAGCCTGAATTTCCTGCGCGGGTCCTCCCTTTTCTCCCGAATGCAGTCGGAGTCTCGTTCCGATGCCTTGCGGATTGTCCCCGGGGCCGACCAGGCGCACTCGTAGTCCCGGCCGTCCCTTGACGTTCTCGAACAGCCGGGTCTGCCCGCCATTCTGAGTGACCACAAGATCCGGCCGGCCGTCCCGGTTAAAATCCCCCACCGCTGAACCGCGGCCATCTCCCCAGACTTCGATTCCGCTGGAGGTGGCAGGCTGGGCCAGGAGCGTCCCATCTCCCGCCCCCCTCAGCAGTAGTCCACGGCCGGCGTCCTGCGGGGCTTCATCGGGACGGACCGCAAAAAAATTCTGCACGAGAAACGCGTCCATCATTCCATCTCCATCGAAATCCGCGACCGACATTCCAGCGACCGGGGCAAACTGGGCTTCCACAGGAAGGGTCCGGACTTCAAGGGTACCGCCTCGATTGAGGAACAGCGTCGTGGCAAACCAGTCTGCCTCCAAAACGGGCCCTCCCACGGGCATCGGAATGGACTTCATGATCTCATTCAGGCTGGCTCCACCAAACGCCATTCGTGTGGGGAACGCTTCCCGCAACTGGGGCCAGGCCATGGCAAGGACATCCATGCGACGCATTGGCCACTGCTGGCCGGCGGCGGAGTAGGACTCCAGTAGGTCCATCGATCCGGAACTCACATTGTCACCGAAGTGAAGGAATCGGGAGTTGGTCAATTTCGGATCCCCGGCGGGTTCCCTCGGAACAGGAAACCAGTTCCAACCCCGATTTCCGGCCAGAACATCCAGACGGCCATCCCCATCAAAATCACCGACCGCCACCGAGGTCCACCATCCCTTGAGCGACGATAACTTCCGGACACGGCCGACGTCACCATTCCCTCCACTCAGTTCGGGGTCCCAGGGTTGGAATGTTCCGGCCTCATTGCGAAGAATCCGGACAGGGCCCCATTCCACCGCGAGGATCAAATCCGGGTCTCCGTCATCATCCAGGTCCGCAAAAGTGGCGCTGTTGACGATTCCCGTTGCGGTCTCACCGCCCAGTGTTTGGTGAACGACGAACCGCCCGCCGACATTCTTGAGAATCAGGGAGGGAGCGGCCTCCGGATAGCGCCCCGCCACGGCACGGCCCCCAACGAACAAATCCAACAATCCGTCTCCGTCCACATCCGACAGCGCCAGCGGCCCAACGGAACGAGCTTGGCCCACCAGGCTTTCGCCCGAAGCGGCACGCCCGAGGTCATACAGACGAAGGACACCACCGTTGGTCCGGCCATCCCGATAGTTGCTGGAACCTGCGATCAACGTCTGGTTCAAGGTCACCACGGTGGTGAGGTCCCGCATTAGGGTCTTCTGCAATACCGCATTGGTCACCCGCAACCAGTCTTTCCCGGTCCATCGATAGGCAGACAGCTGACCACCGGTACCACCGCCAATCACCAGGGTGTCGGTTCCAGATCCGTCGAGGTCCGCCCAGGTCACTCCGGGCGTCGAATACGCTCCACTCCACGGCATCAGTGGCTGCCGCTCAAAATCGTCGAACGGAGTTTTGGAATCCAAATGGTTCAGTCCCGCGGAAACATCCGTCATCAGCGCGTCGGCGGCAGCTCCAGTCCCGGTGGAAGGGTTTGCAGGCGGAACCGCCGTCTGGTCTTCCGTGACCTGGACCAGCGAACCGGGCGGCACATTGGAAACCCGCGTTCTCCGTCCAGAGGGCCAGATGACTTCCACCGTCACTGCGGCGGAACGACCACACGCAAATACCCGCATCGAATCGTCCGAACTGAGGTATCGGCATCCAGAGATCACCACCTGTTCCTGGACCGCCACAGCCCCTCCAAGTACACGAATCCGTGCTCCCACGCCCCGTGTGTTCCCGTTCAGACCGCGAAGCCGGACCCCAACGCGGGATCCCGTTGCCTCGTTCCTCAACAGGGTGGGACCCGCATTGAGGTTGTTCTGAATCACATCCAGGTCGCCGTCTCCGTCCAAAACAGCAACGGCCATCCCAAGGGTGACACTTCGATTGTCGAATCCCCAGGCGGCCGATTCATCTGAAAAGGAGAGGTTCCCGCGGTTACGAAATGCCGCATTGGACGCATCAAAACGCTGAAACAGCTTTCGAAGGTCCAACAACTCCTTCGCGGTCATCCGGCGCTGTCCCTTCAAGCCCTCGGCGCGCTGGATAATGTCCGCGTCCATCATGTCCAGTTCATGCCCATTAGAGATGAGAAGGTCCTCCCAGCCATCGAGGTCCACATCGAGAAAAATGGGCGTCCAGGACCATTCGCTCGCTGCGATCCCCGCCAATCGACTCACTTCGGCGAAGGTTCCATCGCCCCGTCCCAAAAACAGGGCGTTTTCCGAGAACTGCTGGCGTTCATCCAGATTGCCCGGTGAAAAATGGCTGGGCGGCAGGCCATCCACCTGTCGATTCCGATCCCGATGGTGCCGGCTGAGCATGTCGAGAACGACGAAATCGTCATGCCCGTCCCGGTTTACATCGGCCGCATCCACTCCCATCGAGAAGGCTGGCGTGTGGCGAAGGGCGAGCATTGGCGCTGCCCGGAACCGGATTGGACCGCCGGGCGGAGTCTCATTGATCCAAAACCGGTCGGGAGACTCGAAATCGTTGCAGACATAGAGGTCGGGTTTCCCGTCGCCGTTGACGTCCCGGAAAAGAACGCTGAGCCCCCAATCGTAGGGCGGCGCAACCAACGGGTGTCCGCCCTCGTCCAGAAAGGCGCCTCCGGTCCAGGACACGGGCTGGAACCGCCCTCCCCCCTCGTTCAGCAGGAGCAGATCCGGTTCGCCATTTTCCTTCACGCCGACAGGGGTCACATAGAATCGGCCCACCAGATCTGGTTCCGAGGTTGACCTTCCGTTGTACGTGATCACACGCGGCCCGGCGGCTTCATTCCGGACGGTGAATTTCCCGAGGGGATCGTCCCGGATCGAATTAGGCCGGTAATTGCACACGTAGATGTCGAGATCCCCGTCCAGATCCGCGTCCGCCACTCCCAGACTCATTCCTGCCCTTCCAAGGTTAAAAGGTTCTGTATTCCAAGCGAATACACCCCGGCCATTGTTGAACCCCAAATGAGTCCCACGGCCGACGGTGTTCACCACAAGGTCCAGATCACCATCCCCATCCAAATCGGCCAGGACGCTTCCCGTCACATCCGAGTCGGCAAACCGGCCGCCGAGAGCCTCCAGCGTCCCATCCTTGAAATGCCAGTCCCCCAAATTGAGATACAACGCAGTCGTCCCGCTGAGACCGCCCAAAAACAGGTCAATTGTTCCATCACCGTTGACGTCTCCCAGTGAGACTCCGGAACCGTTGAGAAGGATCTGATTGGAGAGGAATCGATCGGGCGCAATCCAGTTCGTGAACCGGATCCCTGCGTTCGCCGGAGTAACGCTTCCAAAACCGGCTCCACGTCCTTCGGGGCGCACTGGGAAGGGAGTGATATCGGTTGCAATGCAAACTGCACTGCAGGCGAGGTAGACCCAACTCCACGAAATCCAATGAACCCACCATGGGCATCGTATCCGCTCGACGTGGTCTGGAACGCTGGGAACGAGGGAACGCACGAAATGTCTCACCCGAAAAAAACGGAAGGGGGTCGGTCTTACGACCGACCCCCGGTGATGAGGTCGTTAACGCGCTCACCCGCACGCTCAGATCAGCGACAGGGCCAACTGGAGTCGGCGACCGCACCCCGCCGCAAGCAAGACCCCTCTGCCAACCCTTAGCGGTCACCCAATCTTTACGACACCAACAGAAACTACTCCGCAGTGCCGAAACTCTTTAAAGTGACATTTCGAGTTGCCAGAGCCTGACGGGGAAAGAATGCATCGCTCATCACATTCGCCAAGAGATCTTGAGGACTTTTTTTTTTTTTAGTTATGATGCATCCCCCATTCAGGCGACCTCCCTCTGGATCGGCCTTGCGCTAGGAATGTCCATCGCCACCCGCCATTGCGCTCGCTACGTCCTTCACTCTAGCTTCTTGGGCCGGGCCGAAGGTCCATGCCATCGCAACCGGTCGGAGTCGTTCACGGAAAAACGAGCGCTGCTCACGAATCACGAAACTCAAGTTGATGCCCGCCAAGTCCCAACTTTGGCTTGTGGGAGCCCTTGTCATGGCAGGGGTTGCGGCGGCCTGTTCGTCTCAGATAGATCCCTATATTCTGGACGTGGTGATGGGGGTCGGAATCAACATCATCCTTGCCGTCAGCCTTAACCTGATCAACGGCTTCACCGGCCAATTCTCCCTTGGACACGCGGGGTTTATGGCGGTGGGAGCCTACAGTTCGGCTCTACTGACGACGGTCTATCAGAAGCCATTTTCGGGTCTCCTGATGGGTCAGCCATGGCTCATGCTTCCGGTAGCACTCCTCGTCGGC
>JBGAPN010000358.1:0-5537 GCA_044221235.1 Limisphaerales bacterium
CCGGCTGGTGGCCCCCGTGGTGGCGGGCAACGGCACCCTTTCGGTCCGGTCTGCCGAAGGTGGCTTCGATGCCCACGGCAGGTCCCGGATCGACACCCAGAACCGTTCCCAGCTCGGCCTGAATTTCGACCCACCGGCCACGGCATCCGTGGGATCGCTCATGCTGGTCTTCCCCACGCCACTGCCGCGGCTGGATGTCGTTTCCGCCGCGGGCACGTCGATCCCGATCAACTCCGGTCCCGTCATCGTGAATCTGCCGTTTAATTCCCCCGCAGCCCAGGTGGTCAAAATTCGGGCCAAGGACTTCGGCCGATCGGTGCCGATCCGGGTGGTTCTGTCACCCGACCATGGATCAGCACGGAGCTACGATGCCGTCATCGACAATCAAGCAGCCAACCCCGCAGAGGTCAGCGTCAATGTGGAGTTCCCCGTCAATGTCCAGACTGCGGTGGAAGTGTGGACCCGCTAACACCGGTCTAACGCCGGCCCGACACCGGGAGAGATGGGCATACTTCGACGGAAGGGGATGTCGAAGTCGGGCTAAAAGGGCTTACGCCCACTGATGATTCGCAAGAGAATCAGACTGATTCCCTCCCCAGCGATGCACGCATCATGGAGGGTCGCAGTCGCATATCGGCTGACTTGATTGGGGACCGATGCAGTCGATACCCA
Source organism: Limisphaerales bacterium (assembly GCA_044221235.1). Taxonomy (GTDB): domain Bacteria; phylum Verrucomicrobiota; class Verrucomicrobiia; order Limisphaerales; family UBA9464; genus UBA9464. The sequence goes on from JBGAPN010000358.1 coordinate 673, forward strand.
CTTCAAGGTAGGGATGCAGTGCCTGCGGCCCCATCTCAATCTTTTCCCGCGCCAGCACATCGCCCACGTTGCCCGCCATCGCCTCCAAGCGCGACGGCGGACTAATTGGGGACCGACTCAGTCGGTCCCTACCGATTAGATGGACACTCCGCCTTCAAGAACCTTTAGCGCCATGCGAATGGCCGCCGCCCGGTTCTCCACACCCAACTTTTCGAGGAGGTGCTCCACGTGTTTTTCCACCGTCCGACGGGAGGAGCCAAGAATGGTGGCCGTCTCCGCATTGGTTTTTCCCTCGCTGAGCCAGAACAACACCTCGGCCTCGCGGGGTGTCAGTCCAAGCGACAGCAGATCGCCCGGTCCAGCCACACGCGTTCCCACCAACTCGACCACTCCCAGCTCCGATCCCGCCGCCTGGCGCAGGACCCGCGCTTCCAGGCCCTCTGGCAGAGCGGCACCCGACTCTCCGCCGTGAACTGCCGGGGAAGTAGTGGGCCAGCATGGTCGAAGCCAGCCGCGTCGCGAACTGGATCCGTCCCGTATCCTCCACCACCAACAAGGCCCGATCCAGGGATTGTCTCAGCTGCTCCTCGGCATCCCGACGGAGTTCCAACTCGTCCTCAAGATCCCGCTGGAGCCGCGCGATCCGAAGGTGGGTTCGAACGCGCGCCAGCACTTCGGGCGGCTGGATGGGCTTGGTGACGTAGTCCACCGCTCCGGCCTCCAGCGCGCGAACCTTCTCGCCCACGTCATCCACCGCGGTCAGGAACAGGATGGGGACTTCGGCGCAGGCCGGAAGTGACTTCAGCCGTCGGCACACCTCGATCCCGTCCATCCCGGGCAACATGAAGTCCAACAGGATCAGGTCCGGGATTTCGTGGGCTATCTGGGCCAGGGCCCCTTCGCCGCTTTCGGCCACCAGCACCCGGTAGCCGGCGTGGGACAACGAATCCAGGAGCAGTCCCAGGTTGGCGGGGACATCATCCACCACCAGCACGGTGGCAGGCGGTTCACTCTGGGGAGGCATGAGGTCGGGTCACAGGTGATGCGGTTCAGGTCGTGGGCGGGAGGCTGGATTCAGACGGCGGACGGAGGCGTTCACGCAGCGCGGCCATTTGATAACCGGCGGCCAACGCATCCAGGTCGGAAATCCAGGCGGCATGCTCCGGATGCCGTACTCGCAGCGCGGCCAGTTCCCGGCGTACGGCAACGATGTCACCCCGGTTCGCCGCGGAGCGGATGGACTCCAATGAGGCCTCGGGCGGGCGGGATCGCGGTTCGTCGGGTCGTTGGGATGCCGGAGCCGGCCCCAAGCCAGGCTGCAATCCCTCGGCATATCGCCAGCGCAACCGCAGCTGATGCTGCAACATGTCAAACAGCTGGTCCTCCTTGAACGGCTTCGGAAGAAACTCATCGGCACCGGCCTGGATGGCGTCGCCCCGGTTGAATCCCAACACGCTTGCCGAGGTGGCCACGATGCGCGCCGCCCAGCCCGGTCGCGCCCGCAGACGCCGGCATAGCTCGAATCCATCCATGCCCGGCATCCGCAAGTCGAGGATGACCAGGTCCGGCCGTATGTCTCCGGAGTCCAACCGCAACAGCGCCGCGGGACCACTGACCGCTTCAGCGATCTGGAATCCAATCGGCTCCAACAGCTCCCGCAACAGCCGGCGGTTGACCTCCAGGTCGTCGACGATGAGCACCTGTCGCGACGGCCCTTCGTAACCCAGGATGGTTCGCGTCGGCAGTGCTTCGGGGGCGGGCCCGGAGGCCGCAGGCAGTTCGAGCGTGAATTCAAACCGACTCCCCATGCCCGGCGAGGTCTGCACCTCAATGCGGCCACCCATGAGGCCGACCAGATGCTGGCTAATGGCCAGTCCCAGGCCGGTTCCCGGTTCGGCGGGCCGGGCGTGTTCCGCCTGGGAGAAGGGTTTGAACAGCTGTTCGACTTCGGATGCCTGCATTCCCGGGCCGGTATCCGACACGGCAAAATGCCAACGGTCTCCCGACTTCGATTCAATGCGGTCGGTTCGCCGCTCACACGTCACCCGAACCTCTCCTTCCCGGGTAAACTTCACCGCGTTGCCGATCAGGTTCTCCAACACCTGGCGCAACCGCTGTCGGTCGCCCAGAACCATGACCTCGGGAACGGAATCTCCCGGGAAGACCAGTCGCAGTCCCCGCTGGGCGGCCCGGGGCCCGAAGCTGGCCTCCAGGTCCCGCATCAATTCACGCATTGGGAACGGTGCGGGACGCAGCTCCACCCGGCCGGCCTCCACCCGTGCCAGGTCGAGGACATCATTGATCAGGCCCAGCAGGTGATCGCCACTGGACTGGATGATTCGCAGTCGCTCGCGGTTGCGGTCGCCAAGGCCCGTGTCGCGTCCGAGGATCTGGGCAAATCCCAGAATGCCGTTGAGCGGCGTGCGCAGCTCGTGGCTCATGTTGGCGAGGAAGCGGGACTTCGCGCGGTTGGCCTCCTCCGCCTCGACCTTGGCCAACTCGAGTTCACGGGTTCGCTGCCGCACTTCCGCTTCCAATTCCTGCGCCCGCACCTCCGCACGACGCAATCGGATTCGCAACGCGCCCTGGAAGACTCCCCAGCCCACGCCTGCGTATCCCAGCCAGGCCCAGGGGGACAAATACCACGGCGGGGAAACCCGGAACGCGTTGGAAGCGGCTTCGGACAGGTTTCCCAGGCGGTCGCGCGCCCGCACTTCAAACCGGTAGTCGCCGCCCGGCAGACCGGACCATGACACCTCCCGCTTATCGGTGAGTTCGCTCCAGCGATCGTCCCAACCCACCAATCGTGTCTGGTAGCGGACCCCGGCGCCGCGATCGAGGCGGCTGGCAAAGAACTCGAATTCGAAACGTTCCCGGGAATTGGGAAAGGGATCGGAAGGGCCGCCCGTCACCGGCTGGTTGGTGCCCAGGGCGCGCATGGCACTGATTTCCACCTTCCAATCCTTCGGCACGGCAGGCAGGCGGTCCGGCTCCAGACGCACGAGGCTTTCCAGACCCAGGGACCAGAGGATCTCCCGGTCGCCCGCGGTCTCGCGCACGGTTTGAAGGCTGCCAATAAATCCGAGGGCCTCCCCAATCGCCGCCGGCATGGCTTCCGCCAAAAAACGACCATCGGACTGCCGATGGAAACGGGCCAGCGGGTAGTCCGCGGCGTCGACCGCCTGCGACCGTGCCGCCACGGCCCAGAACACGTCAGGACCCGCCACCGCCGTGTTGGCCAGGAACCGCAGCGGCCCGTCGCGGTCCACAAAACGCAGGTCCACCTCCAGCCGGTCGCCCGTGGGATTCCATCGCAGGAGATCCTCGAAGATCGGTGCCACGAAGCCATCGGGCACCCCAAAGATCATGGTGTGGTCGGAGCTGCTCGTGATTTTCCCGTTTTCCTTGGACCAGGTCGTCACAGTGGGAGAGTTCCACGGCTCGGGGCCCGTCCCGGGCTGGAGGCGGTGAATTCCCCGGGAGATGGAATCCGACCACCAAACCCGGTTGGTGTCCTCGTACAGGTTCCGCACTTCACCCAGATCCGGGATGAGCGTGACTTCGCGCCAACCGTTGTCCGAGTACCGGTGCACCGAAATTCCATTGGCGCGGCCCGCGAACAGAAGATTGGGATCCTCACGGGAAAGGCGCAGGGCGAAGAACCGGTTGGCCGAGGCCTCGACGCGACGCCGGCCTTGCCCGGTGAACAGTTCCAATCCCTCGGGTCCGGCCACCAGCAATCCGCTCGGATGACTCACCAACATCTGGGCCAGGTTGAAGCTGAACGGATGCACTTCCACCCGCGCCGGCCTTTGACCCTCCCCGGGCACCACCTGGTAAATGCCCTTGGGCTGCGAGAGCACGATCCGCCCGGCATGTCGCGCCAGGCCGTTGGCCAGGCCGCTGCCCAGTCCGTTCCGAGCGTCAAAGACGGAGGCCGCACCAGGAAGGTCGATGGCGACCAGGCCGTTGTCGGTGCCTAGCCACCAGGATCCACGCGAATCCTGAAGCGCGTTTAGGACCACGTCGGAGGGCAGTCCGCGGCGGCTGTCGTAGCGGCCCAATACGGCGCCCGAGTCGCTCAGGTGCCACAACCCGTTGGTCACGGTCCCCATCAACACGGTGCGATCAGGAAGCGGGGTCATGCGGAGCGGTTCCACCCCATCCGCGGCTAACCGCGCATTGAGGGATTCCGACACCGGCTCCAGCCGGCCTTCCTGCCAGCGATGGAGGCCATGCTTCCGAATCAGGATCCACAGTGCCTGGTCCCGGGCCGCCACGTCCTCCACCGCATTCGTTCGCAGCAGGTCCGGACCTGGTTCTGGAACAAACTGATCGCCGTCAAATCGCAGGAGGCCGTCCCCAAGACGATGAACAAAAATATCTCCGTTCGCCGCGTACACACCGGCACGACCCGGTCCGTTGGTGAACGACCACGAACGCAACTGGCCGTCCAGATGGCGGAAAACCTGCCGGTCCCCGGAAAACCAGGCTTCGTTCCCTCGGGCAACCACGTGGGATACCCATCCCAGCCGCGGTGCACCCGCGCTGGATTCCGGCTTCAGGGACCTCCAGGTCCAACGTCCCTGCGGATCCCGGGTTGCCAGTCCAAAATCATCCGCACCGCCCACTGCGATTGAACCCTCCGGCAGCACCGCGAGGGCGCGGAGATTGGACACCCGGGTCTCCAGCTTCGTCCACTTCTCCCCGTCGAACCAGATCACGAAGCTGGCCGAGACAAAGACCAGGCGCCCGTCGGGTTCCAAGGCCAGGTTGAAGACTTGGGGGTTGGAATGGTATTCGCGGGCTGGGAAATGGCGGATGAGCGGAAGGCCCCGCTCGTCCCCGGCCTGCGCCAGGACGGC
>JBGAPN010000359.1:0-5527 GCA_044221235.1 Limisphaerales bacterium
GGGCTGGCTCGCTGAGCCGGCCCCGCCGTTCCGAGCGCAGCGATGGACGGCGGAAGTTTGGGGCGTGGCGCGGAAGAGCCCTGAACTCCCAACAGCAACCGGGCGCGAAGAGGGTGTAATTTGGAACCCAGGAAGGCAGGAAGGGGAACAAGTGGGTGGGAGGCTAGTTGCTCGGAGGAGAGCCGCCGGTGCCGACCTTGGAATTCGACAGCCCTCTGGCGTTTTTTGGCCAGACCCGGGGCCGTGGAGTTGTCCGCAGGAGGGGCGTGGGTGGCGGTCATTCTGGGGAGCGTACGTGCCTTGCGTGCCGTTTGGGGCGCCCTCGCCCCAAACCCGGAACGCGTGGAGTCCCTGACACGCCAACCCTCCACACGCGCCTTTGCGAACCGCTACGGCGCGGTTCGCGGCACTCGAAGCGCGTACGCTCCCCTACCACCTTCGCGGTCGCGGTCTTTTACTCCCTCACGTCGGTGGGGGACGCACCAACGCTTTCTCAACGCCCAGCGGATCGAGCAACCTCGGCCTGGCGATCCCACCCCTCGTTCGCAGGTCACCCGTTCGAAAGCGGTGTCTCCGCTTCGCTCTGCCACCGCACTCCAAAGGACCCGAGCTCGCTACCGCGACTCTCCCCGGGCTTGTTCAACCACGGGTGTCATTGCGATCGGGCTCCGCAGCAATACACACTTTAATGTTAGGCGGCACGTGACTCCTTTCGTGATCGCACTTTGAGCCACCACCCGGTGGCCACAAAGACAACCGACGCTGCCGCGCAGACATTGATTTCAATGCTCTCCCTGTGCTTCACATCCTCCAATGCTCTCCGCGTCGCATCGCTCGGCGCGTCAAAATAAGCGCGGCTCGCGCGACTTCGCGCTTTCGAGTCGTAAAGTCCAGGAGGACGGAACATGAAAACTCCGATTCCAACCAGAATGAGCAGTAGCGGTAGAAATCTCATGGCGTGTGCTGCCGCCTAGCGATCCGAGCTCAGCGACCGGGCACTCGGGACGCAACGGTTGCAAATCACGGCGACATGCCGGGTTCGCTGCAGCGCATGTTGAACGAAGCCGCTGCGCGGCGAAGCGGAGTTGGGCCGAGTTCTTCGGTGGGCCGAGGGAGTCTGATTGCATGACGGGAGCCTATAGGCTTGGCGGTGCACGAAAAGTCCCAAGTCCGTCGACAGACGAAGGGGGACAGGTAGGTGAGAGATTGGAAGAGTGGGAGTCGTTGGGTCGGTTTTTTTTTGAGGATCAGACAGATCGTAGTTCCGCGTTCAACCGTGGCTCGGTCGCCCAGGCCGCTGGACACGGGTGGGGCGTTGGGGTGCGCCAGGAAGGTCAGCGCCTCCTGCCGTCGGCGGCCACGGGGGGCGATCCATTGACTCCCAGAATTCTCCGATTGTCCGATGATGTGGGAAGGCCGATTGTCCTGCCGGTTCCCTAATGGGTAACGTATTGTCCAACGTATGGGCCGGAATCCTGGCCGCCGGACGATCTCCCGCCGCAACCGCGGCGACGGGGGCCGCCGCCGTCGCCGTGCTGATCCTGTCAGCGACCGCGGAGTCTCTCCCCGCGGGCGGCGGGCATTGGGCGTTCCAGCCCCTGCGGGAATCCCCCGCGCCGTCGGAAGCCCACTCCGGTTCACGGCTGGATGCCTGGATTGTTGGGCAGCTGGCCGGGAACGGGCTGAGCCTGAATCCCGAGGCGGACCGGGCGACCTTGCTGAGGCGATTGGCGCTGGTGCTCACCGGGCTGCCCCCGACGCCGGCGGAACAGGATTCGTTCCTCCGCGACCCCGCGCCCGACGCCTACGAACGGAAGGTGGAACAGTATCTGGCTTCGCCCCGCCACGGGGAACGGTGGGCGCAGCATTGGCTGGACGCGGCCGGATATGCGGATTCGAACGGTTATTTCAATGCCGACACCGACCGGCCGCTGGCCTACCGGTATCGCGATTACGTCATCCGCTCCCTGAACCGGGACAAGCCGTTCGACCAGTTCGTGCGGGAACAGTTGGCGGGGGATGAGCTTTCCGGCTGGCGTCCGGGCCGGCCGGTGACTCCTGAGATCATCGAATTGCTGGAGGCGACGCATTATCTGCGTAACGGCCAGGACGGTTCGGGCGAAAGCGACGGCAATCCCGACGAGGTGCGGGTGGATCGCTACTACGCCCTGGAATCCTCGGTGCAAATCATCGGGTCGAGTCTACTCGGGCTGACCTTCCAGTGCGCGAAGTGTCATGACCACAAGTTCGAGCCGGTCACCCAGAAGGATTACTTCGCCCTGCAGGCGGTGTTGTATCCGGCGTTCCACATCGACAAGTGGGTGAAGCCCAATGACCGGGTGGTGGATGCGCAGCTCCCCGGTGTCCTCGAGTCATGGCAGGAGTCCGATCGGCAGTTGAACGAGGAGGAAGCCCGGATTCAGGAGTCCTTTGGGGCGTGGTCCGCGGCGTCACGCCCCGTGGGGCGCATCCTGTTCGCAGATGACTTCGACGGGACCGACCCGCTCGCCCAGCGCTGGTCGGCGACGGCGCCCGGAGACGACCAGCCGGCGGGAACGCCGCCGGTGGCGCTGGATTCGGGCGAGGCACCGGGCGCAGAACGACGCGAGGGTCGGCTGCGTCTGCGGGAAGGCGGCGGTTCGGGCGACCGTTGGCTGTCGACCCGGACGGCGATGAGCTGGCGGCCTACGGCCCCCGGACGTTGGATTCAGGCCACCTTCGACTTGGTGGCCTTGAAACTGGAGGAGCAGGGAAGTCCGGCCGAGCGGATCGGCTATGTCATCGCCGCGCACGACTTCAATGACAACTCGGCGGTGAACGGGGGCAACCTCCTGATCGACGGGAACCCCAATGGTCCCACCAGTGTTCACAGTGATTATCCGGGCGCGGACTCCAAGTCGCGCGGGACCATCGGTGCGACCGGTTACCGGGCCGGCCACAACTACGGCGTGCGCATCACGGCCACCGGCACCAATGAATTCACGCTGGAACACCTGGTGGATGGCCGGGTGGATGGCGGCAGTCTGAAGCTGTCCTCGGAAGACCTTCCCGACGGAGGATTCGCCTTCGAGTACTGCTGTGGCCGGAGCTTTGTGGTGGACCGCGTGCAGGTGGAGGCCTCCGACGACGACAATCCCGATTGGAGCCGGCGGCAGGCTGATTACCTGGCGCAGCTGGCGGAACGAAAGAAGGCGCTTGAGCGGGAGTTGGGGGCGGTCAAGTCCCGGCGGACGCCTCGTCCGGACCGCATTGCCTGGATGACCGATGTCAGCGCTGAACCGCCGGTGGTGCCCTTGCTCAAGCGGGGCAATCCGAAGACTCCCGGCGAGCCGGTGAATCCGGACGTGCCGGGCTTCCTCAAGGTGGGCGGGCGTGGTGCCGAGTGGGTTTCGCCGGGGAGCGATTCCGCGACGACGGGACGTCGCCTGGCCTGGTCCCGTTGGCTGACGGAGCCGGGATCCGCCCAGTCCGCACTGTTGGCGCGGGTCACGGTGAACCGGATTTGGCAGCACTATTTCGGTGTGGGTCTGGTGACAACCCCCGACAATTTCGGGCGGAGTGGCGCGCCTCCCTCCAATGCCGGATTGCTGGACGCCCTGGCCCGTGTGCTGGTGGATTCCGGATGGAGTTTGAAAGCCGTCCATCGCGCCATTGCCCGTTCCGCTGTCTTTCGGCAAAGCGCGGCGCCCCAGGTCGCGGGGGTGTCGATCGACCCGGCGGACACGTGGCTCTGGCGTTATCCGGTGCACCGGTTGGACGCGGAAGCGGTGCGCGACTCGATGCTGGCGGTGGCGGGAATCCTGGGGCCCAAGGCGTCGGGTCCCTATGTGCCCACCCCGCGTCAATCGGATGGAGAGGTGGTGGTGGAGGAGTCCCGTGCCGATGCCTTCTCCCGGTCGGTTTTCCTGCAACACCGCCGGACGCAGGTGCCCACCTTCCTCGGCAACTTTGATGCGCCCTCGGTGGTGTTCAACTGCACGCGGAGGGCTGGCACCACCATGCCATTGCAATCCCTGAGCCTGCTGAACTCCGAGTTCACCCGGAACCGGGGGGCGGACCTGGCCCGGCGCCTGGATCGCGAGGCGGGTGAGGGTGATGACCGACGGGTGGACCTGGGATTCCGGCTGACCTGTGGCCGAATGCCGGACGCTTCCGAACGCACGGCGGCGCTCCGGTTCCTGGATCGCCAGCGTGCAGCCTACGCCGGCCAACCGGAGGCGGAACGCCAGGTCTGGAATGATTTCTGTCAGTCCCTGCTGGGTTTGAACGCTTTCCTCTATCTCGAATGAACCCGATTGCCGCAGCCCTGTCGCGACGGGCCTTCCTGGGTCGATCCGCAGGAAGCCTGGGGACGCTGGCCCTCGCCCAGTTGTTGTCGTCGGGCCGCGCCCGGGCGTCCAACGCCCCGATTCCGGCGTCGTTTCGTCCCAAGGCCCGGGCGGTCATCAGCCTGTTTCAGCACGGCGGGCCGAGCCAGATGGACCTGTTCGACTACAAGCCGGCGCTGAACAAGTGGAGCGGACAGCCGTATCCCGGAGGTGACCTGGAAGTTCACTTCGACAAGCAGGCGGGCAATGTGTTGGGGGCGCCGTATGAGTTTCATCCCTGCGGCGACTGCGGGATGCATTTGTCGGAGCTCTTGCCGCACACGGGTTCGATTGCGGACGACATCACCCTGGTGCGGTCGATGACCACCGGATCGGTGGACCATGAATCCGCGCTCCGCATCATCCACACTGGCCGCTTCCTGGCCGGGCTTCCGACCCTGGGTTCCTGGCTGCTCTATGGACTGGGATCGGAGAACGAAAACCTGCCCGCCTATGTGGTGTTGTCGGATCCCGGCGGCCTGCCGGTGGATGGTGAACGCAATTGGTCTTCGGGCTTTCTTCCCGCGGTGTATCAGGGAACGCCTTTCCGCAGCGGCGATTCACCGGTATTTCACCTGCGGACACCGGCGTCCATGACCGCCGAGGCGCGCCGAAACCAGCTCGAGTTCCTGCGCGAGGTGAACCAGAACCACGCGGGGCGGTATCCGGAGAACACGGAACTGTCGGCGCGTATCGCCAATTTCGAGACCGCGGCCCGCATGCAGAGCGCGGTACCCGAGGCGTTGGACATCTCCAGTGAGTCCGCGGCGACGCGACGTCTTTACGGCCTGGACAACCCGGTGACCGAGGAATACGGGCGACGATGCCTCATCGCGCGCCGGTTGGTGGAGCGGGGGGTGCGGTTCGTTCAGTTGTTCCTCAACGGCCAGCCGTGGGATACCCACGACAAGAACGCCGAACGCCTCAAGGGACTTTGCGCCAAGACGGACCAACCCAGTGCGGCGCTGGTGAAGGATCTCAAGGCGCGGGGACTGCTGGATTCAACGGTGGTGTTGTGGACCGGCGAATTCGGGCGTCTGCCAATTTCCCAGGGCAAGGATGGCCGGGACCACAATCGTCATGCCTTCTCGTTGTGGGCGGCGGGCGGTGGATTCAAGTCGGGGTATGTGCACGGGGCGACCGACGAGTTTGGCTACAAG
>JBGAPN010000360.1:0-5516 GCA_044221235.1 Limisphaerales bacterium
GTCGGAGTTGTCACCGCATCCTGCGAGGAAAAGGCGGCACCAATGCCCTTCCCCGAGGCATCCTTGATGTCGTTGATCGCATAATTGTACTGCCATTCCCGGCTCACTCCCTGGGGGTATCCGGGCTGCGGATCGCCGAAGGTCAGCTTCACCTGGGACGTGGGACAGGAGAGTACGGACCGCTGATTCAGATAGGGAGCGAGCAGATCGCCCCAAAACACCTCGGGATCCTCACCGATTTCGGTCCCCACGTTTTTCTCGCCGTGGTCTTGAGCATACATGAGGTTGGCCAGCCCCACCTGTCTCAGGTTGGAGAGGCAGGAGGTTCCTCGGGCGGCGGCCTTCGCCCGCGCCAGCGATGGCAGGAGCATTCCGGCCAGGATGGCAATGATGGCGATCACCACCAGGAGCTCAATGAGGGTGAAGCCGCGGGGACGAGACGTTGAACCTTGCTGCGAACAAAAACGCATTACCCGACCACGATGCGCGACGCGCAGGTCTGCGACTCTCGGGCGGTTGCCAAAAACTATTGGAGAATTGCACTTCAGCCGCCTCGCGCCCCGCCTCCCCCAGGGAAATCTGCCGACAACAGAACGTGAATGCGCCGGCATTCCGGAGCTGCGGACCGGGATCAAGGCATCGATCGAAACTGCCGTAAAATCCGGCCTGAATCCCCAGAATTCACGGACATTTCCCGAAACGGGATGCGACCGACCAGGCCCAAGTGCCGTCGTTGACCGGTGGGCCGTGCATCCAAATCAGGGTCTGAAATCGTTCCTTTTTCAGGGTGTGCAAAACCACTTGCCAGATCCGCAGGACGGAACCAAAAGACGTTCGGCGAAGTGGTTTGACTGACCCTGCGGTGTCGGGATGTGCGTCTCTAGGACCCTCGATCTTCGAGAGAGAACCGGTCCCACCAAAGCCGAGTCATTCCATGGTATCCAAATGTCCACGGTATTGGGCCGCGTGGGCGGCCATTCTCGTCACCCATGGTCTCGCCGCCGAAGAGGCGGACGAATTGGCGGAGGTGGGTCGCGTCGTCATCTCAGGCCGGTCCGATTCCCTTCTGGAAGTCGCTGACGCCGCCAGCGAAGGCTATGTGGGACGGGACCACTTCGAGTACCGTCCACTGCAACGTCCCGGCGAATTGCTCGAGACGGTTCCGGGACTCATCGCGACACAGCACAGTGGCAACGGAAAGGCCAACCAGTACTTCCTCCGGGGATTCAACCTCGATCACGGCACCGACTTTGCCACGTTCGTCGACGGCATCCCGATCAACCTGCCGACCCACGCCCACGGCCAGGGGTACACGGACGTCAATTTTCTGATTCCGGAATTGGTGGACAGCATCCACTTCAGGAAAGGGCCCTACTACGCCGATCTGGGCGATTTCAGCTCGGTCGGAGCCGCAAACCTCCGGTACTCACGCTCCCTGACCTACTCGCTGGCGGATGCCGAAGGCGGCATGTACGGATACGCCCGTGGGCTGTTCATCTCCTCTCCCCAGGTCGGGGGCGGTTCGTTGCTCTACGCGGCCGAATACCAGCACGACGACGGGCCTTGGGAACTTCCATCCAATTACAACAAGGCCAACGGCGTCATGAGTTACAGCCGTGGAAATGACAATGCCGGCTGGAGTGTGACGGCCATGGGCTACTACGGGAAATGGAACTCCACCGACCAGATTCCGCGGCGTGCCGTCGAGGACGGCGAGCTCGGGCGTTTTGGATACATCGACGATAGTGACGGCGGGGATTCCAAACGCTTCAGCCTCTCCGGCGAATGGCATCTCGACTCCGAAAATGGCCGCACCGAGGTGATGGTGTACGGCGTCTACTACGACCTCGATCTGTTCTCGAACTTCACCTACTTCCTGGACGATCCGGTCCACGGAGACCAGTTCGAACAGCGCGACCAGCGGGGCTATGGGGGACTCATGGCCCGCCACACGTGGGAGCACGAAGTGTTCGGCCGTTCCAGCAATACCGCCGTGGGATTGCAGCTTCGAGGCGACGACATAGATGTCGGTCTGAACCACACCCGGCGACGGGAGTATCTGAGCACCACCCGGGCCGACGAAGTGGGCGAAGTCAGTGTGTCACCCTATGTCCAGAACCAGTCCCGCTGGACGGACTGGGTGCGTTCGGACGTGGGATTGCGACTCGATAATTACCACTTCGGCGTCGAGTCTTACCGTCCCGAAGATTCGGGCCACGTGACAGACACCATCATCAGCCCGAAAGGCAGCCTGATCTTTGGCCCATGGGAGAAGACGGAGGTCAACCTCAGTGCGGGGATGGGCTTTCACAGCAATGATGCCCGAGGGGTCACCTCCAGTCTGGATCCGGCGGATCCGCTGGTGCGGACCTATGGTGCAGAAACCGGAGTGCGAACCCTCGCCCTCGACCACCTTCAGAGTACCTTAACCTTCTGGTGGCTTCAGAGTGACTCGGAATTGGTTTTCGTGGGCGACGCCGGCAGCACGGAGGCCACCCGCCCCAGCCAGCGCTACGGGATTGAATTCGCCAACTACTACACTCCGGAGCCGTGGCTGACGTTCGACCTGGATTACGCGTGGTCCCATGCCCGCTACATGGATTTCGCGCCGGAAGGGGATTACATTCCAGGTGCGATTGAGAACGTGCTCAGTGCGGGGGTCACGGGTCACGACATTCCGAGCCTGGGCGGTTTCTTTTCCAGCCTGCGGCTTCGCTATTTTGGCCCGCGTCCGTTGGTGGAGAACGACGAGTTCCGCTCGGAAGGAACGCCCATTGTGAACTTCCAGGCAGGCTACCAGTTCAATCCCCGGTGGAAGCTCACCGTCGACGTCTTCAATCTGTTCAACACGAAGGGCGACGACATCACCTACTTCTACACCTCGCGACTTCCCGGAGAGCCGGCCGGCGGCGTGGACGACTACCATTTTCACCCGGTGGAACCCATCCAAGTACGGGTCGCGGTCTCAGCCCGGTTCTAATCCCGCCGGCCGTAACGGATTCCCGGCTGATTCGATAGATGGTGCGCGATGCAGGGTTCGAACCTGCGACCCCTACCGTGTCAAGGTAGTGCTCTACCACTGAGCTAACCGCGCATTCAGAAAAGCGGGCGGCAATCTAGGAATGAAGCCCGGGCAATCAAGGCATTTTTCCGGGAATTCCCACAAATCTCACTCGATGCCGAGGACCCGCCGCCCTTCCGCGGTGATCATGCTCTGGTGCCAGAGCGGCTCCCAGACAATCTCGACCGAGGCGTCCTCCACCCCCGGAAGCATCAGGATCTTCTGCTGCGCATCGCCGGCAATGGTCGCCCCCATTCCGCAACCGGGTGCGGTCAGGGTCATCTTCACAAAGACCTTCTTGTTGCCGTTGGGCAGGTCCTCGATGCCCATGTCGTACACCAAGCCGAGATCGACAATATTGACCGGGATCTCGGGATCATAGCAGCTCCGCAGCGTCTCCCAGACCATGGCTTCATTGACCAAATCCCCTCCGGCAGGTGCTGCAGACGCCTTGGCCTCGACCTGGAGACCCAGGGCATCCGCATCGGTGGGCGCGATTCGGAACAGACCTCCCAGTGCGTGGACCGTGTAGGAGCCCCCAAGGGTTTGCGTGATATCCACCTCGGTTCCAGCGGGCAGCGTGACCGTGTTCCCGGCGGGGATTTGGACCGCATTGCAATCGCGGCTGAGGGTGACGGACTGAACGGATGTCATGGCCGGGCCAGTATAGGGCGGAAGGCGGAAGCGCAAAGCCGGAAGACGACCGAGGGAAGTCGGGATTTGAGAGGCCGACAGTACCGCCGGGTCTCCCTCTCCCTTCTGAGCTATGCGAAGAAGGGAGAGGGCCGGGGTGAGGGCAGATCAGCCACCCACCTCGGCGCGAGCTTCCGCGGCCAGGGCGGTGGACAGGTACCGTTCGCCCGTCGAGCAGGCGATGGTCACGATGGTCTTGCCCTTGTTCTCGGGGCGCTTGGCCAACTCGATGGCGGCCCAGACGTTGGCCCCGGTCGAGATGCCAACCAGCATGCCCTCCTCCTTGGCCAGACGACGGGCCATGGCGAAGGCGTCATCGTTGCTAACCTGGACGGTTTCCGTGATTTGGTCCTCTCCGGTGGGCCCCTTGAGATGAAGATTCTTTGGCACAAATCCCGCACCGGTGCCCTGGATCTTGTGCGGTCCGGGCTTGAGCGGTTCGCCTTTGAGCGTCTGGGTGATCACCGGGGAATCCTTGGGCTCCACGGCAATGGCGCTGAAGCTGGCCTTGCGCGCCTTGATCACCTCGTAGCACCCCGTGATGGTCCCGCCGGTCCCCACCGCAGCGACCAGGATATCCACGGCTCCGTTGGTGTCCTCCCAGATTTCCTCGGCGGTCGTGGTGCGGTGAATCTCCGGATTGGCCGGGTTTTCGAACTGCTGCGGAATCCAGGAATTGGGCGTCTCCTTGGCCAACTGTTCGGCTCGTGCGATCGCCCCACGCATGCCCTCCGAACCCGGGGTCAGGACGAGCTTGGCGCCCAACATCGCGAGCAACACACGGCGCTCCAGCGACATGGTTTCGGGCATGGTCAGGATCAGCTTGTACCCCTTGGCCGCCGCCACAAATGCCAGTGCAATGCCGGTGTTTCCCGAGGTGGGCTCGATGATGACGGTATCCTTCTTAAGCACACCCGCCTTCTCGGCGGCATCGATCATGGCCATGCCAATGCGGTCCTTGACGCTCCCCAACGGGTTGAAGAATTCGCATTTCAGAAGGACGGAGGTGGAGGGATCCACTCCCGCCTCGGCCGGAATTTGGTTCAGACGAACGAGCGGCGTCCGGCCAATGGTTTCGACGATGTTGTTATAAATACGACCCATGGGAGTAGTTGAGTAAAATAGTCAGCTTGGTCAACCGTCTGAAGAGTCTCCATCCCAGCAATGGGGGCAAGCCGGTTTTCGGGATCGGGATGGAGAATCCCAAGCCTGATCCCTCCGGATCCATGTCCCGTTTTTGGGTTGCACCGCGGCGCCAGACGCCTTCCCTCTGGGCGCATGCCGAAATCCACTTGGATCATCGCAGGCGTCCTTTCCGCCCTCGTTCTCCTCGCGATCGGGTTCCTGCAGCTTCAGTCCAGCAGCGCCGCCGCCGAACGGGCGCTCGCCGAGGCCGCCGAGGTCCGGGCCTCACTCGCCGCCGCCGGCAGCACCAACGCCCAGCTGGCCGCCGAACTGGAAGCCACCCGCAACCAGGTGGCGGACCTCGAAGAAGCCGTCGCCCAGGCCCGGCAGGCGCAGAGCGGACTCGAACAGCAGCTCCGCGGCGAACTGGAATCCCGCGACGTCACCATTTCCGAACTTCGGGGAAAGCTGACCGTGGACATCCTGGACCGCATCCTCTTCCCGTCCGGCGAGGCCCGGCTGAAGCCCGAGGGCGAGGAAATGCTGGGACGTGTGGCCAAGGTCCTCTCCCGGTTTCCCAAACGCGCCGTCCAGGTCATCGGCCATACCGACAACGTTCCCGTCCGTGGCCGCACGG
>JBGAPN010000361.1:0-5508 GCA_044221235.1 Limisphaerales bacterium
AACGCCACCACGCCGGCGACCAGAATGGAGATCAACGCCATCAACAGCAAAAACACCGGGTCGCGACCAAACCGCCGGCAGGCCGCCAGCGCGCGGACGGCAGATTCACCGCGCGGAATGCGATGAAGGAGGCGGGCCAGCGTCCCGGCCTCCCCCAAAGCCCGGGTGTAAAACCCGAGCACGAGGAGAACCGCTGCGGCAACCAGCATGCCCACAATGACCAGCGTCACGGCCTGGTAACGGCGATAGCCGAGAATGAGGGCGTGGTTCGGAATGGCCAGGATGCAGGCCGCCAGAAGCAATCCCAGTGTGCCCAACAGGCGGTCTACAAAGACCGTGACGGCCGCAGCCGCCTGCTTTTCCGGAGTGGCGCGGGCGGCATACCACGCCTTGATCACGTCGCCTCCCGCCGTGCCCAGCAGGAACGCATTGAAGAATTGGGCCACCAGGGAAATGCGAACAACCTCCCTCCATTCCATTTCGATGCCCTGCTCGGCCAGGACCCTCCGCCAGCGCCAGGCGCCCATCCCGACCAGTGCCCCGCACAGCAGAAACGACGCTGCAAGGCTGACGGCGTCCAACCGGCGGATGGTCTGCCACAGCTCGACGGGGCCACGGCTCCATGCCAGCCGCCTCTGTTCCCACCGGGTCATGGACTCCCAGCGCGGTCCGCCTTGATTCGCCAGTTGAAGCTGCGCCTCGTTGCAGAAGATGACATGGAAGATCATCGCCAGCAGGAGGAGTCCCACTGTCGTCCGGGCGACGCTGGATGGCTTGGGAAGCCGCACAACCGGGTCAATCCTCGCCCCAGACGGACTTGATGTTGGCGAATCCGCGCCGGACGTCGTCGGCCCCCACTCCCGGGCTCAGCTCAATCACCTTGATATGCTCCGGGCGGACCAGCGGACGCAGACCCGGGAAATCAATCATGCCCGATCCCGGAGGACAGTGGTCGTGCTGCCCTTCCTCATCGGCAATCACGTCGTGGATGTGGAAGCCGCCCAATCGTGGGGCCAGTCCCTCCAGGTGCATGGCGTGTTGGATCAGGCCGAGGTTTTCCTTGATTTGGGCGTGCCCGCAATCGTGCCAATACCGGACGTTTTCCGGCAATTGGGCCAGGAAGGCCGGAATGTCATGGTCGAAGGGGATCTCTTCCACGGCCTCGCGATTCTCGATTCCGAGCATTAGTCCCTCCGACGCGGCGGCGTCGGAGAGGTTCCGGATCATGTCGAGTGCAAGCTCCATGGCGCGTTCCTTCTTCCGTTCGCGCTTGGACTCCATTTCCTCGACCAGTTTGCGGTACTTGTTCGAGTCCCGCTCCCCGCGGGTGACCATGTCCTCCAACTTTTCGTTGTAGTCCTTGATGTCCACCTGGCCCGAGTGGAGGACCACCAATTTGGCCCCGACCCGCGCGGCGGTTTCGATGGTCTTGAGCGAGTGCTTCCAGGCGGATTCCCGTTCCCGTCGATCTTCCGAACTGAATTTGAAGAGATTGGGGGCCGGCCAATGCACGCCCATGGGAAGCGGGCAGAAATTGTGAAGGGTGGAGATGCGGATTTCACCCGCCTCGACCGCCTCGAGAATCCCGGGCATGAGGCTGATCCGAATGCCGTGGCTAAGCTCGGCATACTCGAAGCCGAGATCCCGGATTTCGCGAAGCATGGCGCGTCCATCGGTATGGCGGCCCGAGTTCCAACAGGTTGAGAGCGAATACATGAAAAGAAAATCGCCGGATGCGTCCCCAAGGACAACATCCGGCGAAACGAAGTTCAATGCGCGGTGCGCGCAATTACTGATCGGCGTAGCGCGCGGCGAGCATGGCGCTGAACCGGGCCACTTTCAGTTTGCGGCGCCGGCGTTCGCTGGGCTTCTCGTAATGCCGCTTGTTGCGGACTTCGCGGAGAGTGTTCTCGCGGTCCACCTTCTTCTTCAGGCGGCGAAGAGCCCGGTCAATGGGCTCGCCCTTCTTTAGCTTGATTTCGCTCAAGTCACGTTCACGTCCTTTCAGCAGCACGGTTCCAACCTCTCGAGGCCGGACTCCGCGTTTCCAGAGCCTGGGGAAGCCCCGGAAAATGCAAACGGTCCCGTCACCAGGACCGCGGCGGACGGCCTAGATAGCGAAATCAGCACCCAAGGCAAGGACGGAAACCAATTCTGTGCAGTCTTCGGCTCTCAAACCACCGATTCGACGATTGACCATCGCTCCGGGCCTCCATTTAATACGCACACGTATCATGTCGCCCCAGCAGCTCTCGGTCTACTTTTTCCTCCAGATGTTCGTCATCCTGGCGGCCTGCCGGATTGTTGGCATTCTCGCCCGCCGGGTCGGACAGCCCCAGGTGGTGGGAGAGATGATTGCCGGGGTTTTGCTGGGTCCCTCTCTCTTGGGTCTGTTGGCGCCCCAAACGCAGGCCCTCCTGTTTCCCAAGGATTCCATGGCCCTCCTCTATGTGGGCGCCCAATTGGGCGTGGGGCTCTACATGTTCCTCGTTGGCGTTGAGTTCAAAACGGAGCTGTTCCGCAGCCGGATCCGCGGCGCGGCGACCGTCTCCATCTCGGGCATGGTGGCTCCCTTTGTTCTCGGTGCGCTTCTCGCGATCGCCCTGTTCAGGGTCCCGGGACTGTTCTCGGCCAAGGCCACACTCCTGGAGTCGGCTCTTTTCATGGGAGCAGCCATGTCGATCACCGCCTTCCCCATGCTCGCCCGCATCATCTACGAGCGCGGCCTGACCGGCACGTCCCTGGGCACGCTCGCCCTTGCCGCCGGTGCCATTGATGACGCCGCCGCCTGGTGCATTCTGGCCATCGTCCTGGCCAGTTTCGGAGGAGGACCACTGATTGCCTTCAAAGCCATCGTGGGCGGAATCCTTTATGGCGGACTGATGCTCACCGTGGGACGCCGTCTGCTGGCCCGACTGGGCGCCGCCACGGAACGGGCCGGCGCACTGACACCCCAACTGCTCGGCGTCACGTTGATGCTGCTGTGCCTCGGATGCTGGACCACCGACGCCATCGGGATTCACGCGGTTTTCGGCGGCTTTATTCTCGGGGTGGCCATGCCCCGCGGGCGGTTTGCACAAGAACTCCAGCGCCAGCTCGAGCCCTTTGCCGTGGTGTTTCTGCTGCCCATGTTTTTCACCTTCTCAGGTCTGCGGACCCGCCTCGACCTGGTGGACAATCTCCCCATGCTCGGAATCGCCGCCGTGGTCCTCCTCGCCGCCATCCTGGGTAAGGGGGTCGCATGCTGGGCGGCAGCCCGGTTGAACGGCGAGGACAACCGTTCCGCCATGGCTATCGGGACGTTGATGAATTCGCGCGGCCTGATGGAGCTCATCATCCTCAACATCGGACTCCAGCATGGCGTGATTGAACCGGCGCTCTTTTCCGTGATGGTGGTCATGGCCATCGTAACCACCCTGATGGCCTCCCCGGTGTTCGAATGGCTCTACGGACGCCATGCCCGGGCCGCAGGCACGCTCCCGGTCCATCCTGTTGCCAACTGACCCGCCAGACCGCCTCATCACTCGTTCGGTACGAGAATCTGACCGGTGACTGGAATCGGGGTAGATGTTCAGGACCCGGTCTCCCGGACTCGCGGAGAGAGTCAATTTGGAAGGCACGAAGGCAGGAAAAGACCCAGCAGGTGGGAAAGTGGGAAAGCGGGTGGGGGCGGCTGGGGGTAAGCGGTAAGCGGCAAGGTCGGTAGGGCTGGCTCGCTGGGCCAGCCCCGCCGATCCGAGCGCAGCGATGGACGGCGGATGATCGCGGTGCAGCGTGGAACGACAACCAACCCCAGCGGTTCCCCCGCGCGAAGAGCGTCAATTTGGAACGCGGGAAGGCAGGAAACGACCCAGCAGGTGGGAGAATGGGAATGTGGGTGCGGGCGGCAGGGGGTAAGCGGTAAGCGGCAAGGTCGGTAGGGCTGGCTCACTGGGCCGGCCCCGTCGCTCCGAGCGAAGCGATGGACGGCGGATGATCGCGGTGCAGCGTGGAAGAACCGCAAATCCCACCGGCACCCATCCGCGGAGAGGCCGATTTGGAAGGCCGGAAGACAGGAAGGGGCGGTGCAGGAATTGCAGGTGAAACATGAATGCTGACCGGTCCTTCAACCTTCAACCTTCAACCTTCAACCGGTCTCCCGCGTTTCCCGCGTTTCCCCGATCCTTTCCCTTGCCTCAGCTCCACGACGTCAGTAACCGCTTTCAGCTGTCAGTGGATCAGAGTTGCACCGCCCGGTAGAAGCCGCCGCTAAATCCCGGGCTGGCCACCCGCCCATCGATGACGGTGAACGGTCCCATCGGCGCCGCATTGGTCATCAGCGGCGACCAGGATTCTCCGGGTCCCAGCGTCGGCGTGAACTGGATGACACAGGGCACCCCAGCCGTGACGGAATCGACGGCGAGGCCAAAACGCAATCCCGGGACCGATCCAACGGTCTCCAGGCCCAATACGCCATTGGCCAGGAAAATGGCGTTCGAAAGGGCCTCCACCTTCCGGACATAGCCCGTGGACGGATTCGAAGCGAGCCAGACCGGGTGCGCCGGATCGGTCACCTGGTACACCTGAAAACCAGCCTCCCCGTCCGCCACGTAGGCTTTGCCCTCTGCCACGCTGACTCCCCACGCCGCCCCCGGAGTGTCCACCCGCGAAATCCGCACCGGCGAGGCTGGTACGCTGACATCAATCAGTTGGAGGCCGCCCTGGTACCCGTCGGCAAGAAAGGCCACCGAACCCGAAACCGCAACTCCGCGCGCCAACCCACTCGTGTCGTAAAAGCCTCCCAATAATTTTGGCGCTGTCGGTGTGCTGACGTCGAGAATCTCCATCCCCCCGCCAAAGTAGGCGTTCCCGGTCCACTTCCAGCTTTCCGCCAAATAGGCCCGGTTCCCCACCACTGCGAGGCCATTGACCTCGCCGCGGGCCGCATACACGCCTATCCACTGCGGTGCGGCGGGATTGCTGATGTCCACGATCTGGAGCCCCGCGGGCCCGTCGGCCAGGTAGGCCACATTTCCCGCCACCACGACTCCCAGCGCTTCCCCCGGACTGTCCCAGTGCCCCACTGCCACCGGCCTCGCAGGATCGTGTACATCCACGATTTGGAGTCCGCCCCAGCCTGCCGCAACCACCGCGTTCGATCCGGAAAGCGCCACATCCCAGGCCGGTCCTGCGGTCAGCACCTCACCGAGACCCACCGGACGCGCCGGATCGTGTGTATCGATCACCATCAAACCGCCCACATGGTCGGCCAAAAAGGTGGTGGAACCGGAAACGGTGAGCCCCACGGCCTCCCCTTGGGTCCGCACGGCCGACGCGACAACGGGCTTCGCAGGATCACGGACATCGATGCAATTCACCCCACCGTAATTCCGCGCCAGGTAGCACCACTCTCCCGACGTCACCACCGCGAAGGCTTCCGCAACTTCATAGCTCGGTCCGTCGACTGTCGCTACCAACCGGGGAGCCGACGGTTGGGAAACATCCAGAATCTCCATTCCCGCCGTGTCG
>JBGAPN010000362.1:0-5488 GCA_044221235.1 Limisphaerales bacterium
TCAGTCCGTCCGCCCGAGTGCGACGCCTTTTCGCATTCCATCCCGGACGATCCAGTCTCCGCCTTCGGCTGCCTCAAGGTCAGGATGGCCGGCAACACCGTCAGGCCTGCGACCATGCAGGTGGCCGTCCCCAGCCCCATGATGAATCCCAGGCTGCGGATGCCCTGATGTTCGGCAAAGACCAGGCTGCCAAACCCCGCCACCGTGGTCAGGCCCGATACCAGGACCGCCTTGCCTGTGCTCTTGGCCAGGATCGACGGATTCCGCTCCTCCGCGAAGCGGTTCAGGATGTGGATGCCGTTGGTGATGCCGATGCCGATGACCAGGGGCAGCATCATGATGTTGGCCGGATTGAACGAAACACCGGCGAACCCCATGAGGCCCACCACCCACAGCGCGCCCAGGCCCACGGGCAGGAGGGAAAGCAGGATGCTGGGCAGGTTGCGAAAATGGATTCCGACCAGGATGACCACCGCCAGCAACGCCCACATGGCCGCCTCCACGTACGACTGCTTCAGGAGCTCGGTATAGTAGTACATCTGCACCGGGGCCCCGGTGGCGGTTGGAGCGACGGCGTGAAGGCTCGCAACGAATTCCGCCTGCGGTTGCCGATCCCAGACATTGGTGCGCGGATACACTTGGAGCAGCAGGGCGCCATTCGTTCCAATGAACCGGTTTCGCAAGGGCGCCGGAAGGTCCGAAGCCTTCAATCCTCCGGAATCGTCCTGGCTCCTCAGGGTATCGATGGTCGACCGCAGGTCCGTCAGCAGCGCCCTCTGGAATCCCGCCAGCTTGCGGGCCTTGATCTCCCGCTGTTGGACATCCCCACGGAACAAATCGGATCGAAGGTCGCCCAGGGCATCCTTCAGTGAGGTCATTTCCCGGAGGAGGTTGGTCTTTCCCCGCTCCCGGACGGCGTCTTCCGCCAGCGCCAAATAACCTTGGAGACTCCAAAGGGACTGGGACAGATCATGCAAGTCCACCGGACGCGGGTCCGGGTCCGTGAACCGGATCGGATCGGCCGTCTCCCGGATTTCCCGGATGATTCCCAGCTTGGTCCCAGAGTCCTCCACCAGGAACGACGCCATGGACTCGACGGATCCGACCGTGGGCTGGGCGCGAAGGCGGCGTTCCAGGTCAGCCGCCTCGGCCAGGTTGGTGGCCATCACGGCGCCGTAAATCACCGACTTCTCAGCGGAATCGACCAATTTGTGCTCGAACCGCACCGACGGCAGCTCGGGGCTCTGCATGTTCAGCAGGTTGTAGTCGAAGTGCACCCGCAGGCCGACCACGGCACTCAGCAGGCTCAGGACCGTGGCAATGCCGAGCACCGAATAGGGCCGCTCGAGCCAGAGGCGTTCCAGCCGGGCGCGCAAATCCGGTCCCCCCGCCGTACCCCGAACCGGGGCGGGAACCTTCGAAACACGGGTTGCCACGGTCGATGAACCCCGGCGCCGCATCAGGAGCAGGACCGGCAACAGGGTCATCATGGGGATCAGACAGATCACCAGTCCGCCGCCGCAGATCACGCCCATCTCGCGAATGCCGCGAAAATTGGTGATCGCCATGGCCGCAAAGGCGCCGGCGGTGGTGAGGCACCCGGTGAAGATGCCCTTGCCGGTATTCACCATGGCCAGGGTCATGGCTTCCTCATCGGTTCGACCGCAGCCCGTTTCCTCCTCGTATCGGGAGATCAGATGCACCCCGAAATCAATCGCCAGCCCGATCAGCATCGGGACGAAGGTGATCGTCAGGATGTTGAGGTGACCGACCGTGGCTGTGGTAAACGCCATGGTATAGCCCAGACCCACCACCAGACACCCGGTGGCCAGCAGGGGTCGGTAGGCCTGGCGGTAACCAAAGATGAAGATGAACACGACGACCACGAGGGAGATCAACGTCGCGAAGGTCGAGTCCTTCTGGCTTTGGACCATTTCATCGAAGTCGAGGACGCCTTCCCCCGTGACTCCGGCGTTCACACCGCCCACCTCGGCCTGAACTTCAGCGACCAGTTCCCTGAACCGATGGATCGCCTGGGAATTAATGTCTTCCTGCCGGGATTTTCGCAGGCTGGAGACGTCATGCTCGGTCGGCACACTGCCCCCGTGTCCCACCAGCCGCTTCCAGAACGATGGCGGCGCAGGGGCATATTCCTGCGGCAACGCCGAACGGGGCCGGGCGGTCACCAGGTAAATCTGGCCCCGGCCGAAGGTCACATACTTTTTCCCCTCCGCTTCGTTGCCGCCCGAGAAAAGGGCATCGACCCCGGGTGACGGTGGCGTACCCGGGCGGGTCAGGCTTTCCTGGGCCCGGCGGACAATGCGTTCGAGCGCGGGCAGTGTGTTGATCAGCGACTCCGCCTCATTGTTCGTCTGTTGGGGCGATGTCCGGATGATGGTGTTCACCCGGTCGAACAGGGATTCCAGGTTGGATGCACCGGCAAACTGTTGAAGGAACGGCCGGTAATCCTTCAGGACCCGGTTCAACTCCACCAGGTTGGTCTCCGGAACGAACAGGAGGGCCTTTCGCCCCATGAGGGTCAGGTCGCCCTTGTAAAAGATGTCGGTGAAAAGGTTGGTCGGTGAGGCCAGGGTGGATTCCGATTCCAACCGGACTCCGAGGCGTTCGACGAACTGTCGGTTTTTCTCCGGCGTCTCCGATTCCACCACCGCGACAATGTCGGCCTGGGACGGGAACGACTTCCGGTACCTCAGGAAGTTCTGGTTGTACGCGAGGTTCGCATCGAGGAGCGCATTGCGGTCCATCTCGAACTGGAGGTCTGAAATGGTATAGGCAACGCAGCCGGCAAACAGTGCCAGCTGCGGCCAAAGGAACCATCGGGGACGATGGATCACCAAGCCGGCCAGAACTCCCAGGAGGCGTTCCATCGGCGTGACGCGATTCTCAGACATTCGTGTGCCGGAAATCCTAGCAAAGGAACCGTGGGGAGCAGGGTTAAAAAATTCCGGCTCGACCCACGCCGCTGATCTCCGCCTCGGAGCGGAGCCCAACCGTCGGGGAAAACCCAACCGCCAATTCCCATATCCCAAGTTCCCACTGCCTGGGAGCCTGACCGGAGAACCGCCCGCCACTTTCCCACTAGTTCAAGCGGTCGTCTCGGGCCAGTCGCCCGGACGGTTCCAATTCACCAGGCACGCCGCATCCCGGGACGACAAGGACCACGGGCGCATCCAGGCGTCCCGGATGCCCTCCAGCACCACGTCCCGAACCGCCCGCTGTCCGGACGCGAGTTGCGCCACGATCCGGCCATGGGCGTTCCGGGGATACACGGCGGCCAGTGGCTCCAGCCGGCCTTCGATCTCGGGCACGACTCCGGTCTCCGAATTGGACCGGGAAATCAGGTCTTGAAGGAACCCGACCTTGAGCGCCGGAAGGTCCACGGCAATCACCAGGACCCGATCCTCCTGGGTGACCCCCAGGATCCGCTCCAGTCCCGCCAGGGGCCCCGCCTCCGGACTTTGGTCCCACACGGCCAGACAATCGTCCTGCTCCGGCGGGGACAGAACCTCGGGCCGCTGTGGATTCCCGGATACGATGAGTTCCGAAGCGCCGGCCTCCCGAAGGAGGCGCAACTGGCGATGCAGCATCAATTCACCGCCCACGAGAAGCTGCGTCTTGGGACGCCCCATCCGCCGGGATGCACCCCCGCACAATACCGCTCCCGAGAAGCGAATGGACCTCATAAAGGAAGCTTGCCAACGGTGGGAGGCTGGGTTTCTTTACCTCGAATCGTACACTCCCAAAACGTCATGAAACACCTCATCAAATTCGCCGTCGTGGCCTCCCTGGCCGCCGCCGCCTTCTCGGTTCGCGCCGCGGACAAGGAAATCACTGTCACCGGAACTGGCTGCTGCGCCAAGTGCGAGCTCAAAAAGGCCGACAAGTGCCAGAACGTCGTGAGCGTCAAGGACGGCGACAAGACGACCCTGTACTACCTCAAGGGAGACGTGAGCCAGGCGTTCCACAAGAACCTCTGCACCTCCACCATGAAGGTCAAAGTGACCGGCACCGCCTCCAAGGATGGCGACAAGAACCTGATCGCCGTCACGAAGATCGAAGAGGCCAAGTAAGGCCCGGTTCACTCAAATGGCCCGCCGGATGACACACCGGCGGGCTTTTTTGTTTTCCAGTCCCGAAAGATCCATCCCCAGCTTTCCCGTTTCCATGTGCGGCCGATACACCCTGACCGTCAAGGGACAGCAGTATGTCCACGAATTGGATGACGTCCGGCTGGATCTCCGGGTGCTCCTTCCCCGATACAACCTCGCCCCTGGGCAGGTCGCACCGATTATCCGCCTTGAAGAGGGCCGCCCGGCCGTTGCCCAGCTGAAATGGGGTCTGATTCCGTTCTGGGCCAAGGATCCGAAGATTGCATTCCAATGCATCAACGCCCGGGCCGAGGGCATCGCGGCCAAGCCGGCCTACCGGGCAGCCTTCAAGAAACGCCGGTGCCTGGTGCCGGCCGACGGGTTTTTTGAATGGCAGAAGGTGGGCAACGCAAAACTGCCCTGGCGGTTTATCCGACCCGACCACGGACTCCTGTTGTTCGCAGGACTCTGGGAATCGTGGCATCCAAGCCCGGGGGAACCCGCCGTCGAGACGTACACCATTATCACCACCGAACCCAATGCCGTGGCGGGGGCGATACACAACCGAATGCCGGTCATCCTCGGCGCGAATTCCGCCCGGATCTGGCTGGACCCGGCGGCAGGTCCATCGGATTTGGAACCGCTGCTCAAGCCGGCACCCGATTCCACACTCACCCGCTACCGGGTCTCAACCGTGGTGAATAACGCCCGGCACGAATCCCCCGCCTGCATCGAACCGGTCCCTGAATGACGCGCGGTCCGCTCCGAGTCAGTCCAAAACCGCAGAAGGTCCCGCGGCTGCGAGATAACGGCGGATCCACCGCGGACCCACGGCAGGAGACCCGCCGTCCGAAGGGTCTTCGGACGGGCTCTCAGGGCTCGACCGTCTCCACGTACTTAAATTTCCCGTCCTTCACCGTGATGATGACCGCGCTCTTGGTGGCGTTGCGCTGGGCGTCAAGGGTCGTCTTTCCAGTGAGCGCCGGGTAATCCTTCGTGGCGGCCAGCGCATCGCGAACCTTTGCGGCGTCGGTAGTGCCTGCCCGCTTGATCGCGTCCACCAGCACCATCGCCGAATCATATCCCAATGCCGCCATGGCATCGGGGGATTCGCCATTGTACGTCGTCTTGTACGCCTTCACGAACGCCTCGATCTTGGGGTCCTTGGCCTCGAGCGAAAAGTGAGTGGAGTAGTAGGTGTTCTCCAGGGCGGATCCCGCGATCTGGATCAGCTCCGGCGCCTCCCAGCCGTCACCGCCGAAGACCGGCAGGGTGAGACCCAGCTGACGGGCCTGCTGCACGATCAGGCCGGCTTCCGTGTAATAGCCGGGAACAAATAAGGCGTCGGGCCCGGCCGCCTTAATCGCCGTGAGCTGGGC
>JBGAPN010000363.1:0-6137 GCA_044221235.1 Limisphaerales bacterium
GGGCACAAGAATACGTCCCAGGCCTCGCCGACGGTGGCCTTCGACAAGGACCGCCTGTTCATCAGTTTCCTCAACAACAAGGCGGTCCACACCACGGCCCTTGATCCTGATGGCAAGATCCTCTGGCAGCAGACTGTCGGGGACTTTGTCACTCACCAGGGTTATGCCGCGTCGCCGGTCGTTCATGGAGGGGTCGTATTGGTCACGGCCGACCACAAGGGCGGCGGCGCCATTGCGGGTCTCGACAGGGAGACCGGCAAGATCCTCTGGAAGCACAGCCGGCCCAAGATTCCCAACTATACGTCACCGGCGGTCGTCCAGGCCTGTGGACGGACCCAGATGATCGTGGCCGGTTGCAATCTGCTTTCGAGCTTTGACCCAGTTACGGGTGAGACGCTCTGGGAAATCCCAGGGACGACCGAGGAGTGTGTCATTACTGCGGTGACCGATGGGGAACGGGTGTTTGCCAGCGGCGGATATCCCAAAAACCACACGGTGGCCGTTCTCGCCGACGGTTCCGGCAAGATTGCCTGGCAAAACACGGCCCGGGTTTACGTGCCCTCCATGATCCAGGAAAAAGGATCCCTGTATGCGGTCATGGATGCCGGACTGGCCGTCTGCTGGAAGGCCGACACCGGCGAAGAGCGGTGGAAGGAGCGTCTTGGGGGTGAGTTCTTCTCCTCCCCAGTTCGCGTCGGTCAACGAATCTACGCCACAAGCGTGGCCGGCGTTACTTCTGTCTTCGAAGCCACACCCGAGCGGTTCCAACTGCTGGCCCAAAACCAACTCGGGTCCGAAGCCTTCGCCTCCCCGGCGATTTGTGGGAACCGGGTTTACCTGCGTGTGGCCCAGACGGGGGACACCCGACAGGAATTCCTGTACTGCGTGGGGACGCCTTCGCGGTGATGGAGCGAGCGCCACTCGACGCGACGGTCTCCGACTCATCATCTGAGCCACCCCGGGCCGCGGCCTCATTGGCCGCGGGCGTGCGCCTCACGAAGCAGGAGGATCCCCGGTATGTCGAGTCGGGCCCAGAAGTCGCCCTGATTCGGACCGGTGCGACCCTCGTTGCCATGGGAAGCCCGCAGCGAGAACCGGCCGGAGTAGACCTGTCCACCGAACTCAATGCGGACTTCGCCTTCTGCGCCGTCGGGCGCCTGTCCCTTGTAAAAGTTCACTCGGGCATCGAGCTGCCAGACATCCACCGGACGCTCGAACTCGATATACTCGTATTCGCGGTCGGGGGATGTCCGGTGGTCCTTGAAATAGAACCCGTCCGCGCTGCGTTTACGTTCAAAGTAAAGCGTCTCGGCTCCAGTCCGGGGCGTGGCGTAAAGGTCCAGGTCCAGGTCTCCCCGCCAGCGGATGCCGATCTTCAAGGGACCGATTCGCTCGGACGGGGGGCGCCGGGCGGCATTCGGGACCTGATCCTGGGTGATCCAATCCTCCGGATGTGTTTCCCGACGGATGCGCAGCATCTCCACCTTGGATTGCCCGGGATCGAGCCGAAACGGATTCCGTTCATCGTTCACCGGCGTCCGTTCCAGCGCCGCTTCGAACAGCGTGGGCAAGTCACCATGGAACGCAGCCAGCTGGCCTCCCTGTCCATTGAGAAACAGCGACCAGAAGCGGCCCACCTTCTCGCGATGCACATCGCTGACCCACGGGTCACCAAAGAATCCCCAATAGACCCGGATCTGATCCAAGTTCGAGGTTCGCTCTTTCAGCCCGAACACAGACCGATCCTTCCCCACCTTGAGGTGACCATCCGAGGGGAAGTAGCCATCCACCATCGAAAACCCCGGCTCCTTCGGATCGAGATAGAGCGGACTTCCCAGAATGACTCCCCTGAGGGGCGCCGTCTCCGACTTCAGGTTCGCGCTGACGAAGTCCATGAACTGCGGCAGCCGGATGGCCTGGGACAGATCCATGCCATTCGTCTTTGAAGGGACCGTTTCGTCGGCCAGAAACTGCCGGAGCTTCTGGATCTGGTCCTTGAACTGGTTGGCCCGCGTCTTCCCGCTCCGGAAGGCGCGGTTTTCCGGAATGGCAATCCGGGTGATCGTCTGCAGACGATAAGCATCGTACAGGCTCAGGGAAGAACCGAGCGGAAGATCCTCCAGGGCAAATCCGACGATTCGCCGGTAGACATCGTCCTTGACCTCCTTGGGCAGGAATGGGGACAGGCCGACCACGTAGCGGGACTCCGGCGCGTTGGTCTCCGTGGATTCGGCGGCATGAATCGCCGGGCCGGACAGGGCCATCAGCCACAGGATCGCGGCACAGTGAAACAGCAGGAGCCGGTTCATCGGCCATTCCTCCCGGGACTCGCCTTCGTTTCCGGCGGCAGGCCCCGTTCAGCGCGATGGTTCTCCACACTTTGAAGCTGGCTGCGGATCTGGTCGGAGATCTGGTCGAGCAGAACCTGCCGTTGACGGCTTTGGTCCCGCTGCGATGCCGCTTCCTTGTGAAAGATGGATCGTGCAAAGGCCAGCAGTGCCGCGAGCTGGTTCTCCAGCCGCACCTGCCCTCCCCGCGCATCGGCCAAAGCCCGGCGTTCGGCCTCGACATCCCGTTCGAGTTGACGCCTCTCGAGGTCGTACTGCGAGAACAGAGGATTGCCCGCCAGGCGGACCGGTCGATGCCGCGTGTACAGGGCTGTCATGTACATGCCGAGAACGGCGGACAGGAAAATCTCGGCGGCGGCCTGGGACACCACCGTCATGGCATCGATCCACTTGACCCCCGCGGCGTTGGTGGCCCGCGTCCCGCCGGTCGCATTGCCATCGAAAACGCTCAGGGATTCGATCTGTTCCCGGGTGGTCTTCGACAGGCTCGGATAAACGGCCGCATACGACGCCAGCCAGATCAGGACGCCGGCGATTCCCACTGCCAGGCAGGTCCAGAGATAGGTATCCCGCAATCGCGGTTGCTGGAGGAAATCCCAGCCGACCTTGACGGCGAGCGCTCCAACCGGAAGAAGGGCTGCCCAAAAGTACGCCCGAACCGGATTCTCCACGAACGTGACCATCCCGGATTCCAGCAGGTTGAACGAGATGTTCAAAACGCCGAACACCATGAGCACCGCGATCGCCATCGCCGCCACCACGAACATGGCCCGGTCCCAGGCATTCCACGGCAGGGTCGGCTTGACGTCGGGCTGGCCGTCGAGGTCGACCGGAATCAACTGCTCAACGCCCCGCAAGCGTGCGTGGGCCTCATTGAGTCGTCCCTCGAGGTGAACCAGGCGTTGCTCATGGGTTCGCGCCGATTGGTCAAACTGTTCCAAATCTGCGGCATGATGATGGAGGAACAGGGCGCGGTGATACTCCTCCACCTCCTTGGTTCCCGCGCCATCGGACAGTCCCGTTTGGTTCCGGATAAATTCCAGGTGAACCGCAGGGACCGTGGTTCCGCCTGACTCCATTGCTGATGTGACTTTCATAGGGGTACCGCCTGGGACTGTGCCGCCGATGGGCGGCTGTTTCTCATCTGTCATTCCTTGGACATGGGTGCCGCCCGGAGGCGGTCCATGAGTCCATTCCTTTCACTCCCCCACCCGCCCGGCTTTCTGTACCGGAGCGGGAGCCTCACTCCGGAGGCGCCACTTTCTTGATTCGGCGATCATCGTCGGCGGCAGGCGCAGAAACCTTGGCCTCCGGCTTCGCCCCGGCATTCTTCAACTGCTCCTTAAGATTCTGGCGGGTTTCCTCCAGTCGCTCGAGTTCCTCCTCCAGGGAATTCATTTGCTGCTCCAACGCCTTTCGTCGGGCCTTCAAGGCCTGCCGCTGGGCATCCAGGCTCTTCATTTCCCCTTCCCGGGCTTCCGGCACGATTCGCGAAAGTTCCTGGAGCTTTGCCGACTTCATTTCCTCCATGGCGCGCTTCTGCTCACGCACGGCGTTCTCAATCTGCTGTCGCTCCCTCTCCTGGCTCCGGCGAACATCTCCAGACATCTGGGCCTCCTTCATCGCCTTTCGCATCTGCACCTCGATCTCGCGGCCAACGTTCTCGCGGTCGATGTCCACCCCGAACCTCCTGGATCCGAACGTCCCCGGGATTCTCCCCTTCGAAATGCCCATACGGCGCCACGTTCCTCCACCATCCGTTCCAGGCGGTCCAACCGGCGCTCCATGGAGGCGGATTCCCCCGTCTCGTTGGCATTGCCTCCCGTTGACGCATAGGAGTGCGTCACCGTGGATTTGACGGGCCCGGCCTCGTACCTGCCTCTTGCCGGAAGGCGTGGCTCGGATGGTCGTCACCGAAGCCACGGGCAGCGTCGGCGACACCACGATCGCGGCGGGGGCCGGAAACGCCGGGGGAACAGGAACCACCGCCGGAGCCGGGGCCGAATGGAAAACAATGGCTGGCGCGGCGGACGGTTTCGGTTCCTCCGATGCGTCCGGCTTGATGCGGGCCGGACTGTCCAGCACGGCCAATTGAACACCTGAAACGCTGACGTCTCCGGAGACGGTTGTCGCCACCGACAATGCCACCGGTTCCTTCACCTCGGTTTCCACTTCTGTCTCCACCACCACCTCCTCTATGGACTCACCCGGTGGCCTTGGCTCCGCCCACGACCGGGGCCGGAGTCGCCAAGGCCAGCCGCGGTGCCGAAACGAACGCCAGGCCGGCGAGCATGGCGGTAATTGCCGTGAACGTGCCCACGCAAGCGCGGGTCAGACGTGTGGAACTGTTTCGCTGAGCATCGAGTATCATAATGATCCTTTGTTTGAGTTGATTCGTTTTCCCCCAGGCGCCCAGTGCCGCCGGCAGGACAGAGCCCTGACGGCGACTGGCAAAATCGGTGAGCAAGAGCGCGTACTCCTTCGGCGCAGCCAACGCGGCCAGGACGTGATCGTCACAGGCCACCTCCCGTTCCAGATCAAGATTCCGGGTCAGCCAGAGGACGGCCGGATTATAAAACAACACCGCACGGATGGATTGCTGGACTAGATTCGCCCAGTCGTCCCTCCGAGCGATATGGGCCAGCTCGTGCCGCAGAATCTGTCGCAGTTGCCCGCCATCGGTCTCCTCCAGAAGGGTGGTCGGCAACAGGATGGCGGGTTGAACGAACCCGAGCGCGACCGGGGAGGAAATCCCCGGGCACAGACGGAGCTGGACGGACCGGTCCAATCCCAGTTCCCCGGCCACCGCTGAGAACATGTCCAGCACAGAACCCGAAACCGTCGTCGACTCCCGACGAAGCTTTCGCATCAGGGCCAGCTGCCAACCAAGCCGTGCAACGTTGAGCCCAACCAGACCCAGCCATGTGGCCGCGAGGAAACGCCGGGCCGCCGATGGAACATCCACGGGGTGCTGGAAGATATTCATGGAGTTCGAAACCTGGTCGGCAACCGCGTCCACCCATCCGGTCTGCCTCTCCGGGACCGGATCGACTGCGCTGTCGCCCCGTGTTACGACCGCGGGACCCGAAACGTTCGCCGATTCATCCATCATTGCGCTGTCCGGTACGCCGCCCTCGTTCCTTGCGACCTCGTCGCGATTCTCCGAGGTCCACAAGGCCGTCGGTTCCCTGAAGTTGGACTGTTCGATCCCATCGGCCTCCGCTGCGTCCCCGACCTGCGTCGCCACGGGAGAGTCCCCCAAGACGCGGTCAGCCCCGGATTCCGATCGGGGGGCCAGAAGGTGAAGGACGGGAAGAGCCGCGACGGCCAGGAGCGTCACGAGCCAGGCAGCATGGCGGGTGGAGGCATTCGTCCGCGGGATCAGTTTCAATCCCACCCAGACCAACATCGCGAGCACCAGGCCCTGATAGCCGCCGTTGACGAGCGCCCCCAACAACCGGTCAATGGAGGTGTCCAGGTTCATTTGGCGTTGCCGGAATCGCGGATCCGGCGCTTGAGGTTGTCGAGTTCCCGGGGACTGATCTCCTCCTCGCGAAGGAACGAGAGCACCAGTTCGCCGGGGGATCCGCCGAAGAATTTGGCCAGCAGCTGTTGAACAGCCTTCCGGGCCGCCACCTCCCGCCCAACCTTGGGCGTATACACGTGGGCCTTCCCATCCCGCGTGCAGTCGAGGTAGCCCTTGTCGCGCAGGATTCGCATCAGAGTGAGGATGGTGGTGTAGGCGGTTCCATTCTTGCCCTCAAGGGCCTCGGCCACCTCGGCGACGGT
>JBGAPN010000364.1:0-5513 GCA_044221235.1 Limisphaerales bacterium
GGGTCGCCTCGTAGCCGTCCATCTCAGGCATCTGGCAATCCATGAAGATCAGGTCGTACGGAAGGCGCTGGACGGCATCGAGCACCTCGACGCCATTGGCGGCAAGGGCCGGATGGTATCCGAGCTTCTCCAGCACCTTCAGAATGAGCTTCTGGTTGATCGGGGTATCTTCCGCCACCAGGATTCGTCCGGGGAATTGGTTCGCGAAACTCCCCTCGCTGGACCGGGATCCATCCGACGCCACCACCCGGACCTGCTTGGCCTTGGAACCGGTGTCGCCGTTGACAATGCGAGCCAGAATTTCCTGGAGACGGGCGGGCTTGATGGGTTTCACCAGCCATGCGGCAACGCCCATCGAACGCATCTCCTCCGGCTGAAGGCGCTGGCACATGGACGTCAGGACGACCAGTTGGGTCTCGCAAATCAGGGGGTTTTCCTTGATACGCCGTGCCAATTCCAGGCCGTTCATCTCCGGCATGTGAAAGTCGAGGAACGCAATACGAACGGGACGTCCGGACAATGCGGCCCGTTCCAGAGCCCTCAACGCCGCGGCACCGTTGCTCACGTTGGCGACAACCTGCATCTGGAAGTGGGCGGCCTGGTATTCGAGGATCCTCCGGTTCGTGGCATTGTCATCGACGATCAACACCCGGGTTCCCGCAAGGTTTGACCGGTCGACCTCCACCTGGGAGAGACTTTCGGGCGTCGACTGCGCTCGGCCAAAACGGGCCGTGCACCAAAACTCCGAGCCCTTGCCCGGCTCGCTCCTGACTCCGATTTCGCCGTGCATCATTTCGACCAGGCGACGGCTGATGGCCAGACCAAGTCCGGTTCCCCCGAAACGCCGGGTGGTGGAGTTTTCCGCCTGACTGAACGGCTGGAACAGGCGGCCGATGGCCTCCTCGGTGAGACCGATCCCGGTGTCGCGGACCACAAACTTCAACACACAGTCCGAATCGGACCGTGACTCCACGCTGACCTCAATGAAGACCTCGCCCCGTTCCGTGAACTTGACCCCGTTGCTCGCCAAATTGAGCAGGACCTGACGAACGCGGCCCGGATCTCCACGCAAGTGCTTGGGGACCTCCTGATGGACCAGATATGCCAGTTCAATTCCCTTTGACTCCGCGCGCTCAACCAGCAGGTCGAGACTGCTTTCCAGGCACTCCCGAAGATCAAAGTCGACCAACTCGAAATTCAACATGCCGGCCTCAATCTTCGAGAAATCCAGGATGTCATTGAGGACAGTCAACAACGCCTGCGCACTGGAACCGGCGAGCGTGGCAAATTCGCGCTGCTCAGGCGTGAGCGGAGTGTCGAGCAGAAGATTGGTCATTCCCAGGATTCCATTCATGGGTGTCCGGATCTCGTGGCTCATGTTTGCGAGGAACTCGCTCTTCGCACGGTTTGCCGCCGCCGCATTCGCCTCGGCCCGCCGTCGCTCCTGAACCTCCTGCTCCAATTCATGCGTCCGTTCCGCGACCCGCATTTCCAGGACGTCGTGGGCGGCCCGAAGCGCATCTTCGGCCTTCAGTCTCTCCCGGACTTCCACCTGAAGCGTCTCGTTCTTGCGGGTCAGATACAGTGAAAATCCGGTTACCGCCGCAAATACCACCATCAGCACGCCCAGGACGGTCGTCAGCCTCCTGGCGGTCCACCAGGAAGGACGCTCCAGGACAACAGCGTCTTCCGTGCTTCCAAGCAGGATCCGAAAACTCCGAACCTCGCCTGAATCCCCCACCAGTGGATCATAAACGCCATTGAACTGGACGAGACTCCCATTGGGAACATCCCCCAAAGTGGAGTGCGCGGACCGCGAGGGCAGGATCACATCAAACACGGAGTCTCGGTCCCGAAGGCTCAGGGCATATCCCTCTTGATGGAATCCCTGCCCGATCAATCGGGCAACGCCCGTCACCAACCGGCCATCCAAGGCTCCGGACAGGGCATTGTCGCCCCCGATAACCGCAAAATCCGGTAGGTTGGTGGTGCCCGTGATCCGGTACGAAGCCCCTTCGAGACCCGGCCGGTTGGCTTGCAGGTCCGGGAACCCCACGACATCGACCAACTGGCCCACTCGAATCCCGTCCGTCTGACCGGACGCCACCCACAGTCCCGTGTCGCCCGACTGCAGAAAGAAGCCTCGGGCATCCCGAACCAGGACGACCGTTCCGGAAACCCGCACCCGGTGGCTGGGTTTCAAATCCCCCCGGTACTGGAGAATCGATTCGAGCCGGGATTGGGGCATCGAAAAAGGATCGCTCGCCGGCGGGACCTCCACCTGCAGGAAGTCAGGCCCGGGAACCAGAATCTGGAGTCCGATCAATTGATGGCGTTCGTTCGAAATGGCACTATAGACCCCCTGGACTTTCACTTGGGAATCCAGCAAGTCCCCTGGTCGGAGCCCTGCGCCTTTGAAGTCAGCAATGAGGACCTGAAACCGACCATTACCAGCGTCCAGAGTGATTCGGATTCGGTCGTCCAATGGGTCGTCACTTCCTGGTCCCACTTTTCGTACGACTCCGACGGCCTCCACCCACCGGCTTTCAAACGCCGCGAACGCGGTGAAATCCGGAGATGCCGCAACGGGAGGAGGGAGGTTGGTTTCGCCGAAATGGAATACCTTCGGCGCGACTCCCCGGCTCGGGGGCGCAATCACCGGCGAAAAAAGGCCCATTGCCGTCACCCCCTCGACTTCAACCGCCTGCCCGGTTTGCAGACCCAACCGCAGCAATTGTTCCGGTGAGCCTCCATCGATGAAGATTCCGCCGGTCGTATCCTGCAGGAAGAGGGAATAACTGCTCGGATGGACGTAGGTGATGACCCCTCGCACCCGTACGGCCTGACCCTTGTCCAGTTCCGACGCCGGCAGTGCCTTGACCTGGACGACGTTGGTCAATGTCGGCGGCACACCGGACGAGGATGCGCCCTTCACGTCGAGCCACAGAATCAAAACCAGCCGTGCGAAGCCGGGAACGGCGCCAATCCGAACACCAATCCACGTCTCACAGTCTGATGTCTCAATTCCCGAGACCGGACCGCGACCTGTGTGGCATCGACCCGAGGGCGCACGCGCCTGTGGGAACTGCGCCTCCATACTTTCAGTCCCCTTCGCCGAGTAGTCTGGATCGGACCGCCTTCAGGACGGGAACCGTGCGTGCAAATTGGCGTTTCAGTTCCAATACCAGACCCGCCTGGGCTCGCAGTTCGTTTTCCAGAACGGTCCGTTCCAGTTGGAACGCAAAGCGTTCAATTCCTGCGAGCCCGAAGATGCTGCTGCTCCCCTTGAGCGAATGGGCTGCCCGCCGGAGTGCCGGCTGCTCGTTCATGATGCCACACATCGTGTCCAACTTGGAAAGGAGCTGTGGAGTTTGGACGGTAAAATCGTCAACCAGTTCAGCCACCGAATCCTGCCCCAACTCCTCCGCCAGAGAACCCACCGAGCACCAGACTGTTTCCGCCTGGGCAACTTCCTCGGGCCGTAGGAGTCCGTTCCATCCCGTTCCTGAGCCTTGCCCGGTTCTGAGGTGGTTGCCGTCCACCGAGCCCCATGCGTCCCCGACTCCGGGTCCCGCGGCGTGGACTGGGTTCTCGGCTGCCTCTCCGCGAGCCAGGTCCCGGGAAGTCCCGGGGTTCAAAGCCGGTGTTGCTGTGAAGGTTTTCGGAGCGGCACTCATTCGGACTGAGGGATTCGGGTTGCCGAGGTCCTTCGCGCGGAGGGAACCAATGAGTGTGCAGCGTCCTGGAGCCGGTGCGAATCCACCCACCCCACTCTCGCCAGCCCACTTCGCCGCGAGCTTCACCTCGTCATTTCCGACTATGAATACGGTCTTGCCCTCAACAATAAGGGTTCCGACACAACCGGGACACGTCGGTTCCCTGATCGAACTCGGAGGATTCCCTAGCCAGCCCGGATCAAAGCCGCACCGTGAAGCTCGCCGGCACATGCGCCGGACGGGTGGAGCCATCCATGCGGGAGTAAGCGCGCCAGCCCCGGTTCCATTCGTAGGATTCCAGTCCGTGAAACCGCTTCTTGTAATCCATACTGGACGCCTTCACCAGCGCATAGCCCGGGTAATAAAGCTCACAGCCTACGTCCCGGGCATACCGGATTTCCTGAAGCATCGTGAACAACCCCAGGCTGCGACTGGCCATGCCCGGCTCAAAAAAACCATACAGGCTCGCGACCGATCGGTCCCCTTGCGCCAGGTAAGAAACGGCGATCAACCTCCCATCCAGGTAGACATTGAATTCCACCGCCGGGACCGGGATAAACGACGGATCCGGCCCCACAAAATCGTCGAGGGAATTGGGTATGCTCTCGGTGAACCGTTGCTTATGCCGGTCGAACAGCTCCCGACGCTGATCATCGACGGCTGCGGGTCGTCGAAGCACCCGAAGATCGGCATTCCGACGCCAAACCCGCTTCTGGCTTTCCGAAGGATTGAATTGGTCCAGCCGAATCCGCAGGTGCAGGAGAGGGGAAATTTCACCCCGCCAGTGTAACACCGACTGGCGAAAGAACGTCGTGCCAAGGTACCACCATGCGCCCGCCCACAGGTCATCCATTACCGGGGCCGGCACCGACCAACTGGCAAAGACGTCCTCCAATTGCGCCCGCACAACCGTTAACAAACGATTCCAATCCCAATCGTCAATGACGAAGGCGACGGGAGCGGGGAAAATGGGTCGAAATGGCCTGCCGAACACCACACTCCGTCCGTTGGAGATGGGTCGCCAGCCGGCGGCCCATCCCCTGACCCCATTCGGAGCTCAGTCCTCGCTGAACAGATATTCGAGGTCGTCCTTGGTCAGATTGCTGGCAAAGCCCTCCTCACCCAGAACGTCCGAGATCGTCTGGGACTTCTTCTGCTGCAGTTCCCAGATCTTTTCCTCGACGGTGCCGGGGGCAATCAGGCGGTAGGCGTTGACCGTCCGGGTCTGGCCGATGCGGTGCGAACGGTCAATAGCCTGGGCCTCAACCGCCGGATTCCACCAGGGATCGTACAAGACCACGTAGCTGGCCGTAGTCAGGTTCAGACCGGTACCGGCGGCGCGGAGGGACAGCAGGAAGACGCACGAGTCGTTCTCGGCCTGGAACGCGTTCACCACATCCTGACGGGCCTTGGTCTCGCCCGTGAGGATGTGTGTCTTGATCGCACGTTCTTTGCAGGCGTTCTCCAGAAGTCGGAGCATCTCCACGAACTGGGAGAACAGGAGCACTTTGTTGCCCGATTGCAGGATCGGCTCCAGCAGTTCGAACAGGGTTTCCGTCTTTCCGCTGGGACTGTCGTTGCCCACCAATTTCGGGTGACAGCAAATCTGTCGGAGACGGGTGAGCGCCGCGAGGACGTGCATCTTCGATTTGGCGACTCCCTTTTCCTGGAGCGCCTTCATCACCTGTTCCCGGCTGCGACGCAGTTCGGCCAGATACAATTTTCGCTGATCCTCCCCGAGCTCGCAGTCGCGGCGTTCCTCGATCCGGTCCGGCAGGTCCTTCGCAACCTGTTTCT
>JBGAPN010000365.1:0-5637 GCA_044221235.1 Limisphaerales bacterium
TGCCGCGGGCCAGGGCCCGGAGTCCAAGGAACACCAGTACCACAGCACTGACGCCGAGCACCGTGAAAAACGTGGTCCGCCAGCGCACCAGGACGTTTCGGAAGTTATATTTGAGCGGCAGGGCCATGGGAACGATGCAAGGTTCGGTCAATCCAGGGTCTTCAGGCCTTCCGTCACACTCATCCGGGCCGTCTGAATGGCGGGCGGCAGCGAGGACACAATGCCCATCGTGGCCGCCACCGCTGCCCCCCAGGCGATGATGCGGGGAGTGACTTCAAAGTAGACGAGGAATCCGTTGGTGAGCTTCTGAAGGTCCAGAAAGGTCCAGAACAGCCACACGCCGCCGATGCCCACCACGGCTCCGGCCATGGCCAGGCCGAAACTCTCGGCGAGGATGAAGCAGAACAGTTCACGCCGCTGGAATCCCAGCGCCTTGAGCACGGCCAGTTCGCGAAACCGCTCCCGGATCGCCATGCTCATGGTGCTCACTGTGACCAGCATCAGCGTGAAGACCACGGCCCCGCAGATCATCAACACGAGCAGCTTCACGTTGCCCAGCATGCTCATGAAGCTCATCTGAAAGGCGCGTTCGGTCTCCGCGCGGACTTCCGCTGCGGTGTTGGCGAAGGCGGCATTGACCTGCGCGATGACCTCGTTGGCGACGTCCGCCGACTGTACCCGCATGTACCAGGTTCCGACGATGCCCTGGTCCCCGTTCAGTTCGTCGAGAAGCTTGTGATGGAAGAACACGCCGCGGTCATCGACCGTGCCCTTGAACACGGCGGCGATCTTCAGGTCGAGGTCCACCGGATAGAACGTGCCAGTGAACTTCATGCGGTCCCCCACTTTCAGGTCGTACCGCTTCATGGTGTCGGCACCGACGAGGCAGGTCCGGCGGTCCGCTTCGAATTCGTCGTAGTTGCCGTCGACAATCTTCCCTTCCACAATAATTCCGCGAAAGCGCTTCGGATCGATGGCGAACTGGGCGAAGCTGGTCACCGTCTCGTCCCGGAAATTGCCGCCGAAAAAAGTGAAGGGGGTCACCGACACGATGCCCGGGATCCGATCCAGCGTGGCGAGCTGTTTCGCCGGCAGCGGCTGGGCCAGGGACACCTTGTTGCGCGCAATGATCCGCAGAGAGGCCGCTTCCGATTCGGGGGGGATGGTCAACTCGCGTTGCAGGGTCAGAAGCGTGACCAGCAATCCGCAACTGATGCCCACGCTGATGACCGT
The DNA here is from genome assembly GCA_044221235.1 of Limisphaerales bacterium. GTDB lineage: Bacteria > Verrucomicrobiota > Verrucomicrobiia > Limisphaerales > UBA9464 > UBA9464. Next base: position 1,234 of record JBGAPN010000365.1, read on the forward strand.
CAACAGCGCGCGCCGGCGATTGCGCAGGGCATTCTTGGCAACAAAGGACAGAAGGTTCACAGCGGTGTCGGATCCGGTCAGGGCCGCAGCCCCAGTTTAGGCGACAATCTCCCCCTTCTCCAGATGCAGGCTCCGCGTTCCAAAGGTCGCGGCCTTGGGATCGTGGGTGACCATGATGACGGTCTTGCCGGCGTCCCGGCTCAGGGCCTGCAGGATTCCCAGGACATCCCCTGCCGACTTAGCGTCCAGGTTACCCGTCGGTTCATCGGCGACAATGAGGGCCGGGTCGGTGACCAGCGCCCGGGCAATGGCGACGCGTTGCTGCTGTCCGCCGGACATCTGGTCCGGACGGTGATGCCCGCGGTCCGCCAAACCGACCAGGTCCAGGGCCAGCGCCACCTGACGCCGGCGATCGGCGCGATTCAGGGCGGTCAACAGGAGGGGAAGCTCCACGTTCTCGGCAGCGGTCAGGACCGGGATCAGATTGAACGACTGGAACACGAAACCCACGTTTTGGTTCCGCCAGTCCGCCAGATCCGATTCGTTCAGATTCGCCACGTTGATGCCCTGCACCAGGACGGAGCCCCGGGACGCGCGGTCGATGCCGGCAATGATATGGAGCAAGGTGGACTTGCCAGAGCCGGAAGGCCCCATCAGGACCACAAACTCCCCGCGCTGGATGTCCAGGGAGACGGAGTCGAGAGCGGTGACATTGATCTCACCTTGCTGGTAGATCTTGGAGAGCTCACGAATGATGACAATGGGCTCCTCGGGCATAAGGGCCGACGAGAGTGGTGTTGCCTGCGGACGCACGGAAGCGAAAACCGCGGAACGGAAGTGGCAATGGGAAACCCTTGATTGTTGGCCGGCATTGCCAAATCAAATTCACCGTAGCGGCATCGACCTTGCTAAGAAACCATGTCATTCTTGTCATCATGGCATCACGCAGCCGTTCCCATCGGGAGACTCAACAACAGCCGTTGGCGGGCGCAATGGGATGGTTCCTCCTCGGATGCATTGCGGCATTCGCGCTCCTTCCCCTCGCCTCCCAGGCCCAAAGCCTGCAGATCACCGAGTTCATGGCTGAGAACGGCGGCTCTTCGTTGGACGAAGACGGGGAAGCTTCCGACTGGATTGAAGTTCACAACCCCACGTCGGCGCCGGTTTCGCTGTCCGGTTGGAGCCTGACGGATGATCCCGCCAATGCCCGCAAATGGATCCTCCCGGACCGGAACCTGGGCGCGGGCGGATTCCTGGTGGTCTGGGCTTCGGGAAAGAACCGGACCGGACCAGGTCCTCTGCATGCCAACTTTCGTTTGGGGAGTGGTGGCGAATATCTGGGTTTGTTTCCGCCGGCCGGCACGGCAGCCGCCTCGGAGTTCAAGCCCCAGTTCCCCCCGCAGAACACCGACGTCTCCTATGGCATCCCTTCCGGCGGACGAAGCGACAACCTGCTCGCCAATGCTCCGGTTTGGATCCTGATTCCTGAAAAGGCCGGGGATCTTCCTGCCGATTGGGCATCGGCAGCCACCAACCCGGCGGGGGCCTGGCAGCAGGTGAATGGGTTTGGACTTGGATTCGACAGCACCCCCGCTGGACCCGGATCCGACGTCAATGTTGCCCTCGGCGGCATCGCCGGGCAAAGCACTACGGGTTTCGGATTGCCTGCCGAATTGGCCATCGATGGCGACCCGGATTCGTTCACTCACACCGACAGCAACGACAATGCGTCGGCCTGGTGGGTGGACCTGCCTTCGGACACTCAGATTCAGCGGATCGTGGTCCGCAACCGCTCCAACTGCTGCCCGTCGCGGCTTCGGGACATCACGGTCCAGTTGATCGCTGCAGACGGAAAGACGGTGGTCTGGTCCTCGGAACTCCTGAATCCCGAGAACATCCTGGGTGGGCCCGCTGCGCTGACCGTGGATCTTTTCGAGCTCAATGTGGGGCCGATCGAAGCCCGGAGGGTCCGGGTCAGTCGCACACCGGATCCCGATCTCTCCGGATCCGGCGGGGGCGGAAACGAGGATGAGGACAACGTCCTGTCCCTGGGTGAAGTCGAAGTCTATGGGGTGGGATCCATTTCCTACGCGCCTCTGGTTCGCTCGGACCCGACCCTGGCCATGCTCAACCGGAGCCCTTCCGCGTTCGTCCGCGTCCCCTTGTCGTGGACGATCCTGCCGCTATCGAATCCCTCGCGCTTCGGATGCGATACGACGACGGGGTGATCGCCCGTCTGAACGGCGAATCCCTCGCTGCCTTCAACGCACCGTTTCCGCCGGTGTGGGATTCCAAGGCCACCGGCATCCGGGAGAAAGTGGCGGCCTTGGAACCGGAGACGATCGACCTCGCCCCGTTCCGTTCCCTGCTCAAACCCGGGACCAACTGGCTGGCATTCCACGCATTGAACTCCGCCACCAATGACCCGGCCTTTCTCTTGGACGTCCAGCTCCTGTCCGCATCAGGCGCCCCGAAGTTTGCCGCCTACTTGGAAAGCCCGACTCCCGGGACCACCAATTCCCCAGTGTGGAACCTGGGGCGCGTGGCGGACACCCGCTTCAGCGTGGATCGCGGCCTGTATTCCGCGCCATTCGAACTGGCCATCACCACCGCCACCCCGGACTCCGAAATCCGCTACACGCTCGATGGCAGCATTCCGGATCGAGCCACCGGGCTGGTCTATTCCGGGCCGATTCGCATCGAACGGACCACCGTGGTTCGGGCGGTGGCGTTCAAGGACAACTACCGTTCCAGCGATGTCGACACCCAGACCTACCTGTTCCCCGCCGACATCGTGAATCAGCCGGCGCGTCCGGCAGGATTTCCGACCTCCTGGGCCGGAGTCGGGGCCGACTACGCCATGGATCCCCGGATCACTCAGGCGGCGGCCTGGGCTCCCCGGATGCAGGACTCCCTTCGTTCGCTGCCTTCCGTCTCCATCGTGACGCCGACCGACAACCTGTTCGGTTCGACCCGTGGGATCTACGCCAATCCGGAGCGCAGCGGGGTCGACTGGGAACGCCCGATCTCGCTGGAATGGCTCTCGCCGGATGGCGCGACCGGGTTTCAGGTGGATTGCGGACTCCGGATTCAGGGCGGCTATTTCCGGCAGCGCAGCGTTACCCAGAAGCATTCGCTCCGGCTGCTCTTCAAGACTGACTATGGCGTGGGACGCCTGAGGCAGGACCTGTTTCATGAGTTCGGCGCGGCGAGGGAATTCGACACCCTCGTGCTCAGGGCCGGTGCCAACGACGGCTACGCCTGGAATGATGCCAAGGACACCGAGCAGTTCATCCGGGACGAATTTGGGCGCCGGACGTTGCTTCAGATGGGACAGCCGACCGGACGCGGCCGCTTCGTCCATGTGTACCTCAATGGCCTGTATTGGGGCGTGTACAACTTGGTCGAACGGCCAGCCGAGGATTTCTCCTCAACCTATCTTGGTGGCGCACCAGAGGAATGGGATGCGGTGAATGCCGGCGACGTGAAGAACGGAAGCCTGGAGGCCTGGAACTCCTTTGTGTCGGCGGCCGGCACCGCGACAACCCTCTCCGATTACCAGCGCCTGAAGGGAATGAATCCGGACGGAAGCCGCAATCCGGCGTTCGCGGAATACCTCGATGCCCCGAATTACATCGATTACATGCTGGTGAACATGTGGGGCGGCAACTGGGACTGGCCCAACAAGAATTTTTGGTTCGGACGCCACCGCGGGGGACTGGCGGGAGGCTTCAAGTTCTATCTCTGGGATTTCGAGAACACCATGGGCAACAACCGCGGTCGTTCGCCGCTGAACATGGTGTCGCCGCGTGCGGGCGTCACCGATGCGTGGGTCGCAGCGCCGCACGACCGGCTCCGACGCTTGCAGGAGTATCGCATGGAGTTCGCCGACCGCGTTCAGCGTCACTTCTTCAATGGCGGGGCCCTGATGCCGGAGACGACGTTGTCCCGCTATCGCGGTCTGGCGGATGGCATCGAGTCGGCGATCTTGTCCGAGACGGCACGATGGGGGGATGACAATTGGTCCACACCCCAGGACCTCACAGACTGGCAGCGGGAACGGGACTGGATCTTGGGCACCTATCTGCCGCAGCGGACCGGCATCGTGCTGGCCCAACTCCGGTCCGCCGGACTCTACCCGCAGACCGAGGCGCCCAAGGTTGCTCCGATGGGTGGTTCGGTGACTCCCACGACCCCAATTGTCTTCAGCACGACCGCGACGGAGCTGTACTACACCACCAACGGCCTGGACCCCCGGCTTCCCGGCGGCGAAGTCCGGCCCGATGCGGTGCGGGTTTCCTTCAATGGCGGCGGTCCGGCCCCGGATCCCATCCTGGTGCCTGCAGGGTCCATGTGGCGCTACCTCGCCGACGGCACGAATCCAGGCGCCGCGTGGAATGCGGT
>JBGAPN010000366.1:0-5454 GCA_044221235.1 Limisphaerales bacterium
CGGGTGACTTTGGGCGGGACTCTGCCGACCAACGTGGTGGTCCAGATCGAAAGCGCCTATCCGCAGCGCCTGCAGGTCCCCGCACAGGTGGTGGTCCCCGCCGGCGAACTGTCCGCGGGCTTCGATCTCACGCTCGTGGACAATGACCTCGTGGATGGGGACGTCACAGCGACCGTGCGCGCCACTGCGATCGGACTGGAATCGTCCGCAGTTTCGGTGGCCACCCGGGACAATGATGCTGCGCGGTTTGTGGTGGATCCGATCGCTTCACCCCAATTCGCCGTGTGGGAATTCCAGGTGAAGGTCCACCCGCAGGGCCCGACCGGCGGTCTGGTCAATGCCTTCCGTGGCCCGGTGAACTTCAGTCTCGTCGGGCTCGACCCCGCACCCGTGGTCCGGGTGAACCGCATCGAGTACGCCAACAACGGCATCGTTACCGCGCACCTCTCCGTCGATGCGCTCGGCTCCCGGCTTCGACTCAGGGTGGACGACGGCCGCGGCCATACCGGGGACAGCGGGTTGTTCGACCTGGTCGAGCCGCCGTACCGGGAGTTCGCTGGGGGTGTCAACGATGTCGCCTGGGATCCGGTGTCCCGCCGGTTCTATCTGGCCCTTCCCGGCGTGGATTCCGGGACGGGGACGATCATCGCATTCGATCCCGAGTCGCGACAGGAAACCGGGCACTTGGACCTGTCATCCCCGGTGGGAACGCTCGCGATCTCCGGTGGCGGTGAATACCTGTATGCCGTCACGGCCGGTGGCGGAGAAATGGTCCAGCTGGCCCTGCCTGGACTGACCCTGGTGCGGCGCTGGCCGGTGGTCCGTGAGGATTTGACCCCCGGGTTGGTGGAGGATTTGGCCGTGCAGCCGGGACATCCCGAGGTGGTCGCCGTCACCCGGTTTCGGGCGGGAGTCGTCCCAAGGGCGGATGGGGTGGCGATCTACGACCAGGGAGTTCGGCGACCCAACGGCGTCGACGCCTTTGGACAGGCAGTCAATCGGATCGAGTGGCGTGAGGACGGCGGCGAGCTGTACGGACTGGCCAGTGAGACCTCCAACATCGGCTTCGTACGTCTCCAGGTGGATTCCCAGGGCGTGAGTGTGCGGGACGTCCGTGACGGCGTGACGGCTCTCCAGCCTTCCCTGGATTTCAGCATGTATGGAGCCCTGGCGGTCCTGAGCGACGGCACGGTGCTCGACCCGGAGGGCGCGCCGAGCCGGCGGTTGGAATTTGGCAACGACCTCATGTCCCTGGCCCCGGAACCAACACGACAGAGAATGTACGGCGCAGTTGGGCTGGGAACGGATACGGTGGTCCGCGCCTTTGACGGGGTCTCCGGCAGCCGGGTGGTCGAGCAGATGCTGGTGGGACTGACTTCGCAATTTGGCGGGGTCCATCGGCTTCAACGGTGGGGTGAGGAGGGCCTGGCGGCGCTGGTGGCGGGTCGCTTTGCGTTCTGGAAATCGGGACTCATCCCGCCCGCCGCGACAGTGGATTTGGCCCTGGAGGCGGAATTGACGGAACCGTTGATTGTGAACCGGACGGCAGTGGTTCGAATCCGCGTGAAGAATCTGTCCGACCTTGCCGCACCCCTGGCGAGTTTGGCGCTGCCGTGGACGGGGATGGCCTATGGGAATGTCGAGCTTCGTCGAGAATCGAAGGTGCTGGCGTTGAATCAGGTGGGTCAGGATTGGGTGGCCTCGCTTGGATCGATTGCGGCCAACAGCGTGGTTGAACTTGAGGCGACATTCCGGCCCGCCCGGGGCGGACCCCTCGAACTGGCCGGGCGCTTGACGGCCAACGTGGTGGAGACCCTTCGGGACAACAATCGCTTCAGCCTGCGCCCGTACGTCGAAATCCAGCTGGCCCGCCGGGAGGGAGCCATCGTTGACCTAGCGGTGGACTCGCTGGCGGCAGTCCCGGGAGAGGCCCGGCTGCTGGCCGCCCAGACGGCAAGCCCACGCCTGTTGGAAATTGATCCGACGCACGGGGTGGTGACGCGAACGCTGGATCTTCCGGGAGCGCCGGTGCCCCTCGACCTCCTGGTCGTTTCGGAGGATGGAAGCCGGGCGTTCGCCGCAAGTTCAACCGACTCCCGGGTATTCGAGGTCAGCCTGGGGGATTGGGCGATCACGCGCAGTTGGCAGGCGTCCCTGCTGATCGGACAAGGACCGGCGACGGTGGTCCAGCTCGTGGTGCCACCGGGTTCGCCGTCCACCGTGGCTGTGCTGTTGAAGGGGCTGGATGGCCTCCAGCCTCCCACCGCAGTTCAGGTCTACGACGCAGGAACGGCCCGGTGGGAGGCCCCGCTGATCGCGCCGCTCACCGAAATCGCCTTCGGTCGGGCGGGGCAGGTTCTCTACGGCCTCAACACGAAAAACGCGTTTGAGGTCCGACGATTCCGGGTGACGGCCGGGGGATTGGAGGATGCGGGCTGGCGGGACCGCTGGGGGGATACCGGGCGTGGTTTGGCGGTGGCGGGCGGGCGTGTCTACGTGTCCGACCGGGTCTATTCCGATGACGACGCGCTCCAGCCGTTGGGCCGAATGGCCGGCGCAAGTCTGGGACGAGATGGCTGCATCGCTCCGGAGCTGGGGCTTGGATTCACCATCTTCGATGGTTCGGTGGTGGTTCACGATCTCCGACGACTGACCGTGGCGGCCGCCGGGCCGGCACCTAGCCTTGGGATGACGTCACGCCTGATTCGCTGGGGCAGCGATGGTCTGGCCTGGATGGGTACCGGCGGGATCGCGTTGATGCGGACCGAATGGCTCCCGCAGAGTCCTGAACTCGCGGACCTCGCATTGAAGATCGAAACCACCGGCGTGCCCTCTTCTCCGGGAGGCTCCATCCGGGTTTTGGCGCAGATCCGCAATCTGGGCCCGGCAGAGGCCCGGGACGTTCGGCTCAGCTGGAATCTGCCCGCCCGGCCGGGGGAAGAAGATCCGGATGGATTCGAGAACACCGATGTGCGGCTGGGAAACCTGGCTGCAGGGTTCGAGACCAACCTGGTGGTAGAGGTGACTCCGCACGCCTGGGAGAGTCCCCTCCGCCTGGGGGCGTGGATCCGGAGCCTGAATGCCGACCCGAACACGGATAATCAGGTGGAAACCGCCCTCCTGAACTCGCTGACTGCCGGGGAAGGCGCCGTTCTGATCCATCTTCCCGGCATTGGTCGGCACGTCGTCTGGGATCCGTCCCTTCGCCGGTTCCATATCACGCTCAAACCCATAGCCGGTCGCTTGGGAAACACGTTGGTTTCCTTTGACCCGGTGACGGGTGCCTTCAGCCGTCCGGTCTGGATCGGGAGTGAGCCCAACCGGCTGGCGCTGGCGCAGGATTCCAGCCGCCTCTACGTGGCGCTCGACGGATCTTCGGAGGTCGAGGTCCGCCACCTGCCCGACGGCACGTCGATGGGACGCTTTCCGTTGGGTGTGCTCGACAGCAGCCCCATGCTGCGCGTCGTCCACGACAGTTTCGTCGTTCCCGGGCATCCCGATCAGTTCGTCGCCAGCACCGTCTTGAGCGGGATTGTTCCCACCGGTGCCGGCGTCGCCGTTTATCGGGCCGGGGTCAAGGCGCCGCAGGAAATGGTCATTGCGTCGCCGATGTCCGTGGAGCCGGGAACTGCGGACACCCAGTTCTGGGCTGCGGATGGATTCCAAATTGGAGCGTCCCTCTACCGACCGGAACTCATCGCCGAGGGCATTTCCCCCGGCACGCCGAAGGCCCAGTCGGAGACGCCGATTGGCGAGTTTGTGACGGCGGGTAGCTGGCTGGCTGGCACGGGCGGGACCGTGTTCAATGCGGCGACCGGCGGCGTGATCGGGACGCTCAATGTGTCGGATCCAACGGTGATGTGCGCGGAGCCGGATGGAAGCCGCCTCTACGTCCTGCCGTCCGAAGCAGCGTTCTCCATGGAGGTCTACGATCCGGCCAACCCTTCCTTCATCGGACGGCACGACACCGGCACGGGGACCGATCTGGTGGTGGGATCGTTCCAACGCTGGGGCGCCAACGGACTGTCGTTTCTCTCGCCGGGGGGACTTTGGCTGTTCCGGTCCCCGCTGATTCCGGTCCAACCCAATGCCGACATCGACGGGGACGGCCTGCCCAACGAATGGGAGTTGGCGAATGGCACGGATCCGAAGTTCAACGATGCCGCGGGCGATCCGGACTTGGATGGCTGGGACAACCTCGGCGAATACCAGGCGGGCACCGATCCAAAGAACGCGGACAGCCGTCTGGAACTGAAGATGAAGCCGATGGACGCGGGCGGATTGCGGGCCGAAGTGCAGGGCCGTCCAGGAAGGCGGTACCAATTGGAGGGGGCGTCGTCGCCACAGGGTCCCTGGGTTCAGGTTGGCGATGCGGTGAACGGCGACGGGACGCTCCTCTCCCTGCCGCTGCCGTCGGTCGGGGACTCCCAAATGTTCCGGGTTCGGGTCGGGCTTTGAGGTTCCGGCTCAGAATTGAAACGGCACGTTGGTGCGGCCGCATCCGGGGCAGCGGGATCGGTCGACCTTGGCGTCGTCGGTGTAGACCAGTCCGCACTGGCTGCAACGGAAGATGCGGTCCACCGAGACTTCGCGATCGACACGCCGCCGGCGCAGTTCACTCACAAAGGCGAATCCGGCCAGCGTCGACAGCAAGGCGAGCGTCCACAGCGAAATGGCGAGTTCCGGGGACATCGTTCAACGGAGCGGGGGCTCCACGTGCCAGTAGATGACGAGTTCGCCCGTCATCCAGCTGGACGGACTGCTGCGCGCCGGGGTGGATTCCGGTCCGACCGGCTGGAACTGGAGGTGGCGCGCCCATTGGATCCCCTCCAGGTCGACCTCCCGGCTCCCGCAGCTCGACACCAGCCGTGCCCGCAGCACGTCGCCGGCGGGATCCACCTGGATCTCGATAACGGTGGGTGCGAGGACATCGCCGCCGGCCGTGGGTGCGAGCCGGGAGCTGGATTCGTAGGACCGGCCGGCCAGGGCGCCGCGGACCTGGATGACATTCTCCTTCCGGAGCAACAGCGGAGTCGTGGACGGATCCACCGGGCCGCCCAGCGTGGGTGGAGGCGGAATGGCGGCCGGCAATGATGGCGAGGCGGGTCCGGTGCCGAACCGTGCCCCGGGTTGGCGGATTCCGAGCCAGCGGGATTCGCCCTTCCATTCCATGACGCGGTAGTCCGGCGACGGCAGTGCCCGATGGGCGGATCCGGAAAAGCCGGAGGGATCCGGCACCGCAAACTGGCGTGGGTCCGTGGTAAAGGGGTCGGTCCCGTCCGAACTGCTTCCCGGGAGGGTCAGGCTTAGGGAGATTCCGGCACGGGCCGCGGTCGGTGCCGGGGAAAGGCTGGGCCAGCGAACGAAGCCGACCAGCAGACCCGACTGGACTGCGGCGAGGGTCCCGATGATCACCAGCCATCGGAGCCTCGACCATTCGGGGCTGGAGGACGA
>JBGAPN010000367.1:0-5639 GCA_044221235.1 Limisphaerales bacterium
CGGCTCTGGCGCGCCGAGGCCGTCGAGTCCTTCGATTTCCAGTCCTTCAACGTCGGGAACTATTACCGGGCGGTCGAACAGAAGATGGTCTCGGAGAACATTTCAAAGGTGCTGTATCCCAACGACGAGTCCCTTCAGGGCAAGGAACTCCGCCTCCAGCAGCAGTACTTCTTCGCCTCGTGCTCGCTGCAGGACATGATCCGCATCTTTCTCCAACGCGGTCAGGATCTCGCGCAGTTCCATCAGAAATACGCAGTCCAGCTCAACGACACCCATCCGGCCATCGCCGTGGCCGAACTCATGCGACTGCTGGTCGACGAACACGGGATGGGCTGGGAACGAGCGTGGGAAGTAACGCGGAACACATTCGGGTATACCAATCACACGCTCCTCCCGGAGGCACTGGAGAAATGGCCCCTGCCCCTGTTCGGACGCCTCCTGCCGCGACACCTCGAAATCATCTACGAGATCAATCAGCGGTTTCTGGACGAGATGCGCCAGCGGTTTCCCAGCGACGACGCCCGCATCGCCCGGCTTTCCATCATCGATGAGCACGGTGACCGGTATGTCCGCATGGCCAATCTTGCCTGCGTCGGCAGCCACGCCGTCAACGGCGTGGCCCGTCTCCATTCCGATCTACTCAAAGACGGCGTCCTCCGTGATTTCTACGAAGCCTGGCCCGAGCGTTTTAGCAACAAGACCAATGGAGTCACCCCACGACGCTTTATTGCGCTCAGCAACCCCAAACTTACCGACCTCATCTCCTCCCGAATCGGTGAGGGCTGGATCCGCAACCTGGATGAATTGCGAAAATTGGAACCCCTGGTGGACGACCCCGGCTTCCGGCAGGCCTGGCAGGAGGTCAAACTGGCGAACAAGAAACGCCTCGCCAACCACGTGGCCCGGGTTTGCGGCGTCCAAATCGATCCCGCGAGCCTGTTCGACATCCAGGTCAAACGCATTCACGAGTACAAGCGACAGCACCTCAACATCCTTCACGTCATCGCGCGCTATCAGCAGATCCGGGAAAACCCGCACGCCGACCTCGTGCCGCGGACCTTCATCTTTGGAGGCAAGGCCGCGCCCGGTTACCATCAGGCCAAGCTCATCATCCGCCTGATCAATGCGGTGGCCGAAATCGTCAACCACGACCCGGTTGTATCCAAGCGCCTGAGGGTGGCATTCATCCCGAACTTCAACGTGAAGCAGGCCCAGCGGATCTATCCGGCCGCGGACCTTTCCGAACAGATCTCCACCGCCGGCAAAGAGGCGTCCGGCACCGGCAACATGAAGTTCTCGCTCAACGGGGCGCTCACCATCGGCACGCTGGATGGAGCGAACATCGAGATTCGCGAACAGGTTGGTGCCGAGAATTTCTTTTTGTTCGGCCTGACCGCCGCCGAAGTTCAACAACGTCTCAGCGCCGGATACAATCCGGGGGCCGAACTCGCGCGCAACGGACGCCTCCAGTCGGTCATCGAGGCCGTCCAATCCGGTCATTTCTCGCCCCAGCAACCCGATCTGTTCCGTCCCTTGGTCGATTCCCTGGTTCATCGCGACGAGTATCTGCTCTTTGCCGATTTCCAGTCCTATCTCGATAGCCAGGTCCGGGTCGACGACGCCTACCGCCAGACCGAGCACTGGACCCGGATGTCCATTCTCAACGTGGCGCGTATGGGAACCTTCTCCTCCGACCGGGCCATCCAGGAATATTGTCAGGACATCTGGAAGGTTTCGGCGGTTCCGATCGGGTTGAAGGAAGGCTGAATGACGGGAATGGGTCGCTGCGCTCCCGCGGGCCCTCATCCGCCCTTCGGGTCCCTTCTCCCTTCATCCGCTTCGCTACTGGAGGGAGAAGGAGGCGGGCTGGGCCGTTGGGATCAGACTTCACCCCAAGGTTCCAGCTTCGCCGTCAGGCCTCCCTCGCTCTTCCGACTCAGGGAGGAAGGCTGAGGGCTCTGGAGGGGCCGCGTGACCGCGCGATGGCCCCGCCGGAGGACTGCCCCAAAGGCGGTACGCCGGAGAACTGGCCATTTGTAACCGTTCCGTCACAGTGCCAGTCCACTTCCCGATGCCCGCATTCGTGACTGCTCTCCGCCTTCTGCCGTTCGTCGCGTTGTCGCTCCAGGCCGCCGCCGCCGTCTTGTTCAGCGAGATCCAATATCACCCGGTGGAGAAGGACGCCTTCAATGACGACAGCACGCCGGTGCTCGACCTGTCGGACGACGTCCACGAATTCATCGAGCTTCACAATACGGGTATTACCACGGTCTCGCTCGCGGGCTGGACCTTGTCCGGAGGCGTGAACTTCACCTTTCCCGAGGGCGTGACGATGGAGCCCAACACGTATCTGGTAGTCGCGGGGAATCCCGAACGGGTGGCCAAGGTGTATTCGCTCGCCCAGGACCAGGTCCTAGGACCCTGGACCGGCCACTTGAGCAACCGGGGCGAGCGCCTCCTCCTGCGCAATGCGGGTACCGCGCCCCAGGATGAAGTCGAGTATCGGGCGGATTCCCCCTGGCCCATTTCCGCCGACGCCCTGGGTGCCGACGACGAATGGACCGGTCTGACCAGCCGATCCTACCAATACCGCGGCCGGTCCCTCGAGCGGGTCAGCTTCTCCTCCCCGTCCGATGATCCGTCCAATTGGCTCGCATCCCCCCTCGCTCCAGGGCCCTCGCCGGGGAAGCCCAACGCCGTGAACCTGGAAAAACCACGCCCCATCATTCTGACCCAGGAGGCCCGCGCTGTGGATGGTTCCGTCCTCATCCGCTCCAACCAGGCGGTCCGGGTGGAATGTGTGTTCAACTCAGGAGACGGTGTCCGAAACATCCAGCTCGAATGGTATCGCGAGGACCTCAACGCCACGTCCAAACCAGCCACGCTGCAGCCCCTGTGGCCGGTAGGCAGCGGACAGGATGCCCGGTTCCAAACCGATGTTCCCGCCCAGACGAATCGGACCATCGTGCGGTATCGAATCCGCGCCGACCGGGGCGCGGGAGATGAAGTGGTTTCGCCGCGGCCCGATGACCCGTTTGGCTGGCACTCCTGGTATGTCAGTCCACTCCGCAATCCGACCACCAATGAAATTTACGACCTGTTCATCTCCCGCAAAAGCCTCGACATCCTGCGGACCAATATCTCGGCAAATCCACGTCGCGTGACGCTGCCGGACCCTCCGGGACTTCCCCGTCCGTCGTGGAACGCCACCCAACCGGCCGTCTTTGTCCACAACGGCCACGTGTACGACGTCCAGATGCGGCATCACGGTAGCCAGTTCCGCCGGGATGTTTCCCGAAGGTCGTACAAGGTTCAGTTCCCTTCCTACGATCGATTCCAGGGACGTGAGAGTCTGTTTCTGACCGACAAGGATTACCGCACCTATGCCGGCCATACGGTGTTTCGCGCCGCCGGGCTCCCGACCTCGCGGACCTGGTGGATTGACCTGTACATGAACACCGACGCCCGGCTGCAACGGCTGGCCCAGGAGGAATATGACCTGACGCTGCTGGAGCGATACCATCGGGAGGAGGCCGCGGCCAAAGGCGCCTTGGACGTCGAGGCTGCCGGCGAATTCTACAAGGCCCAAGGTGTGTTCGAGCCGGCCACCGGACCCTACGGCGGCGGCAATGGCAGTTTGCTCCCCGTCCGGCTCAACAAGGACACCAACGCCTGGACCCCGCTGCAACGGTATGAATGGACCTACACCCTGCAGATGCACGGCTGGAAGGGGCACACGGCCTTTGGGTCCATGCTCACCAACCTGTGGCTCTCGCGCGAAGCAACTCCACCGCGGTACCGACCGGTCAGTCGATTTCCAGACTGCGGGACTATTTCAATGCCCAGTGGGACCTCGACAAGGCACTGACGCACATGGCACTGGTGAACTGGCAATGCGTGTGGGACGACACCATGCACAACTACTTCCTCTGGCAGGAGGCCAACGCAAGTGGGCGGCTGCCGTGGGATTTCGATGACCAGTTCAATGCCAGGGGCTCCAGCATTTCGATCTTCAATGGAGATCCCTTTGCCGACCCCAATTTCTTCAAGCAAAGCCTCGTCACCGCATTCCGTGAGGAATTCAAGCGCAAGGCCTGGTGGCTCAACAACACCCTGCTGGACCCCGACAACCTCACCCCGCTGGGCATCTCCACCCAGATTCGAACCTGGGCCATTCAGCGTCAGCGCAGTGTGAACACGCAGCTTGGCCTTGGCTTCTTCACCCGTCCGCTTCGTCCCACCAACCTCCGACCGCTGGACCTCGCCATTCTCGGACCGGGATCCCTGCTGGAATCCAGCGTCTACGCCTTCAACACCAACCTGGTGGTGTCGCAGGCAGCCTCAGTCTGGCAGCTGAGGGAGATCCGCCATTCCTGGTTTGAGCCCGCGTTGACGGAAACCAATGCCATCGCGCTGACCCGTTATGCCCTGCCCGTCGGGACATTGGAATTGGGTCACACCTATGCCTGGCGCGTGCAACACATCGATGCCGACGGACACCCCTCGCCGTGGTCGGCGGAAACCCGGTTTCAATTCGGAGCGGAATCCGGAGCCGCGGTTCGCCTGAGTGAACTGCTCGCCCTGAACAACGGCAGCGTGGTCAATGGGAGCTCCAATCCGGATTACATCGAGCTTTTCAACCGAACCGACCTCCCCGTTCAAATGGACGGCTGGAGCCTCACGGATGACCTCTCCAATCCTGGCCGGTTTGTCTTCCCGGCCGGAACTGAGATTCCCGAAGGTGGCTACCTGGTGGTGTGGTGCGACAACCGCGACACGCAGCCCGGATTGCACACCGGTTTCGGCCTGGGACGGGAAGGTGAAACCGTCGGACTCTTTGCTCCGGGCGCTTCCGGCCCACGCCTCGTGGATGTGTGCCAGTTCGGCTGGCAGCTGCCCGATCTGGCCGTGGGACGCGTTGCTCCGGGGACCGCGTGGACCGCGGTGACTCCTTCCCCGGGCGCTTCGAACGTCGTGGTCGAACTCGGCACTCCGTCGTCCGTGCGACTCAATGAATGGATGACCGCCCCCGCCCAGGGCGATGATTGGGTGGAGGTGTACAATCCGGAATCCCGGCCGCTCGATCTGGGTGGCCTCGTCTTCTCCGACGGACGAACCGAGAGCATCGTGCCCCCCCTATCCTTCGCCAGTGCGCGGGGCTTCCTGCCGTTTCGGGCCGACCAACTGCCGGCCAACGGAGCCGATCACCTCAATTTCAAACTCCCGAGCGGCGGCGGACAGATTTCCATCCGATCGGCGGAGGGCCGTCTCATCGACCGGGTGTTCTATCCCCAACAGTCCCGCAACGTCTCCCAAGGTCGGGTGCCGGACGGATCGGATTCGGTCTACGCGCTTCCCACCGCCACGCCCGGAGCGTCCAATGAGGTGGATACCGACGGCGACGGGTTGCCGGACCTTTGGGAACTGGCGGTCCACCTGAATCCGTCCGTAAAGAATGACACGGGGGACACGGATGGCGACGGCTGGAGCGATGCGGAGGAATTCAACCTGGGGACCAGCCCGACGGATGCCACCAGCCGGTTTGCGTTGCAGATCGATCCAGCTTCCCGGTCCGGCGATCCCGATGCCCTCGGATTCCTGGCGACCCCCGGCCATCGCTATGTGGTGGAACAAGTCGG
>JBGAPN010000368.1:0-5436 GCA_044221235.1 Limisphaerales bacterium
CCCCGGGTGGATGAGCGTCATGAACCCCTTGATTCCCGTGAGACCCCCTCTTCTCAGCCTGTTCATTTGCGGTTGGATGGGTCTGCCCTGGTTGGCGACCGCGGAGGAGTCTCCTGTGGCAACTCAATCCCGGTCGCCCGCTCAGGAGCGTGCCAGCTTTCAATTTGCAGATCCCCGCCTGTTGGCCGATCTGGTCGCCGCTGAACCCCAGGTCAGCAGTCCGGTTGCCCTCGCCTGGGACGCTTCCGGACGCCTGTTCGTCGCCGAGATGCGCGACTATCCCAATTCCCGGGAGGGCGGCGCGATTCGGCGTCTCATCGATCGCGACGGCGATGGCCAATACGAGACGTCCACCGTCTTTGCAGATCATCTTCCCTTCCCCAATTCGGTGCTGCCCTGGAATGGCGGCGTCCTGGTCACCGCCGCACCCGACCTCTGGTTCCTGCGGGACAACGACGGGGACGGTGTGGCGGAGGAGAAACGGGTTCTGTTCACCGGCTTTGGCACCGGCAACCAGCAGTTGCGGGCCAACGGCCTGTTTTGGGGACTCGACGGCTGGGTTTACGGCGCCAACGGCCGCAGCGATGGCGAGATTCGCCGGGTCTATGATCCCTCGAACCTGTTGAAACCGCCGGCCGGCACGCCGACTGCGCTGTCCACCAACACCGTCAGCCTTCGGGGACGCGATTTTCGGTTTCGTCCGGACACCGGTGAATTCGAAACGCTGGCAGGCCGCAGCCAGTTCGGTCACAGCCGCGACGACTGGGGAAACCGGTTCCTGTCCTGGAACACCATTCCCTTGCGGCATGAAGTGTTTCCGGACCGCTTTCTGGCGCGTCGGGCGGACCTGGCGGCGATCGAGGTCCTCCACGACACCCTGCCCGACGGTGACCGCGGCGAGGTCTTTCCCAAGACGCCGCCACCCCTGGTGTTTAACAACGAATCGGGCAGTCACTTCAACGCGCTGAGTGGTCTGCATGTCTACCGGGGCGACGCCCTCGGGCCGGACTACGACGGAAATGCCTTTGTGGGCGAAAGCCTGCGCAACCTGGCCCATCGACGGGTTCTCGTTCCCGACGGGCCCACATTCCGGGCGGAACGCCGGGAGGAGGGGCGCGAATTCCTAGCCAGCACCGATCCCTGGTTTCATCCGGTCCAGTTTGCCACCGGACCCGACGGCGCCCTGTACATCGCCGACTTCTATCGCCGGTTCGTGGAACATCCCGACTGGGTGTCGCGAGAGATGCGCCAACGCGTGGCCTGGGACACCGGGCGTGAACAGGGCCGCATCTGGAGAATTCGCTCGCGCGACTCCTCGCCCGCGGTCGGAACACAATCCGACCTTGGCATGGCGACCACGACCGCGCTGGTCGGGGAGTTGGGAAGTGCCAACGGCTGGCGACGGGATACCGCCCACCGCCTGCTGGTCGAACGACGCGACCCGGAGGTGATTCCAGCCCTCCGGATCGCAGCCCTGAGATCCCCCAATCCACACGCGCGAGTCGGTGCTCTTCATTTGCTGGACCTCTTCGACGCCCTCCGGCCGGAGGATCTCATCGAATCCCTTCAATCGCCTGACGCCCCGGTCCGGGCCTCGGCAGCGGGAATCGTCGCCGCACGCGGGATCGCAGGGCGGGGCCGAAGTACGGAATCCATCCTGGGTTCTCCGGCACTTCAACGCGCAGTGGCCGAGCGCACCCAGGATTCGGATGCAGCGGTCCGACTGGAGGCGGTGCTCGCTCTGGGAACGCTGCCGTCGAACCCCGAACGCGAGGCACAACTGGACCGCATCGGCACCGCCGAGAGCAACCGCTGGATCGTTCTGGCCGCTGCGGCGGGAAGTCCCAGCACTCAGGCATCATGGCGTTCAAAGGTGAGTCCGCCACCCCGACTCCAGCGTCCTCCCCCCAAGCCGGCCCAGGTGGATCCCGACCGCGAGCGCGTGGTGGCTTACTTGCGGTCCGCCCTGCAACTCGACGGAGACCGGGCTCGCGGCGGGGTGTTATGTTCCCGACTTTGCCTGGCCTGCCACTACCTGCAGGGACAGGGACAGCGCGTGGGACCGGACTTAACCGGGCTGGGCGGCCGTCCTGCCGAGACCCTGCTCACCGACCTCCTCGATCCCAGCCGCCAGGTGGCTCCGGATTATCAAGCCTATGAGTTCGTGCTGTCGGACGATTCCCGGGTGATCGGGCTGATCGCGAGTGAATCGGAAACCCGCATCACGGTACGTCAGCCTGGATCGCCGGATGTGTCGCTGGCCCGGAGCCAGATCCGTGACCTTCGGTCCACCGGCCGCTCCCTGATGCCCGAAGGATTGGAGACCGGGTTGACGACCCAGGACGTGGCCGACCTCCTGGCCTTCCTGCGGGCACCCGACGGTGCATTGCTTCCCCGCTGAGCCGCGCTCGGCGGACGTCGGTCCTCCAACCCGATACGCCGAATGACCGTTCCACGGTCCGCCCCCTGTCCTCCCAATTCCATGTCCCACCTGGGACACTGCGTTGGTGTGGGATTCCTGTGGATGACGTTGGCGACGTCGACGGGTGGCCCTGGGCCACGATGTCCTCGCCTTCGGCGGCCGATTCCCGTTCCCCGATTCCGTGTCCACCTGGGACATCGCATCCTCTTTTCGATCTGGCCCACGTGGCGGTGCCGAAATAAAAGTCGGGCCACACGATGCTTGCAGCATTCGTCATCCTCATCGTCGTCGCCTACCTGGTGGGATCCGTCCCCACCGGATACCTGGTCGCACGGGCCCGGGGTGTGGACCTCCGGGCGCATGGCTCGGGAAACATCGGGGCCACAAATGCCTTTCGCGTGCTTGGCACTGTGCCGGGAATCCTGGTCCTCCTGATTGACGCCTTCAAAGGGGCCGCGGCGGTGCTCTGGGTTCCCGCACTGGTCGCGGGTCGGACTTCGGCCGAAACGGCCGCCTACCTTCCCATGGTCGCCGGAGTGTGCGCCATCCTCGGCCACAACTACACCTGCTGGCTCGGATTCAAGGGAGGCAAGGGAGTGGCCACCACCGCCGGAGTCATGGGCGCCCTGCTTCCACTCGCGCTCGCGGTCGCGCTGACGACGTGGTTTCTCGTCCTGGTCGCCAGTCGATTCATGTCCGTGGCCAGCATCACCGCGGCGGTGGTGCTGCCCATCGCCACGTATTTCACCACCCGAAACCCGGCCCTGTGGGTGCTGGCCACGGTTCTGGGCGCGCTCGCCATCTGGCGTCATCGCGGCAACATTCAGCGTCTGCGCGCCGGAACCGAGCCGCGTTTCGAATTCGGCCGAAGGACACCTTCCACCCCTCCCAAAGCACCATGAACCTGACTGTCCTCGGCGCCGGTGCGTGGGGCACCGCGCTGGCACTGATTCTCAATCAAAACCGGCACCAGGTGACGCTCTGGGGCCACAATCCCGGGCATCTGGAGGAGACCGCCCGGGCCCGCGAAAACCACCGCTACCTGCCGGGTCTCACGCTGCCGGTCGACCTCCTTCTCGAACCCTGCCTCGATGCCGCACTGCAAGGGGCCGAGGGCGTGGTCGTGTCGGTGCCCTCCCGCGCGTTCCGTGAGATCACCGGACGCCTGGCGACTTTCTCCGGATTCGTGGTGAGCACCACCAAGGGCATCGAACACGAAACCGGGAAAACCATGTGTCAGATTCTGGAGGAGACCGCTCCCCGGGCGGAACTGGCGGCCCTTTCCGGTCCTTCGCTGGCCGCAGAAGTCGCCCGGGGCGTACCAACAGCCGTCGTGCTGGCCAGCGCCGATTCGCGGCTCGCGGGGCACCTGCAGGATCTTTTTCATCGGCCTTCATTCCGGGTGTACACCTCCACCGACCTGCTGGGCGTGGAATTGGGCGGTGCATTGAAGAACGTGGTGGCCATCGCCGCCGGGGTCTGCGACGGCCTGGGCTTCGGCGACAATTCCAAGGCGGCCCTCGTCACGCGCGGTCTCGCCGAAATGCGACGGCTCGGAGTCGCCCGCGGGGCCCGTGCGGAGACGTTTTCCGGATTGAGCGGACTGGGCGACCTCACCGTGACCTGTTTCAGCAAGCTCAGCCGGAACCGGGGATTCGGAGAACGGCTGGGCCGCGGCGAGCCGGCGTCTGACATCCTCGCGTCGCTGCAATCCGTCGTCGAGGGACATCCCACCAGCCGGTCCGCGCGTGAACTGGCCCGAAGGCTCCAGGTCGATGTTCCGGTCACCGACGCGGTTTTCGCCACGCTCTACGAGGGCAAATCCCCGCGGCGCGCCGTGGCCGAGCTCCTCACCCGGGAGTCCAAGGCGGAGGAATAGACGGAAGGGGGAGGGGGACCTGGCGGCGACCCCGAGCCACTGGCGTAAAACTGACCCGTACGGCATAGCCCGCCCTCTTCTCCCTTCCAGAGCGAAGCGGCGGAAGGGAGAAGATGCCCGGAGGGCAGATGAGGGTCCCCGCAGGAGCGCAGCGACTTCGCCACCGGCTCAACGCACCACCGACCCCCTGCCGCTTTCCTCTCACCGCCCCGGCCCTCACCCCAACCCTCTCCATTCCTCCCAGAGTCGGAAGGAAGAGGGGAACCCTTACCGACTTTCCCCACCGGTGGTCCCTTTCCTGCGTTTCTGCCTTCCAAATCGATTTCGTCAACGCAGTTGCCGGTCGTCCTGGACCGGGACGGCGGCCTTCAACGTGTTGCGATCCAGGACCACCTCGCCGGCCTGCCGGCCGATGCGCACCGCGGTCTTCTGGCGACCCGAACCGGTGTCCTCCACCACGTTTTCCCGCAGCAGTGTGCCTTCCGTGGCGCCGTCAACAAACAGGCCCCAGCCTTCGTTGTCCCGGACCTTGTTCTTCTCAAACAGGATTCGGTGGGCGGCCATGGGCTCGGATTCACGACGCCAGTAGACGCCACCCTGCCGGTTCCCGACCACCGTGTTGCCCCGGACCACATTGTCGCTGTCCTTGTGGCCGATGGACATCCCATAACCGCCGTTGTTCTCCAGCACGTTGTTCTCGGCGAGTCCGCCCCGGACACGCCAGCAGAAGAAGAACCCGTCCTCGGCATTGCCCGTGGCGCGACAGCTCCGGACGATCGGGCGCTGGGACCCGCTGCCCGGATGCAGGCCCAGTCCGCCGCAGCGATCCACCACGCAATTCTCGACCAGGACATCGTTGGACTGCTGGAAGCTGATGCCGTCGCCGTTGTAATCGCGCACCGTGCAGTTGCGGAGGATCGAATGGTCACCGCGGTACAGGAAGATGCCACCCGTGCGGCAACCATCGGTCTTGGTGGGATTGGCGGCGGCGTTGCCGTCGACGGTCAGGTTCTCGACCACGGCGTCCTCGAGGTTGTATCCGCTGACCACGGGAAACACCGTGGCGGCAAATCCGCCGTCATTCATCAGGATGTCGGCATTCATAGCCCGGCTCAGCGTGAAGTAATTGCTGCGT
>JBGAPN010000369.1:0-5420 GCA_044221235.1 Limisphaerales bacterium
CCAATCCGCAAAATCTTCGCGGCTGCCGTCGCCGGCATCCATGGCCACCAGACTGATGCGGCGGGCCCCTTCGGGAATCGGCACGTCAAACCGCCAGGCGGGAAACTGCATTCGCATCACCGGACTTGACGCCACTTCCCGGGAATCGATCAGCACCTTGAAAACCACGCTGGGATACTTGGCGAGATTCGAGCCGTTGTTGATGCCCACCAGGTTTTCATCCACGCCCGCCAACGCCACAAATCGTCGGAATTCGGGTTGAAGGTCGTACACCAGCTCACACGGTGCGTGGACGCCCATGCCGTGGGTATACGCCCGTCGGTTCACACGAAGTTCCTGTCCAAGATTGGAATGATCGACCTGGGGCGCCTGCGTCCGGCCTGCATACCGGACCTCACCGCCATACGTGTGCCCAAATCCCACGCTGCGTACCGGCTTCAGATTTCCAATGGGGACCTCGGGCGCCGGCGGTTCCGGGAGCATCCGGACAAAGACCCCTTCCGATTCCCGGCACACCGGCCGTCCCTTCTGAAATGCGGCCACGCGGATTCGGGTGGAGTCGGTCACTACCAGAGGCTCGGTATACCGGGCGGACTCCGGCGTGGGGGCGGATCCGTCCACGGTGAATCGGATCTCAGCGCCCGGTTGCAAGGGCGTGGTGAGGGTGAGGATAACCGGTTGCTCGAACAGGTGCGGCCTCATTGCCGTGCCCCAGGGCGTGATCCGGACGGGATCCAAGACCCAGGAGGGATCCCAGCGCCCCAGTCGGGTCAATTCGTCCTGAAACGAAAGGGTCGGGGCGAGGTGCTTCTCAAAATGCTCAACCACCTGCTGGGTGTTGAGGTCCGGCGTGAATTGGCGGGACGGTTCGTAACCGGGGTGGGCGTCGGTCATGTCCCGGGCCAGCACACAGGTCAGTCCGGCCGACTTCATGGCCTTCAAGCCCATCGGCTTTCCGAGAAGGCAGACCTGGGTGTGGAATCCGACGTAAATCAGATGGGTGAGGCCCCGATTCCGACAGACGGCATACACTTCCGCCTGGGTATCCGGCATGAGATCGGTAGCACCGAGGATCAAGTCGGGGTGCATCGCATCCCAGCCATAGTTGGCCACGCACCGCTCGCGTCCGCAGGCGCAGCCACCGGCGTCCGGCACCGGCGGACAGGTGACGTCCATCACCTTCGGGACCGCCACCGTTGGCAGGGCGAACACCGCCTCGCGCTGCGGATATCCCACATAGTTGTCCACCACATCGCTGGGACAGAGCATCACCGTCATGCCGAGGTCGCGCGCCGCGCCCAGGGCCTTGTTGAGTCGTGGCACGATGGCGTCCACTCGCATGGTGGCGGTCTTGCACCAGTGAAAGTTCCACACATCCACCGCCACCACTCCCACCCGGGACGAATCCACCCGTTCCGTGGTGCGCCGGACATCGCCCGTTTCAGGATCGCGGGTCTGGAAGGTTAATTCCAACGGGACGGCGGCCAGGCGTGCGTTGAGAAGGAGGGCACCGAAGACCAGGAACCGAAGACGATACGCCGCGCGCATGGGTTCGACGGTGTGCGTGACGACCCACCCTGGCAATGGGGCAGTCCAATTTACTCCGACCGAATGCCTGTCAACGACACGACCTTCTTCACCGGATCTGCATTGGCCCCGAAGCGGACTGAACCCCGCGGTCCATTCGTTTCATTCAGTGGCTGCTTCAGGGGACGGCACGGGGGATTGGTGGGCGAGGAGGGATTCGAACCCCCGACCAACAGTGTGTAAGACTGGTGCGCTAACCACTGCGCCACTCGCCCCACCGCGAACATCGTTGAGGTACCAGTGGCCGCGCACGGCGGAAAGGTAAATTGAACCAGGACCCGGAATTCCCTCTCCGGAGTGCGTCCCACCGTGGAGTCGGCCCGTGGGAAATCCGCTCCACAATTCCCGCCCCCCCATCCTCCTTCCGTGCGTCCCATGGTTCGAGCGGTCCGCGTCCCGGAAACTTTGAAACCGCGCGTTGACGCCATCGAATGCCGGAATACGTTCCAGCGGATCTATGAAAAAACTCGTCGCAACATTGATCGCACTCGTCTCGGCCTCCGCCCTGGTGCTGGCCGACGACGCGTTCTGGATGTGAACGGCACGGAAAGCTGGCAGGAGGGCCACATTCCCGGCGCCATTGATTTCGACAAGGCCGAGGCCAGCCTCGCCAAGATGCTCCCGGCCGACAAAAGCGCGCTGGTGGTGGCCTATTGCGGCAATGAGCGTTGCACCGCCTACAAGGCCGGCGCCGCTGCCGCCAAGAAGCTCGGCTACACCAACGTGAAGCACTACTCCCGCGGCATCGCCGGCTGGAAGAAAGACGGCGGCAAGACCGAATCCGGAAGCTGATTCGTCCTGACTTCCCCACGACCCCGCCGGCCAACCCGGCGGGGTCTTTTGTTTTGGTCATTGGAAACATCGAGGTAGGGCCGCGGTGCCCCGAGGCCCCATCTAAATCCGCCTTCGTCTCAGCACACCCCATCGCGCATTGCGGGAAGCGTCTCGCGCCAGGACCTTCCCCCGTTCCCCAGCAAAGACTCCACCCGCGCCAGCGGTTCCAGTCACGGACCGACGCAGTCGGTCCCTACCACACTGTCCCCGTCCCCGCCCTTGCCAGTCGGGACCGGGTTCGCAACCGTCCCCCATGCCCGTTCCGTTCCGGTTCGCTCGCACCGTCCTGCCCATTCCGCTGCTTTGCGGCGTTTCATTGTTTGCGGCCGACATCGACGCCCCAAAATCCGCCTCTTCCACGGGCGCGACCGGATTCCGCCCACTCGTGGCCGACGACCGACCGGCACAACCCACCCTCGCGCCGGCTTCGAACGAAGGAACAGCCCGCATCCAGCAGTTCCGCCACGTCCCCGGACTTCAGATCAGTCTCTGGGCGGCCGAACCCATGTTGGCGAATCCGGTGGCCTTCTCGGTCGATGAACACGGCCGGGTCTACACCAGTGAGACGTATCGGTATCGGTCGAGTGTGCTGGATATCCGGCACTACATGTTCATGCTGGAGGATGACCTGGCCTCGCGCTCCATCGACGACCGGCTCGCCGTCATCCGAAAATGGTTTGGTCCGGCGGGCGAACAGGCGCTGAGCCGCGAGACCGAGGTGATCCGACTGCTGGAAGACACGGACCATGACGGCAAGGCCGACCGTTCCCAGGTGTTTGCGGACGGATTCAATTCCCCGCTGGACGGCATCGCCTCGGGGGTCCTGGCCCGCGGCGGACAGGTCTGGTTCACTGACATCCCCAGCATTTGGAGATTCTCCCCGCAACCCCCGGGCAAGGATGCCTCGGTCACGCCCCGTTCCCCGCTAGCCTCACAGCCGAAGGTTCACGCGGAGGGCATGCAGGCGGAGGAGTTGCTCCGGGGATTCGGAGTTCGGTTCAGCTTCACGGGGCACGACCTTCATGGACTCAAGTTTGGCCCCGACGGCCGGCTCTACTTCAGCGTCGGCGACCGCGGCGCCCATGTGGTCACGCGGGAAGGACGGGTGATCGATCTGCCGGACGAAGGGGCGGTTTTCCGCTGCGAACCCGATGGCTCGAATCTTGAGGTGGTCCACCGCGGGTTGCGCAACCCGCAGGAACTGGCCTTCAACGAGCTGGGCGACCTGTTTACGGGCGACAACGACTCGGACCAGGGCGACCGCGAACGGTGGGTGCAGGTGGTGGAAGGAGCCGACAGCGGATGGCGAGTGGGCCATCAGCACGCTCCGCTGGGACAGGCTGGAATGTGGAACCTGGAACGCCTGTGGGTACCTCATTTCACGGGTCAGGCCTCCTACCTCCTTCCGCCGATTGCCAACATTGGGGACGGACCCAGCGGACTGGTCCATGATTACGGAACCAGCCTTCCCGACGCGTTAAAGAACCGGTTTCTGCTCGCCTACTTCAAGGGCACCAGCGCCCGCAGTGGAATCTACTCCCTCGACAGTCGGCCGGCCGGGGGCGGATACGAACTGGTGGCCCACGACGAGTTTGTTTGGAACTCGCTCGTTCCCGATGTGGATTTGGGGCCGGACGGCGCCATCTACTTTGCCGACTGGCACGAGGGCTGGCCCAAGAGCAACAAGGGACGGCTCTACCGGGCCACGTTCCCGGGATTGGCCACCAGCGCCGCCGCCACCGATGCCGTACGTCTGCTCGCCGCCGGATTCAAGGGACGTCCCGAAGCCGAACTCCTGGGTGAACTGGGTCATCCCGACCAACGGATCCGCCTGGAGGCGCAGTTCGAACTGGTGGCCCGCGGCGACCGGTCCTGGACGGGCTTGCGATCCATCGCGCTTCACGCCGGCCCACTCCTGCCCCGACTCCACGCGCTGTGGGGCATCGGGCAATGGATCCGGCTGGCGCCGGAGCCGCCCTCGCCAACCGCCCGGGATTCCTGGACATCGCGTCTGGGCGAGTTGACGCCGTTGCTGGCCGACGCGGATCCCGAGGTCCGGGCGCAGGCCGCCGCATTGTTGGGCAACGCGCGCTATGTCAATGCCAGCGATTCCCTGGCTGATCTGGCCTTGAAGGATCCGTCGCGCCGGGTGCGAACATTCGCCGCGGCTGCCCTGCCCAAGGCGGCGTTCGGAACCCGGCAGGGGCCCGAGACCGCCCCGCCCGCACCGGCATCCGCCAAGCCGGCGGGCCCGGACCAGGAGCCCCCGTCCAGCGCGCGTGGAAATCCGGGTCCCACCCTGGTCCAGGTGCTCGAACAGGCGCCCGAAGAGGACCGCGTTCTCCGTCACGCCGCCACCCTCGGCCTCCGCGATGCGCTCCGTCCGCCAAAACGTCCCGCCGGTACGCCCGCCGATCCGATGCTGGTGGAACGGCTGCGATCCCATCCCAACGTGCAGGTCCGACTCGCCGCCGCGGTGGCCCTCCGTCAACTTCAAGATCCCGCCGTGGCCTGGCTGCTGTCCGACAGCCATCCGTGGGTCATGCTGGAAGCTGCGCGTGCGGTGAACGACGCACCGGTGGCGGCGGCCCTGCCCGCGCTGGCTGGTCTCGCCGAACCTGCCCGGCTGGATCTGGTCCTCCAGCAGTTCGCCGCCCTGCGACCGGAACCCCCGCCGGTCGCCCGTCCCGGCACCCTCCGGGATGTCCGCGCCGACCAACCTCTGCCCTGGACCAACGCCCCGGCCGACCTCCTCACACCCATGCTGCTCCGGATCGTCAATGCCAACTTCCGGTTGGGCACGCCCGAAGCCGCCGCGCGACTGGCCGCCCTGGCGGCCCGCGGGGATTTGTCCCCGCTGATCCGGACCGAGGCGTTGTTCGCATTGGGAGCCTGGCCTGAACCACCCGCCCGCGACCGTATCGTGGGCGTGTACCGTCCGCTGGGCGCCCGCGATGCCGCGCCCGCCCGCTCCGCCCTGGCGCGAATTGTTCCGGGAC
>JBGAPN010000370.1:0-5403 GCA_044221235.1 Limisphaerales bacterium
TTGGAATACCCGACCGCGTTGGATCCCCGGAACAGCATCTGGAAGCAGATGTTGGGAATCCGGGCCCGCAGCTGCCGGAGGCGTTCCCACGGATCCTCGTTCAGGAACCGCATCGCCGTGTCAAAGGTCGCCCCCCCCCACATCTCCAGGGAAAACAGTCCGGTTTTCGCGTCCCCCAGCCGATGGGCCAGTGCATCGGCGCAAGCCAGCATGTCAAAGGTGCGCACCCGGGTGGCCATCAACGACTGGTGCGCATCGCGGAAGGTCGTATCCGTCACCAGCAGACGCTTCTGGGACAGGGTCCATTCCGCGAACTTCCGCGGCCCCAGTTCCAGAAGGAGATCCCTCGTTCCCTTCGGCAGGGCGGACCCACGCGGACCCGCGGACGGCACGGGCGCAGCCCCGAGGACCGATTTGGGGACATAACCCTTGGCGTGCGGGTTGCCGTTGACGATGACATTGCCCAGAAAGTTGAGCAGCTTGGTGGCGCGGTCCTTCCGACCCTTGAACTTGAACAGGTCCGGTGAGGTGTCGATCAGCGTGGTGGTTGCCTGGCCGCTCCGGAATTCCCGGTGCTGGATGACGTTTTCCAGGAAGGGAATGTTGGTCTTAACGCCGCGGATTCGGAATTCCGAGAGCGCGCGATGCATGCGGTCCATCGCAATCTCATAATTCTGACCCGAGGCGATCACCTTCACGAGCATCGAGTCGTAAAAGGGAGTGATGACGGCCCCCGAATAGCCCATGCCACCATCCAGCCGGATGCCGAATCCGCCCGGTGACCGGTAGGCCAGCAGCTTGCCGTAATCGGGCATGAACTTGTTCTCCGGGTCCTCGGTGGTGACCCGGCATTGTATGGCGTAGCCATTGCGCGGAATCTGGTTCTGCGCCGGCATCCCCACCTCGCGCGAGTGCAGCGGCAACCCCTGGGCAATCAGGATCTGCGCACGCACCAGGTCGAGTCCCGTCAGAACCTCGGTGACCGTGTGCTCCACCTGGATGCGAGGGTTCATCTCAATGAAGAACCACTGGTGATGGTCGAGGTCGTAGAGGAACTCAATCGTGCCGGCATTGTCGTACCGGATATCCCGGGCGATCCGCGCCGCCGCGTGACACAGTTCCCGGATGACGTTTTCGGGGAGCCCGTAGCTGGGAGCCACCTCGATGACCTTCTGGTGCCGGCGCTGCACCGAGCAGTCCCGTTCATACAAATGGATCACATTGCCATGCTGGTCCCCGAGAATCTGCACCTCGATGTGCTTGGCGCGGGGAATGTACTTCTCCAGGAACACGGCGGGATTGCCAAACGCCCGTCCCGCCTCGCCCTGCGCCTCGTCGAGCAATTGGGCCAACTCGGATTCCTTCTTCACCACCCGCATGCCCCGACCGCCGCCGCCAAAGGCCGCCTTGATGATGAGCGGGAAGCCGATGGACTTGGCAGCCTTCAGGGCGGCCGTCCGGTCGGAAATCGGGTCCCGGGTTCCCGGCAACGTAGGCACTCCCAGGCGTTCGGCCACCGCACGGGCCGCAGTTTTGTCGCCCATCATCTCAAGGAGCTCGGGGCGGGGTCCCACGAACACCACCCCGGCAGCGGCGCAGGCCCGGGCAAATTCGGGGTTCTCGCTCAGGAACCCGTAGCCTGGATGGATGGCGTCCACCCCCTTCTCCTTGGCGGTGGCCACGATGCTTTCGATGTCCAGATAGGCCGCCACCGGTCCCTTGCCCTGACCCACCAGATACGATTCGTCGGCCTTGAACCGGTGGATGCAGAACCGGTCCTCCTGCGCGTAGACCGCCACCGTGCGAAGGCCAAGCTCCGTACCAGCGCGGAAGATGCGGACGGCAATTTCGGAGCGGTTTGCCGCCATCAGTTTTCGGAAAACGTGGCGTTCGGGCGCGACAGGGAGG
Source organism: Limisphaerales bacterium (assembly GCA_044221235.1). Classification (GTDB taxonomy): domain Bacteria; phylum Verrucomicrobiota; class Verrucomicrobiia; order Limisphaerales; family UBA9464; genus UBA9464. The sequence goes on from JBGAPN010000370.1 coordinate 1,909, forward strand.
GACACGTCAGATTTTCGGCTGGCCATACAATTCAGGTGCGGGATCAAGGGTAGACGCAACCCCGCCCCGGCGGGCAGCGGAAAACGCACAAGAAAGCAGTCCAGGTCCGGCCGGCCTGCCCCGGCTTTGGAAGGAGTGAACGGAATGCAGCACCGGTGCACCGGGAAATCCGGCGATGCCGCATTGCGGTCCGGGAATCCAGTGGAGATTTCCGGCTGCTCCCATTCAACCCAGCCTAGAGACGCTCGCGAACCCTCACCCGGAAGTATTGTCGCCTGTTGACCGACGGGATCGGAATCTTCACCCGACGCCGGAGATGGGAGCCCAAGTCCTCCCCGCCGTACGGTTGGGGTGCAGAAACCACCGTCCAGTCCTTGAGATTGGTCGAGATTTGGACGACAAAATCCACCTGGCGGACATACTTCGCCACCCGGTAGCTGAAGATCCCAAACCGCTGTCCGGCTTCGTCGATGACTTCAAGCTCCGTGTGGGAACCCGGAGTCGCATCATTGGCCGGCAAAGCGAAGGAATACTCCTCGAGATTGTTGAGGCCATCCTGGTCGGGGTCCGCATACGGCGCCCTCTGGCTCCGAGTCTCAAGTCCCTTCGCCGAATCAATATAACCGTCATAGGAGGTCACCCGGAACCGGGCGGCATACTGGGACGATTGGAGCATGTTGTAGATGTGGTCGGTGATCACCGCGGACCCCAGGCGGGCCGGCAGGACATATCCACCGATGAACTCATCCATGGTGAGCTGAATCCGGAGCAGACCTGCGATCAGGATTCCCATCAGAGCCTTGTTTCCGTTGTTGTTGGGCTGGGTCAGATCGAATGGTGTCATACCCGGACTGGGCGGTGGATTGAAGCTTTGAGTCGCGATCCGGCCGAGCATGAGATGACGGGACAGATCCCGTTGGGCCGCGCTGGCCGAGGAAAGCTGCCCCTGCCAGTAGTCAATGTCCGCCGAGTTGGCGGTGCCAAAATCGGTGATGAGTAGCGTGTAGATGTTCTGGATGAAAAACGTGTTGTCAGTCCCGGCTGCAGGAAACTCGTAGTAAAAGAGCTCCAGCGCGTTTTGATTGAACGCCTGGCTGAGCGCGATCAGCCCGTCAGAAGGGGTTTCCGCGTTTCGGTAGAGTCGAAGCCCGTCCTGCAGATCTGGAAAACTGGGTGGCGCCGCCTGCCCGGTGATCCAGGAGATTCCCGACAGCTGCATGAATGCGTATGACAGGGCCACCGGAAACACGGGCTCGGTGGACTTGGCCGACATCATGAGCGTGTAAACCCATTCCGCCCGGTAGATCCAAAGGTCGAGCACGCCTATCGCCGTCTGAGCGGCCTGAAATTCCGCAGCCGTGGGGGGACGCTGAAACAGATCGTCATAGGTCTGGGTGATGAACATCGCCTGGTTGGTGATCGGCGTCTCGGTCATGTTGTAGATGATGACCGAAGCCACGTTGAAGAATCCCAGCGCGCCTTCGCTCGGCGAGGAGAGGCCGACGGTGAAGATGAGGGACTCCCACGGAACGGTTCCCGGCGGGAACACGGGCGGGGGAAGGATGGAGACGGAAAGGGTCTTGCTCCGTTCGTTGGCTCCAAACTGAAGCACCCCTTGATTGGCCACGTAATTGACCCCGGCCACCGCCGTACCGTCCAGGGTGGCGTAGTTCACCGTCAACGGCTGGCTCGCGTCGCCCAACCGGGTCACCGTCAGCGAGACCGTCCCACTGTCCGAACCCACCGGGAACTCGTTGCCGGCAAACTCCACCTGCGGCGCGCCCTGGGAATCATTGGCAAAGAGGGTGCAGACGTCCCGCAGGACGCCATCGAGGTCGTAATACAGGAAGTTGATGGAGTTCTCGTCGGCCGTGATCAGTTGGGCGCCGTATTCCGCCACGCGGACGCGGCTGCCGGGGACGACGAAGCTGGGATCGAAGCCTTGCTCCGGAATGAACCCGCCAGCTCCGTTCACAATGTAGGGAATCGTGGGGCCGCCGGCCTTCGGGTTCAGGTTCTCGTCCGGGTCCGGCATCTGGAGGCGCTCATAGTTGTGCACATGACCCGAGATGACCGCACTGGCACCCCACGCCTGGTAGGGCCACCGGGCGAAGGTGTATTGTGAATCCTCCGCGCCCGGGGCGGAATTGTAAGGTGGGTGGTGCAGGATCACGATTTTCCATTGCGCGGTGCTGGCCGCCAGTCGCTGCTTCAACCAGGCGGCCTGGGTCGCCAGCTCCGTATAGGGACTGGGACTTCCATCCTTGTTGGGAATCACGCGGTCGGAGGAGTACCGTCCGTAGGGAGTGGGAGAATCACTGTCGATGACGAACAGGTGAACCGAACTCGGCCCGCTCGATGTTCCCAGCCGAACATCATAAAACCGCAGGTTCTCGGGCTCCTGGAACGGGGCAAAATTCTCAACCTTGCCGGTGAAAATGTCCCGGGACCACGTTTGCCCCACGGCATTGTCGGCAAAGGTGATCGTGGTGTTCGGCGTCAGCGCCGTCCCCTGGCGCAGGGCATTGCGAACATACTGCCGGTACGCCGTGCTTTTGGCGATGTTGTCGAGGGAAGGCAGGGCGTCGTCCGCGACATCGGCATAGTCGTGGTTTCCCAGACACGGAATGAATCGGTTGTACGCAGGGGCTCCCGGCGGATAGGGGTACTGAATGGGAATGTCGGTGGACTTCGGGTAGATGTAGCCGCTGAAGTTTTTGCCGATGTTAACATCAATGGTGGAGGCCTCCCCCAGCACATAATTGTTGTCCCCCGTGGTTACCACGAAGTCTGGATTCCAACTACGGACGAGGGCGCCCACCCGGTCGACAGGGAATGTCTGGTTCGCGAGGGTCTCACCGAAGTCCCCGATCAAAGCGAAGCGGACGGCCCCGGGACCGGTGGGAAGGAGGGGAGCACCCAGTCCACGTGCGGACCACCGGGTCAGTGCCAGTCCTGTTCCCGTCGCTGCCACCCGGACAAAGTCCCGGCGATTCAGTCCATGGTGGTGAGGCGGGGTGAGGGAGTTGGGATTCGGGGACGGGACGGAGTTCATGGAATCGGAAGGGATGCTAAGAGTCTCCAGAAATGCTGGGCTGGCGGCGGTGCCTGTTGGTGGTTGGGGACAAATGGAAGAGACCGAGGCGCTCAACCGGCAGCAGGGTCAGGAAGCGGTAACGCGTGGCAAGGTCATAGTGCCCCTCTAACAGAAAATTGTCCGGCGCCGATTGCCGACGCCGGACCGCACGTTGCAATGAGTGTGGACAGACCCCTGCGGGTTCACTGGATCTCGATCTTGCTGGCAAGAACCGTGTTGGTCTTCGGATCGCGCAGCCCCTTCCACTCAATCCGCATCCCCGCCTTCACCGCGGGACCGATGGTCCGACTATCACCGGCTGCGGTCTCGACTTTGATCGACGTGGACGCATTCCAAACGATTTTCTTGGTTCCCACCATTATGTAGGTGCTCCCAACGGCCGCGATCTTCGACTTCCC
>JBGAPN010000371.1:0-5380 GCA_044221235.1 Limisphaerales bacterium
AGCGACACGGTATCTTCGGAACCCTCACCCCAACTCCTTACCTCTTCCTGCTTACCTCCTGCCGCTTCCCGCTTCCCGCTTCCCGCTTCCCTACGCCCCCTCCTGCTTCAGGGCAGCTTCAGTACGGATCGCACCGGCTCAAACCGGGCGTCATTCGCGTAAAGGCTCCGCAGATTCCGTGCTTTGGGGTCCAGGGCGAGACGGGCGTCACTTAGTTTGATCGCCAGGGTGATATTGGACTGGGCCTGGGCGGCCTTGCCCAGGGCCGACTGGATGGCGGCCAAATCGAACCACGCTTCCGGGCTGTTCGTGGCCTTTTGGGCGTACCGTTCCAGGGCCTGCTCCATCTTCTCCACCTGACCCACCACGCGATAGGCTTCCGCCAGGGAGACTAACGTGCGGGTATCGCTGGCGGAATTGGTCAACAGCACTTCGAGAACGGCCATCGCATCATTGCTGCGGTTGGCCTGGAAATAGGCCGACGCCAGCTGGAAGCCGAGGTCGACATTGGTCGGCTGGGCCCGGAACTGGTTTTCGACGTCCTCCATGCCCTTGGGATTGAACGCCGCCGGCGGGCGGGAGTTCTTCAGGTGTTCCACCTGTTCGACCAGACCCCGGACGCCGGAGTTGTCGGGATCAAATTCATAGCAGGTTCGGGCGACGGCTGCCGCCTCGTCGTACTTGCCCATTCCGGCCAGGAGCGACGCGTAGTTGAACACGGTCTCCGGACTGTAAGGGCAGAAGGCAAAGGCCTGTTTCAGCGCAAATTCAGCCTCCTTGAGATAGCGGGCCTGTTCCTCGGGCGTGCGCGACGAGGACTGGGCACGCCAGGTGTAGATGCTTTTTCCAATCGCATTGCGCAGTTTGCTGAACGCTTTTTGGGCATTCCGGTCGCGGACGAATTTGGGGTCGCCCTTGAAGTTCCGCAGATCCCGGCGCAGGTAGGTCCGGTGCGCGAAGTCGACCACTTCGGAAACGGGGGTGTCATAGGTGATCCAGTTTCCGATCAACCGGTCCGAATACTGGCTCCAATACTCATGATCCCGCTGGACCATTTCGGCGGTGATTTCCGCCACCGGTTGGCGCTCGATCTTCATGATGATGCCGGCCGGAACCAGGTTGGGGTACATCCACTTCAGAGGGAAACTTTCCTCGACGTAGAACTCATGGTCGGGATTGGCGTCGAAAATAACCTTGGTCAGCAGCCCGTTGATCGCCATCACCGCCACCTGACCGGAAACGGAGACCCGTCCGTCGGGCATGACGTTGACCATTTCGCCAGGGTCGAGCTGGTTGAGTTGGTACCGTCGGGCGGCGTCCTCGGTGTATTCCTGGAAGCAACGGGAGGAGTCCGGCACCGACGGGGTGATGATCTCCAAGTCGGGATACAGGCCGCCCAGGCTGCGCGTGATGAAATCAGGGTAGGCTGACTCCAGGAGCAGGCGGTTCAGGCGGATGCGATTGAAGGTGGGCGGATTCTGGGCGGCGAAGCGCTGGACGTGCGTGCTCAGCTGGACGTTGGCAAAGCGGTCACGGTCGTAGACGGACGGTCCTTCCAGCAGTTGGTTCAGGGCAGTGCTCATGCTGGTGGCGTCGGCAGAAGCGGCCGCACCGAGTTTCTCCTTCAAAAACTTCGAAACGGGATCGGCGCCCGCCTGAATTCGGGATTGGAATCCCGCAAAGTTGGTGAAGCTGTCCGCCTGGAAGAACGAGCTTCCGGCCCGCCGCTTCTTTTCGAAGCGGGATCCCAGCGAGGTGATGAATTCATCCGCCGGCACCGCCAGACGGGCCAGGGTGTTCGTCCGTCCGCGGGCGGCCGACTTGGAGTCGTTGAGCATCCCATAGAAGAACGGCGGGTCCACCTGGGCGCTCCGATTGTAGTGGGCGCGGATGTAGTCGAGATAGGTGTTGTCCGCGAGGGCGTTCTGCGTGATCACGTAGACGTCCCGGCGGTCGAAGTTTGGATTCCGACGATCTTCCGGCGGGGTGAAGCTCTCCGCGAAGACCATGTAGGTGGGGCAGAAGCGGCCCGGATCGGTGCCTCCGAATAGGACCGCATCCCGCGCCATCGAGGGATACAGGGGCTTCCCACTCTTATCCTTGGGCGCCGGGGCGGCCGACGTGTCGGCTCCCGGCTCAAACATGTCGTGGCCGAACCAGAATCCGAAGTAATGCCCCCGCTGCTCATTGTCGGCCCAATGCGACATGGCGGAGTCGAACGGGATCAGCGCGAACAGGGGGAGGAACATTCCGAGCTGGGCCTGCTCCCGGAACAGGATGACCAGCATCAGGAATCCGGTGGAGATGGCCAGACTGAGCAGGGCGGCGGTGCGGAGAATGGGGAAGACCGTTTCGTTGAAGGTGAAGAGGACTTCGTAGAGGTTGAAAGCGCAGGCGACCGCCCCGCCCACCAGCAGCCAAAACCGGTATTCGCGGTACTGGGTCAGAATGAGCGCGCCGATCAGCGACAATCCGTAACCCACCGCCATGGCGATGATGATGTGCGAGGAGGTGAAGAACACTTTCACCAGCTCGCGGCTCTGACGGTCCACCGACGGGTTCAACAGGACCATCAGCAGGAAGGCCAGCGTGACGTAGATGGCAGTGAGCCCGATGATCCAGCCGCGTTCGCGACGGCCCATGCGGCTCAGGAACAGGAATGGCACCAGTCCAATCAGCAGGTTGGCCCAGTTGAATTCTTCCTGGGCGCCCTCGGCATACATGAACATCTGCCGGATCAGGATGAACGGATCGCTGGTGGGAGTGGTTTTCTCGTACTGGCCCCGGGTGAAGGCGTGGATGAAGCCTTCCCAGGTCCGCGGATAGCCCCAGTTCATGGGCGGGTTCGTCGCGGACGCGATGGGCATGTAGAAATACACCGCTGCGCCCAGCAGCCAGAACAGGCCGCACAGAAGGACGATGTGCATCCGGTTGCCGAGACCGCGGGTCTCGTAAGCGAGCCAGCCCATGGTGATGGCGGAACCCACCCCGACGGTGTTGAAAATCAGCAGCAGCGAGGGGTTGGTGGTGAAGGTCGACAAATTCCCACTGAAATGCCCGATGAGTCCCAGGGCCCAGATGATGGTGTTTCCCAGGAACAGGTCGCGTCCCACCTTGCGGTCCGCCATGGCGACGGCGACTTCGATGCCCATGGCGGCGACAATCAGGGTCTGGTGATTGCAGAAGCACAACCCAAACAGGAAGAACGCCGCATAAAGCAGGGCCCGTCGGTGGGTGGTGTAGGTCCATTCAAAGAGGCAGACCAGCACCCCGGCGAACGTGAGGACGGCGAGCGTGTAGACCTCGACGATCACGGCCTGGCTCCAAATGAACCCGTTGAAGCCCAGCAGCAGGCCGGCGACGAGCCCCGACACCAGACACATGGGATTCTCCCACTTCCGCTCGATGTTCTTGAACTGGTCGATGCTCTCGACGATGAGGCTGCTGCCACGGGACACGAGCAGTCCGATGAGGCCCACGGAAAGCGCGGCGGCAAAGGCCGAGGAGATGGCCACCCGCCAGGCCATGTTGGAGAACGGCAGGATGACCGTGAAAAACCAGCTGTAGATCGTCCAAAGCGGATAGCCCGGCGGATGCGGCACGCCGGCGTACATCGAACCGACCGCGAGCTCGCCGGAGTCCTCAAGGGTCAGATCCGGCGCGATGGTCAGCACGTAGGCCAGCATCATGACCACGGTGACGACGCCGAAGGTGAGCCAGTCCACCGGTCGGAACAGGGTCGCCCGGGTCGATGGCGCCGGGGCTTCGGCAGCGGGTGCAGTCGCGGGGGATGGAGTCTTGGAAGGGGTCGCGGCCGAAGACGACGACGCGGCGGAGGGCTTGGGTTTCGCCATAGAAGCGGAAATACGGAAATGGGGGGAAGGTCCGGGGGCGGCTCAGTTGACCCCTTCGAACAGGCTGTTGGTGGTCAGGGTCTGGGAGGTGTTGGTCCAGGCCACGGAACGGATGGGGAGGGCGTTCTGTGCACTCTGGGCCGCGGCTGAGTGCAGCGCGGCCAGTTGGGCCGCCTGGGTTCCAGGCACGGCATTCACCGGCTGGACGGGATGAATCCAGAGGCTGGCCACGATGAAGGCGGTGCCCAGCGAGGGAACGCCCCAGCTGAACCAGCGCGCGACCGCAGACGGTTCAAACACCGTACGGACGGACGAGGCCGGAGCCGGGCTCCCGAAAATCCGGGCTTCAAGTGCCGGGGACGGCGGGCGCGGGGTCCAGGAGGCCAGAAGCTTCGTCAAGGGATCGCTCGAATTCATGGAGGTGCGGTGCGCCTTCGGGCAGCAGGCAGGCGCGGAGTTTCTGCAGGCCATAACGATAACGGCCCGCCACGGTGTTGGGGGAGAGCTCCAGGAGTTCACCTATTTCCTCGAAGGTGCGCTCGTGCCAGATCTTGAGGACGATGACTTCCCGTTGCTCCGCCGGCAGGTGTTTCAGGCAGCGCAGGGCGGCCTGTTCTGCCGGCGAAGGGTCCGACTCGTGTTCGAACCACCGCCGGGACTCAAACTCCCGCGCCAGGCGACGCAGGAAGGAGCGGCGATGATTGAGAGCACGGTATCGGACGGACCGGACCAGATAGTTCTCCGGCTTGGACGGCCACTCGGTGACGCGGAGCAGTCCCGCAAAGACCTCGTGAAGAACGTCCTCGGCTTCAGACGGGCTGAGACCGAGGGCCCGGCCGTAGAGCAGCAGCTTGGCCGCGTGCTCTTGATAAAGCGCCGCGACGGCCGACTGGACTGGACTCCCACTTTCCACGTGTTCGAACCAGCAGACACTGCCAGCCCGGGATTTGTATGTCGCGGAGGAAAAATTTTGGACGAAGCCTGTCCGAAAGCCGGGGGAAGGTGAAGGCCGGCGAGTGAAACGCTGGGGTTCAGTCCCCTTCGGAGGCGTCGTCATTCCGGCCTGGATGTCCGGTGTCAGAGCAAATCCCACGCTTGGACGAGCGGATAAAGGCCAATAGCTCGTCCACCACCGGGGTGCCCCCCAACTCCTGTTGGGTGGTCTCCAATGCGGCACTTCGACTGAGTCCGGACCGGAACAGACGGTGGTAAGCCTTCCGCAACTGGAGGCGTTCTTCACTGCTAATTCCAGCCCGTCGCAATCCCACGGTGTTCAGCCCGGCGATCCCGTTGTCCCCCCGTGCCACGCAGAAGGGCGGAAGATCCTTCGAGATGCCCGAGCCTCCTTGCATCATGGCCAAACGGCCAATCCGGCAAAACTGGTGGATCAGACAGGTGCCCGAGATGAACACCCGGGTGGTGACCGTCACATGACCGGCCAGCAAGGCCCCGTTGGCGATAATGTTAGCGTCGCCCACCTCGGAGTTGTGTCCCACGTGGCTCCCGGCCATGAAGAGGTTGCCGTT
>JBGAPN010000372.1:0-5368 GCA_044221235.1 Limisphaerales bacterium
TGGGCCCGGTCCCTGAACGTCGGATTCCGGTCGCCCACCAGTTTCAGCCACGCCTCGTGGACCAGGGCCGTGGGCTGGAGGGTCTGACCCGGGGACTCCTGCGCGAGCTTGCTCGATGCGAGACGACGGAGCTCCTCATACACGAGATTGAGCAATCGCTCGGCGGCTTGAGGCTCACCGCGCTCCACCGCAGTCAGCAACAGCGTGGCATCGCTCATGGTCGGAGTCCTGGGACGGACGAAGAACGCCGTCAGGATGGCATGCGCGTCAACGGGCTCCAAGGACCGACACGCCCGACCGGAAGCTCCCGAGCCAGGTCGACCCTGCTAGCGATTCATCGCCCGCGCCTCATCGATTGTGATCCGTGCCACGAGCCACACCAGCCAGCCATCGCCCGGATCGTCTGCGACGGCGGCGGGCATCGATGCCGGAGCAAGAGATTCGGCGCGCTCGAGGGCCGCGCGGGCGCCGGCGGGGTCGCCCTGTCGGATGCGGGACAAGGCCACCAGGGCGGACGCCTGCGCATGCGCGCCGGCATGCGGTCCCGCCAAGGCCCGATTGGCCCACTCCTCGGATTCAACAAACCGGCCGCGCCGGTAATCTCCCAGGGCCTTGCATAGCTGGAAAAAGGGCCTGGCGTACTCATCGCCTCCGGGGAGCACCACGACCCGGTCCGCCAGGGGGCCGGCCAGGGAAAGGGCCTCCGTAGGAACCGTCATCAGCAGACTGGCCTTGGCCAGGCGGTCTGCGGCGAACACATCGGTCTCCACCATGAAGGTCGAGGCGATCCGGCGGCACAGATCCTCATACGCTCGGGCCTTTCCATTCCGGGCCAGCAGGACCGCAGGAAGCAGATATCGGTCATCGTTGCGGGGATCGAGTTCCAAGGCCCGAAACGCATCGACTTCGGCCTCGGCGTAGCGGCCGGACCGGGCTTTCAACCGGGCCCGCTGCACCAGGAGATCCGCACTCGCGGCACGCCCGATCCAGGACGGAGTCAGCGTCTCGTCCAACACCTGTTCAGCCTCGGCGAACTTCCGCTGCGCCGTCAGCACGCGGGCCAGCGAACGCGCTTCCGACAGCAGTTGCGGATTCTCACCCGGGGATCGCTCGCGCCAACGTCGGTACGATTCGCGATAGGCCACCTCGGCGTCAGCCCATTGCCGCTCCGCCTCCAGCGTTTCGCCCAACCCGCGGAGCGTCGCCAGGGTGTCGGGATGATCCGCCCCGAGCAGCCGCGTTTGAATGGACAACGCGGCCCGCAGGACGGCGTGGGACTCCACCAGGTTCCCGCGCCGGCGCATCCGTTCCCCAAGGGCGTATATGGACTTGGCCACATCGGGATGTTGGTCCTGCAGATACCGGCGCCGGACCTCGAATGCCTCCGTTTCGAGTAAATCCGACGCCTCGGTTTGGCCGGACGGCCCGAGAATCCACGCGAGGTCCGCCAAGGCCGCGGCGACCTGCGGATCGTCATTGCCCAGGATTTGGCGCCGGAGGGCGAGCATTCGCCGTGCAGCTGCCTCCGCTTCGTCCCGCTTCCCCTGGTCCGCGAGAATGATCGCAAGGTTTCGGAGGGAATCCGCGACCTCCAGGTGATCATCGCCCCACAACATGCGCCGGATGGAAAGTCCTTCCCGCGTGAGATTCTCCGCCTCGTCCAGCCGGCCCTGGCGCCGATAAACGGCACCGAGGCTGTTCAACGTCACGGCCACATCGGGATGCCGATCCCCCAGCATCCTTTGGCGCAGCTTCAGCGCCTCCTCATAGGACGCTTCAGCTTCGGCGAGTCGGCGGAGTTTCCACTGGGCATCCCCCAGGTTGTTCAATGCGGTGGCCACCTCCAGGGTTCCCTCAACCACCGCCTGACGACGGAGCTCGAGTTCCCGCCGGTGCACCTGTTCCGATCGCTCGTAACTCCCAATTTCAAAAAAAAGCCGTCCCACCAGGCCCAGCAGCTGGGCTTCAACCTCCGCCTGGCCTTCCATCTCACGGCTCAACCGCTCCGCCGTCCGATCCAGGATGCCGCGCAACATGGTCGTGTCTTCGCCGCGGGCCACCGCGGGCCCCACCCCCTGCAACATTTCCTCCAGAAACCGTGTGGTCTGGCGGCTCCGGACCGCCTCGGTTTCCGCCTTCTCCTGCTCCAACTTCGCCCGGGCCAGCGCCTGATCCGCCACCCGGCGGGCCTGCGATTCCTTGGACAGCGCGGCGGATACCAGGATGAGACTGACCAGGAGGCAAAGCGCGAGCGTTCCCAGTCCTGCGAACAGGAGCCGATTTCGAAGGACCAGTTTCTGTAGACGGTAAAGACGGCTGGGGGGGCGGGCGGAAACGGTTTCCTGGGCGAGAAACCGCTGGATATCCACGGCCAGGCCGTTGGCCGTCGCGTATCGACGCGTCCGATCTTTCTCCAGCGCCATCATGGTGATCCAGTCCAGGTCTCCCCGGACAAATCGGACGAGCCGCGACCCGTCCAACCGTCGGAGGTGGGCCACGGCGGCCAGACCTGCCGGGGGGAGGCGGGTCAACCGCTGGGATGGACACACGGGCTCGACTTCCCGGATCACCCGCCGCACCGCCTCCATCCCGGCCTTCAACACTTCCCCCGTGTCGAACGGGGTCGATCCCGTCAGCAAGGCATAGAGCAACACGCCCAGGCTGTAGATGTCCGTCCGGGTGTCGACTTCCCCTCCGGCTTGGGACACCTGCTCGGGACTCATGTAATCCGGGGTTCCCACCAGCGACTCCACCACCGTGGAGACGGTCTTGTCGGTCAACCGGAGGTGGGTGGTGGCCTTCGCGATGCCGAAATCGATGACCACGGGCAGCGGAGTTCCCTCGGCATCGGCCGTCACCAGCACGTTGGAGGGCTTGATGTCGCGATGGATGATGCCCTTTTGGTGGGCATGCTGGACCGCCTGACAGACCTGGACAAAGAGACCCAGCCGCTCGGGAATCGTCAGAGCCGCCTGGTCGCAATACTCCGTGATCTTGAGTCCCCGGACCAATTCCATCACGAAGTAGGGCCGGCCGGAATCCGTCGCCCCGGCATCAAACACCTTGGCGATGTTGGGATGGTCCATCAACGCCAGGACCTGTCGTTCCGCCTCGAACCGGGCGATGACACTCCGGGTGTCCATGCCCGGCTTGATGATCTTCAGCGCCACCCGCCGGCGGACGGGTTCCTCCTGCTCCGCCAGATAGACCACCCCGCAGCCGCCCTCGCCGAGTTGCCGTAGGATCCGGTATCGGCCGATCCGCTGACCGGGATTCGTCTCGCGGTCGATGCCGCCAGGATCGCGCCGGACGGGCCCTGGTGAGACCTCGAGGAAGTTCCCCACGCGTCCATGGGATTCCAAAAGGGCCGAAACCCTCCGGTAAAGACCCCGATCGTTGCCACACACTTCCAAGAGAAAGGCATCCCGCTCCGGTGCCGGAAGTTGGAGCACCTCTGTAAAGAGATCGAGGTCCGACCGGGGCGGTTGGTTCATGGGCGGGGTCTCCTTTCCATCCGACTCGGGAAAGGGAGTGCAGCGAAGGACACGTGGAAGATCCCGGCCGTCATGTTGTTGGAGCAGTTACCCGGAATCAGGAGCGAAATCCGGATGGAAATCGGACAACCCCAGCGTGGCGCGTCCCGCCCGTGGTGGCCAGAAATCCGCGCATCCAGTAACATAAAAGGAGAGGTCAGAATGGTAGGCCCGGGCATTGACGGGTTGGATTGGACCGCGGCGGTACCGCTGCCAGATGCCATCCTTGGCGATGAACGCCAGGGCCTCATGCATGGTCGCCTCAGTGAAAGCGGCTTCCCGCGCCTGGCTATAGAAATGGGTCCGACGACGGCCGAGTCGAGAACTTGAGAAAGACAGAGATCGTTGGAAACTAGATGCGAATCTCGCCCAGGTACGATTGGCTCCATTCCTCGCCAGAACAGATGCATGGTTTTCGAACAGTCCACCCGACAAGAGGCTGGATTTGCTTCTCGAATCGACAGCCGACATTGGGAAGAAGGTTGACAGTATTATAACAAGCTTACCGCTAAAGCGGGAGTTTCCTCGACAGGCGTTAGTCGAATTAGAGAAGAGCCTGGTGGGAAGCCCACGCGGAAGGATCAAAATTCCTAGCGCCTGGGGTTCGGTACCTGAACCTGCGAGTAATCAACTGGATCGACTGTTCTCAAATGCTGGCTTCGATGTGCATCCGATCTCAAACTATTACCGTCAACCTCCACAGGGTATTATCATCTCCAGAAAGCCCAGCATAGAAGTTGTTGGAGTGGCCGTCGTGAAGGCTTTCAACTCGATAGGAGTGAAGCCAGTATACCGCCTATTGCCGACAAATGCTGAGCCGGATCTACAGATCGGGATTTTCCCAAACTAGGACGCTTCGGTTCTGTTTCTCACCTCAATAAAGCCGAGGTGTCAAAACAAAGGGACAAGCGGTCACGTTCAGTGATTTTCCTAATTGACAGGGAGAACTGAACCCTGATCTCCTTCCTTAGTCGAGTAGCCCCACATTTCATCTCCCCTCGAGTATTCCCATGTCTCCCCGAATCAAGAAGGCGGCAGTCCTGTTTGGAGCCACTGCTGCCTCTGCCCTCACTCTTAGTGCCTTCCCGATTGCGGTCCCTGGTACTGAAGGCTTTTCGGTCATTGTTTCCGGCACCGATCCCATCGTCGCCAAGTACGAAGGCAACAGCGCAGGATACAGCAATGACCTGTACCTCGAACTGGATGGAGGCGGCAATCCCGGCATGGACGGCAACACGTCCAACGACCTCTTCATTTTCAACAACCACGCCTCACCCGTGGGATCGACGGTTGACTTGGGCTCGTTCCTGGTTGGCTCAGAATTGGTGTTCCGACTCTACGTCAACAACACCGGCGATGACTTCTTTTCCGGCCCTGGATCCCGCAATCCGGATGGCTTGGCCCATGCCCGCGTTCAGGGCAACTGGCAACCCGATACCACCCTGGTGTCTTTTGAAGACCTCCTGAACACTCCGGAGGGGGTCAATGGCTACAATGACCTGAGCTTCTCGTTCTCCAATACCTCCTCCAGCGGGGTGGTCCCGGAGGCGTCGTCCCAGACGGCCGCATTCGCCCTGCTAGGCATGATGGCCCTCTCGGCTCGCCGCCGGTTGCAACGTTAAGCGGGTTAAAGAACCAATTTTCGACGGGAGCATCTCACGATGCTCCTTTTTTTTGGCTGTGGGGGGTGGACCGTCCTCCTTGTCCGTAACCGTCCGGTGAAGTGTCGTAGGCAGGGGGCTGGGTGTAGGTAGGGTGACGGCGTGGAGTGTGGAGCGAGTCAGAACCGGGGTTTGGATTCCGAGTGGCCGACTGCGGATGGAAAAGAGAACGGT
>JBGAPN010000373.1:0-5361 GCA_044221235.1 Limisphaerales bacterium
GGCCCCGGTCCGCACCCGTTGCCCCTCGCCCAGGGTCACGTGTTGGAACGCGGTGGCGTGCCACTGCGCTCCATAGATTACCCGACCCGGGCGGCTTGGAGGGCTCCGGTGCAGCGGGGGCAGATCCCGGGGAAAGCCGGGTCCACGCCAATCTGTACCTCCCAGTGCCAGCAGCGTTCGCACTTCGAACGATTCTGACTGGAGGCGACCTCGACACGGACCGACGCGGTCGGAGCCTCGGCGATCACCAGACCCGACACATTGAGGATTTCCTGCAATTCGGCACCCAGAGAGCTGGCCGTCTCCAATTCCGCGCCATTCAACTCCAGGTGGACGATGGCATCGAGGGCTTTACCGATCCGCTTCGCCTGTCGGGCCTTTTCGAGTTCGGGAAGCACACGGGTCCGCAGCTCAAACAGGGTCTGCCACGCCGCCTGATCGCCGGCGGTGAGTTCGAACGGGGAGGGTTCCCATCGCGAGGCGTGGACGGTGGGTACAGGCACACCTGGGATGAACTCCCAGGCTTCCTCCGAGGTGAAGGCCAGCATGGGCGCCAGCATCTGACAAAGCCGGCCGACCATGCGGTGCAGTGCGGTTTGCGTGCTGCGCCGACGGGGCGATGCCACGGCGTCGGTGTAGAGGCGGTCCTTCACTACGTCGTGGTACACGGCGCTGAGTTCGACGGCGGCAAACTGAGCCAACCGCTGATAGGCGACGTGGAATTCGTAGCGGTTATAGGCGGTGGCAACGTCGCGCTCCAGCTTAGCAAACTCTGAGAGAATCCAGCGATCCAGTCCCGTCAGCGAGGCGTCGGAAACGGCGTCCCGCGCCGGATCAAAGTCGAAGAGGTTGCTGAGCTGGAATCGGAGCGTGTTGCGAAGGAGCCGGTAGGTTTCACCCACCTTCTTGAGACGCTCTTCGCTGACCACGATGTCGTTGCGGTAGTCCTGCGAGGCGACCCAGAGGCGGACGACGTCGGCACCGAATTCCTGGATGTACCGTTCGGCAGTCTGGGGTTTTTGGTAACCGCCTGCGCCCTGCTTGGACTTGGAGATTTTCTCCCGATCCTCATCCACCATGAACCCGTGGGTCAGGACGGTCTTGAACGGCGCTGCGCCATTGCCGCCCAGGGAGAGCAGCAGGGACGACTGGAACCAGCCGCGATGTTGGTCGGAGCCCTCCAGGTACATGTCCGCCTGCCAGGATTCCACGGCATTCGCGGATGACGCTCGCGGATGGGCGAGTTCCGTCCGGCGCCGCAGGACGGCCCGGGACGAACTGCCCGAATCGATCCAGACGTCCAGGGTGTCCGAACCCTTTCGGACCGCTTCGGCTCCCGTCCAATCGGCCGGGCGGCATTGGGCCCAGAGGGACTCCACCGGGCTGGCAAACCACACGTTGCTGCCTTCCTTTTCGATGAGGTTGGCAGCATTCCGGACGATGGCGGCGTTGAGGATGGGTTCACCGGACACGTCGTAGAAGGCCGGGATGGGAACACCCCAGGAACGCTGGCGGGAGATGCACCAATCAGGACGGGTCTCGACGGCACCCTTGATCCGGCTCTGGCCCCATTCGGGAACCCAGTGGACGGCATCCTGAATGACTCGGAGCGCCTCGTGGCGCAGGTCGCCCGGATCTGAACCGGCACCGGTTGGCGTCATCGGCCGATTCATGCCGATGAACCATTGATCCGTGGCCCGGAATACAATCGGCGACTTCGACCGCCAGCAGTGGGGATAGCTGTGGCGATAGTCCTCGCGATGGGCAAGCGCCTGCCGTTCCCCCAGCAGAGCGAGCACCGCCTCGTTGGCGTCGGAGCGGTTGTTCTTCTCCAGGGTGGAAAGGCCCAGGAGCGAATCGGGCATCTGCTGTTCCCGGGGAAGGTCCGAGGTCAGTGTCAGGCGACCCTCGTCGTCCACGGGGCAGTAGATCGGCAGCCCAACCTTGAGACCAAGATGGTAATCGTCCATGCCGTGGCCGGGGGCGATGTGGACGAACCCGGTGCCGGTGTCGGAGGTGACGAACGACGCCGGATGGGCCTTTCCGGTCCGTGCGCAGAACGGATGCTCGTACTCCAGGGTGGCCAACTCGTCCGCGTGGACGGTGCGGACAATCTGGTAACTCTCCCAGCCCAGTTTCTCAGCCACGCTGGAGAGCAGGGGATTGGCAACCAGGTAGGCGCCGCCCTCGGTCATCACCAGCGAGTAGTGGAAGTGCGGGTTGAACGCGACCGCGAGGTTGGCCGGCAGCGTCCAGGGCGTGGTGGTCCAGATGAGGATGAAGGTGTTCGGTTCGCCCTTGAGGCGGAACTTTACAAAGATGCTCTGGCTGACGTGGTCCGCGTATTCCACTTCGGCCTCCGCCAGCGCAGTGCGGAATGGAATACTCCAGTACACCGGCTTGCGGCCACGGTAGACCAGGCCGTGTTCGACAATGTCTGCGAACAGGCGCAGTTCGTCGGCCTCGTACTGGCGGTCGAGTGTGAGATAGGGGTTTTCCCAGTCACCAAACACCCCCAACCGCTTGAACTGGGTCCGCTGGAGTTCGATGTACTTCCGCGCGTAGGTCTCGCAGGCCGTGCGCAACGTGGCGGCATCTGGGTGGGGATTCCCCGCCGCCCTCATTTCCTGGGTGACCTTCGATTCGATGGGGAGGCCGTGGCAGTCCCAACCCGGGATGTACGGCGCCTGGAACCCGCGCAGGGTCTTCGACTTCACCACCAGGTCCTTGAGAATCTTGTTGAGGGCGGTGCCGATGTGGACGTCGCCGTTGGCGAACGGCGGTCCGTCGTGCAGGACAAACCGGGGATCCTCGGCGCGACTGGCCTGGATGCGGGCATAAATGGCCTCCCGCTCCCAGCGGGCGAGGCGTTCGGGTTCACGCTGCACGAGACTGGCCTGCATGGGAAATCCCGTGCGGGGCAGGTTCAGCGAGTTTTTGTAATCCGGCTTGTCACTCATCGGGCGGCCTTGCGAAGAGCGCGGAAGCTACCGGGGCGGTGCAGGAGGGCAAAGTGCAAAAGGAATTGGGGAAAAGTACCTCGAACCCGGCCGTGCCAGCCGGGGTGGATGTCGGAAGCCAACTCCAACGGAGAATCCGGGGCGGGGAACCACGAAAGACACAAACCACACGAAATCGGAGATAATGGGCCCTGAGCTTTCGAACAGGCTTCGAGTGTCGAGAACCGGGAATTCCATCATGACACCCGGGCTCCACTGATTATGGTGTCACCGGAATGTCGGTCACGTTTATCCAATTCCTTCAGCGCTGGGTGGTCACCACCCTGGCGGTACTGGTTGCCGCCTGGCTGGTGCCTGGAATCCATTGTGACACCACCGCCACGGTGTTCCTGGCCTCGCTGCTGCTGGGATTCCTCAATGCGTTCGTCCGGCCCCTGCTGCTGCTGTTTTCCTTTCCGTTGCTGGTGGTTACCCTGGGGTTGTTTGTCCCGGTTCTGAACGCCTTGCTCCTGATGTTCGTGGGGCAGTTGGTCAAGGGCTTCCACGTTTCCGGATTCTGGCCGGCGCTCTGGGGGAGCCTGGTTATCAGCGGCGTTTCCATTTTCATCAATCTCCTCCTGGGCCGCGGCTTCCGGATGGAAGTCCGACGTGCCGGAGGTTCACCGCGGAACAACAAGCGGGGGCCTGGAGACGGAGACGGCCCAGTCATCGACGTGTAGCCCTCGGAAATGGCGCGCCACCCGTTGAGACCCGGCCAGCGTCGCCGGACTGCCCGCCGGACCTCCTTCGCTCGGGGGGCGGGATGGCTGGCCCTTCTGGCCTGGCTGGCGCTTCTGGTCCTTTTGGGCGTCCTGGTGTGGTGGGGCTGGGATCATTGGAAGCCGTCCCCGCAGGTTCCGACCGGCCGAGGCCGGACCGTTGGAACTCCCCCGGTTCCGGGCGTGGGCCAGCAACCGCTGCTTCCATCGACACCGGTCCCCACCAATGCGGTGACGGGTCCCACTCCGCTACCGGTCGAGGAAGTGCCGCTGCCTCCGGTCAAGGAACCGGAACCGGAGGTGGTTGAGACACCGGCGCCCAAACCGGGGCCCACCAACGCACCCGTATCCCGGATTGAAGTGGATCTTAGCGGCATTCCGAGTCGTCCTCCCACCAACATTCTGGAAGCGCAAATCGCGCTGACGGCGTACGGCATTGGTTCCGGATCTATTGATGGCATTGGCGGGGCGCAGACCGCCTGGGCGCTCCGGGCGTTTCAGTTCTCCCGGGGATTGGAGGAGACTGGCCGTCTGGACCGTGACACCCAGAAGGAACTGAAGTTCAAGCGTCCCCTGTACCGGGAGCTCACGGTCGCCGCCGAGGATCTTGGCGGCCTGGCGCCGGTGCCTTCCGGCTGGGTTGAAAAGGCCGCGCTGCCGCGCCTGGCGCACGAAACCCTGCTGGAGCGGATTGCGGAGCGGACCTACACGCATCCCAACTTCCTTCGACGGCTGAATCCGTCCATCAACTGGATCGCCGTGAAATCCGGCACGGTGCTGGTGGTCCCCAATTCCCAATACCCGCCCGCCCGCAAGGCAGCCCTCGTGCGCATCAGCCTGGCCAATCGCTATCTCCGGGCCTTTGACGGACAGGGGAACCTGCTGGCCCATTTTCCCTGTAGCATCGGCCGCATCGCAGAGAAGCGCCCGGTCGGCGAACTGCAGGCGGCGGTGGTGGTCAGGGACCCGAATTATACGTTCAACCCGGACGTGTTTCCCGAATCCCCTGAGGCCCGGAAGATTGGACGCAAGCTCATCATTCCCCCGGGGCCCAACAATCCGGTTGGAGTGGCTTGGATTGGACTGAATCGTCCGGGCTACGGCATCCATGGCACGCCCATACCGGAACAGGTCGGACGCACCGAGAGCCACGGCTGCTTTCGTTTGGCCAATTGGAATGCGGACTATCTGCGTCAAATGATGGCGGTGGGCACCCCGGTCTGGGTCGAGCTCTAGCCCCGTCCCGCGGGAATTCAGGACAGGATGACATGATGAGCAGAGCCTGCCGAAGCACCGGTCCAGGGGATCGATTCCCCATCCCGTTATCCTGTCAGCACAGCGCGCGAGAACCGGGATTCAGGACAGGATGACATGATGGGCAAAGCCTACCGAAGGTCCGCTTCAAGGGATCGACTCTCCATCCCGTCATCCTGTCAGCACACCGCGTGAGAACTGAAATTCAGGACAGGATGACGTGATGGGTAGAGCCTACCAAAGGACCGCTTCAAGGGACCGATTCCCCATCCCGTCATCCTGTCGACACACCGCGTGGGAACCGGAATGCAGGACAGGATGACATGATGGGCA
Organism: Limisphaerales bacterium; assembly: GCA_044221235.1. Taxonomy (GTDB): domain Bacteria; phylum Verrucomicrobiota; class Verrucomicrobiia; order Limisphaerales; family UBA9464; genus UBA9464. The sequence continues at coordinate 5,306 of JBGAPN010000373.1, forward strand.
AAGCCTACCGAAGGTCCGCTTCAAGGGATCGACTCTCCATCCTGTTATCCTGTCAG
>JBGAPN010000374.1:0-5333 GCA_044221235.1 Limisphaerales bacterium
TGGGCGCTGGCGACGGGCGCTGTGGACTGTGTGTATGCCCACACCCGGACGGATGGGCATGCCTCCATGCGGGTGCTGGCCCGATGCGGGTACCGTCGGGTGGGTGAGGTGCAGGATCCGGAGGACGGACCTGTGATCCGGTGGGAGTTTCCCTGAGTTTCCCTGAGCCGGGCGGGATCACTTCCGACCCCGGCTCCCGTCTTCCCAGAGGCGGAAGAAAGAAGGGGAAAGTCTCCAGTGCAGTGCCGAAATGCTCCCGTCCATCCGGGTCCGGACAGCTGGCTGTCCCCTCGACAGAACTGCCAACCCCTCCCATCTTCCCGGCCCGATGTCGCGACCGTTGGTCATTGCTGGACGAACCTTCAACAGCCGTCTCTTTGTGGGGACGGGCAAGTTTGCCTCCCCCGAATCCATGCGGGATGCACTGGCGGCCAGCGGTACGGAGATGGTCACAGTGGCCCTGCGCCGGGCCGATCTCACCCGGCGAAAGGATCCGTTCGCCAACATCCTGGAGTTTGTGGACCCTCAGAAATACCTGATCCTGCCCAATACCAGTGGCGCCATGAACGCCGAGGAGGCCGTGCGACTGGCACGACTGGCGGTGGCCGCGGGCCTGCCCAAATGGGTGAAGCTGGAGATTCATCCCGACCCGCGGTACCTCCTGCCTGATCCCATCGAAACCCTCAAGGCGGCGGAACAATTGGTGTCGGAAGGGTTCGTGGTGCTGCCCTACATCAATGCCGACCCGGTGCTGGCCAAGCGACTCCAGGAAGCCGGCACTGCCACCGTGATGCCGCTGGGTTCGCCCATCGGATCCCACCGGGGCATCCAGACCCGGGATCAGATTCGGATCATTTTGGAACAGGCGACAGTACCGGTGGTAGTGGATGCGGGTATCGGCGCTCCGAGCCACGCGGCCGAAGCCATGGAACTGGGGGCGGATGCCGTCCTGGTGAACACGGCGATTGCGGTATCCTCGGATCCAAACCGGATGGCGGTCGCCTTTCGTCAAGCGGTCGAGGCGGGGCGGGCGGCCTTCGAAGTGGGCCTTGGGGCGCCGATTGAGACCGCCAGCCCGACGAGTCCCTTGACTGCGTTTTTGGACTGAACCGGGCGGGCTGAACGAGTGTGTCGGCAGTTCTGCGACGCGCCTTCCACACAGACGACATGGTCCCCTGATGATCCCCGGGTAGACACCAGTAGGAATAGATGACCTGGTCCGGCAGTTGGGGCTTCAACGTCGATGTCGGTTTAGATGGGCTTCTTCGGGAGGCGCCATTCGTCCAATGGATTGTGAAGGTGGGACTGCCCACTCAGGCGTCAGGATCGAGTGAAACACTACGACTGTCGCGAACCCGACTTGGCGCCATGGAAAATCTGCTCGAACTGGGAGGCGCCTACGGCACCGCGTTGATGGTGCCGTAATACTCCACGGGAAGATCAGCGCCGTCCGCGGTCTTCAGGCTGCCCCGGACCATCAGTTGCATCGCCGGTGCCACGCCGGCAACCGCAAGATGGATTCGCCGGCCTTGGTCGAGGATTTCCACGGACCGAATGGCGATCGAATCCCCCTTCAGTTCGCCCTTCTTGGCGACAACCTTTTCTGGATCGGTGACGGAGTAGAGGTCCGAGCCGTAACGGTGGCTCCAATCGTAATTCCATTGCTGTAGATTCCAATTCTGCAGGTCACCAGCGGCGGTTGGTTCGAGCGCGGTGTTGAATTGCAGTTCAAATCCGTTCCGGAGAACCCGAAAGCCGGTCAAGGTCGGAAAGGCCTTCCCGACGTGGCGTACACGGTGCAGGGCGCCGTCCCAGATCGCGGTCGTCTGCCAACCCTTGAGTCCGGCCACCCAAAGGGAGCCGTCGCGTGGATTCACCCGGCCCCGCATGGCGGATGATTCGAATCTCCAGGGCAGCGGCACCACCCCGCCCTGTCGGATTCCACGGACCTCCTGTGTCAACACGTGGAACGCCCGGCATTTGCCGTAGCTGAGGTGAATCAGCTCGTTGCTGAGAGGGCCGAAATCCCCGGCCGCCCAGACTTGTCCGCCGGCAGAATTGTCGATCGCAAAGGGGAGCCAGCAGAGCGGCGGGTCGGTGGCCACCGGAGGAACGGCGCGGTGGTCCAGCCCCATGGCGCCGTAGAATCCGCCGGGTTGAACCCAGTTGAGACGGCACACTGGCGTCCAGATGCCTTCATTGTCACTGCAGGTCAGCTCACCCCGGGGCCCGAGGCCGCTTCCGTTGGGTGCCCGCAGGCCGGTTGCGTACCGTTCCAGGTGTTTCCCGTCGGAACTGACTTTTACCATGCAGCCGTTGTGGGCGCCGATGGGATCCCAAAAATCGGTGCCCAGCAGGGGACCACCCTTGGTGAAATAGAAGTTCCCCGCGCCGTCCGCCTGCAGGTCCAGGGCAAACTCGTGGAAGTTGGGGGTGACGCTGACATCATTGTTGAAGTTCTCATAGTAATCCGCCTCTCCATCGTCATTCAGGTCATGCAGCCGGGTGATCTGATCCCGCCCGAGCACGTAGACCTGGTCCTTCACGATCTTGAGTCCCAGGGGTTGGAACAGTCCCGTGGCGTAGCGATGCCATATGACCTGGTCCAGCGAACCAGCGAGGCCGGCCGCCATCCAGACATCCCCGCTCCAGGTACAGAGTGCCGCCCGGGAACCGTCGCTGAAAAAATCGAATCCGCTGGGCCGCATCCAAGCATGCCACGGGTTGGCATCTGGCAGAGGGACCCTGTCGACTTCATAGGCGCCTCCTGACTTTCCTGGGACTCCAATGGTCGTGATCGCATCGGGGAATCGCCGACGGACCAGGCCGGATTCCCGGCGGCTCTTGGCGGAGGCGAGCGTGGCATCCGGCGGGAGGGCGTCACGGGAGGATACTGGGCCGGCTAGCCAACGTTGCATTGAATCTGGGGCGGTGGAGGCCACTGAAAGCCGGAACGATCTCGATTTGGATTCCCGGGGCAGGTGTAGGACGAGACGACTCCCTTGAAGCACTTCCCATCGGGCGCCTTCCGGAAGTCCGTCCGCAGCGGCCGTCAGCGGACCGAAGGATTGGATTCGATTGTCACCGGTCGGAGCCAATCCCACCGTGGCCCGTCTGTCGCGAAGTTCGAGCCGCAGTTCGGCCACGAGCAGGGCCACAGGCTTGCGGTGAGGCCCCACTTCCATATCTCGCGTGAAGATGGAGAATCCGCCCTGGCTTACCAGAGTCGGACGTTCCCGCACCCGCGTATCCCCGACGGAGTAGCACAAAACCATTTGATTGCCGCCCGCATCCTGGAAGCCCTGCCAATGGGCCCAATTGCGGGGAAGCGGCACGTAGGGCTCGGATCGGGGATCCCGCCAGTCGCCATCATGGTCCCATCCTGGCCCGTGTGACGTTCCAAAAACGGGGGACCCTGCCACAGCAGGGCGGGACTTTTCGGGAGGACGGTGCGTGCCATCGAACGGAGTCCCCATCAGATTCAGTCCGCCACCGGTCCAGACGGCCGCCCAGCGAAGCTCACCGGTGTCGAAGCAGGCGGCTCCGTTGGTGCCGAAGGAAAAGGTCATTCCCTTGAGAACAATGCCATCGAGGTCTTCCCCATTTTTCGACCAGGGCAGGGTGACGGACGAGGCCACCACCGGGCCGTAGTCCATCTGTTCCCATTTGGGCTGGGCGGAAAGTCGTGGTGCTGAAATGAGGAAACACGCCAGGAGAATCCGTAAACGCATGACGCCGCTTCCCTATCATCTCGGGTCGCGAAGGTCCAAGCGGCGAAGAGAAGAAGGAGAGGTGAGTCGTCCGGGAGCGCAACCTTTCGGAAGAGATCGCGCGTTCAGTGAGGCGACGCCCGATGAAACGGTCTTCTGGGACATTGACCCAATGTGCTTACCATCGGCTCTCCGGGATAACCTCACGACCCGTGAGCGGACCACGGCGGTCCGGAGAATGGGTGACCGGTTCCATTTCTGGACCACGGATCGGGTTGCGACCGCAGGATTCCCCCAATATTCGGTGAATCCCAGCAATGGCATCTCCGGTGCTTGGAGGACCCAACAAAGACACCCGAAAGGCGTCGCAAAGAAAACGTCCATCCATGAACTACGAGAAAACAACGCAGAACGAATCAACGCAGAGTCCCGCAGGCTTCCTCCAAAGGATAACATCGAGGTTGTGTCGTGTTGCCGGGAACGCCGTCCTTGGTATCGCCGCCCTTTCCGCGTCTGCCCAATCGGACCTGGCGTTTCCGCCGACCACGTCGGCCGGACATGATTTCAACCACGCTCCCATTGGCCAGACGTTCACGGCCATTGCGTCGGACGTGCGCGCGGGCGTCTACCTCGCGGACGAGACGAGCTTCACCGAGTGGCTGGCGACGGTGTACCCGGGCCAGATCGCGCCCGGGTCGTATCCCTACGCGGTCGCGCCGTCCGTGTCGGTCCAGATCGACCTGATCCAGGGCGAAGGCGCGGGTTCGGTGCTGCACAGCACGACGCGGACGTTGACAGCACCATTCTCTGGTTTTGTGGATGTGGACTACGGCGCCGCGGGAATCCTCCGCCCCTGCGCTGGACACCGTGCTCCTCAGTGATGTCTCCAACCAGTCCTACGAACTTGGAGTAACGGGTTGGGTGGTTCCGGCCGTGCATGATTCAACGCCAGGCTCCGGCCAACCGGTAACCGGGCCGGATGGAAGCATTGTGGGTTATTTGCCGTACGGCGCGTATCCCGACGGACTCCCGGTTCTCCAGGGTACACTGGTGACCCCGGATGCCGGCGTGGGGGACAACGCCTTTCACGTGATCGAGAATGTTCCCCCTGCACCCGAGACCGTGTCGGGGACCAACGCGGTGATCACGGCCTACGTGGCCCGGAATCCAGGGTTCATCGTCATCAATGGAGGACTGAACCTGAACGACCATCTTTGGACGACCGACCTGAATCCGAACAACACGGTTTTCCTGGGCGGCTTGGTGAACTGGTTCCAGACCGGGTTGCTCGTGGACTATACCGGAACGGCCACGCCCCAGGGAGTGGTTCTGACGCATCTGACGGTGAAGCCCGCACCCGCGCCGCTGGTCGTGACTGCGAATCTCCCCACCGGCAGCGTGGATGCCGCATACAGTGGATCGATCTCCATCGCCGGTGGGATTTCGCCGATCACGGCGACGATTGACGGCCTGCCGGCCGGACTGGGCTTTGATGGCGTCTCGATCCTTGGCACACCTGTTGCCGCGGGGACGAGTTCGCTGGTCATCACGGTGACCGATGCCTTGGGAACGACCGTGATTCTCACGCCTTCCCTCATCGTCAATGCGCCAACCCCTCCGCCG
>JBGAPN010000375.1:0-5309 GCA_044221235.1 Limisphaerales bacterium
TGTGCGGGTTGTACAGACTGACCGGGCTCTTGCGGCCGGCGGCGTGGATGCCGCCCTTGAATAGCTTCACACGGACCGTGCCGGTCACATTCTTCTGCGACTCCTCCACGAGGGCCTGCAGCGCGAGGCGTTCCGGAGCAAACCAGAAGCCGTAGTACACGAGTTCGGCGTAGCGCGGAATGAGGGAATCGCGCAGGTGCATCACCTCCCGGTCCATCGTCAGCGACTCAATTTGACGGTGGGCGAAGCTCAGGATGGAACCGCCCGGAGTTTCATACACCCCGCGGCTCTTCATGCCAACGAAGCGGTTTTCCACCATATCGACACGGCCGACGCCATGCCTGCCGCCCAGTTTGTTCAGGGTCCGCATCACCCCCAGCGGATCCAGTTTCTTGCCATTGACCGCCACGCAATTCCCCGCCTCGAAGTCGAGGGTGGCCAATTCGGGCTTGTCCGGTGCGTCCTCAGGTAGAACGGAAAGGGTCGTGAAATAATCCCGATTCTTCAGATCGCCGGCGTCGTACCAGGGATCCTCCAGAATGCCGGCCTCGTAGGAAATGTGCAGGAGGTTCCGGTCCATGGAATACGGCTTCTTCGCGCTGGCCTGGACGGGAATGCCCTTTGCCGCGCAGTAATCGATCATCTCCTGGCGACCCGGGAATTGATCGCGGTAGCGGGAGTCCCGCCACGGAGCGATGATTTGCAACTCGGGAGCGAGTGCCGCAGCGGTGAGTTCGAATCGGACCTGGTCGTTGCCCTTGCCGGTGGCGCCATGTGCGATGGCATCCGCCTTTTCGGCGCGGGCGATTTCGACCATTCGCTTGGCGATCAATGGGCGGGCGATCGAGGTGCCGAGGAAATACTGCCCCTCGTAGATCGCCCCGGCGCGCATCATGGGGAAGATGAAGTCCGAGGCGAATTCCTCCTGCAGGTCGTCGATGAAGATCTTCGAGGCGCCCGTTTTCTTCGCCTTCTTTTCAAGGCCCTTCAACTCGTCCTCCTGCCCGATATTGGCGCAGAAGGCGATCATTTCGGCATTACCGTAGGTTTCCTTGATCCACGAAAGCAGGACGGAGGTGTCGAGTCCGCCCGAGTAAGCGAGAACAATTTTCATGCGTTGCAATAGCGGCGGAGAGTGAACGCGAGCAGGCGCACCCGGGGAAGGCCAATCTTGGCCACACAGGCACCCAGCGGCAGACACGGGGAATGGTTGCACCGATTCCGGGGCCCCTCCAACTCGCCCTCCAACCCCACTTCCAAGGGCGGGACCTTCGGTCACCCCGCGGACGGCACGTCCGGAAGCTCCCCGGCCTCCAACACGGCCCGGGTCTGGCGGGCGCGGAATTCCTCGTAGGCCTGTCGGAACCGCGCCTGCTTGTTGCCCAGAATCGCCGTCGCCAGCAGCGCCGCATTGATCGCACCCGCCTTGCCGATGGCCATGGTTCCCACCGGGACGCCGCCCGGCATCTGGACAATGCTCAGCAACGAATCCAGTCCGTTCAGGGCCTTGGATTGGACCGGGACACCGAGGACCGGGAGACTGGTCTTGCTGGCGCACATGCCTGGAAGGTGGGCTGCCCCGCCGGCCCCGGCGATGATCACCTCCAACCCCCGTGACGCCGCCGCCGAGGCATACTCGAACAGCAGATCCGGGGTGCGATGGGCACTGACGACGCGCGTTTCATACGGCACGCCCAGTGCCGTCAGTTGTTGGGCCGCGTGCTGCATGGTTTCCCAATCCGACTGGGAACCCATGATAATACCAACGAGAGGCGTTGCCATGTGCGGGTAAAGAATCCAGCCGCCCCTGCCCGGCTCAAGGCCCAAAATCGTCGCCAACCGGCATCGACCCCGCCGATTCCCGGTATTCCGCCCGGCTGGCTTTGCCGGGCACCGGCATTCCCGGAACGGAAGGAGGCCCGGAACGTTTGTCCCGGGCCTTCCGATCACTCCGTCAATCCAACCGATTACTGCTGGGGCTTCGGTCCGCGACGCCCGCCAGGACCCCCAGGACCGCGGCCGGACCGGCCGCCTTCCGGACGCCCCGGGTCGATTTCATCGTGGGTCAACTAGCCGTCGCCCTTCACCATCAACCGACGCCCGCCCGGTTAAGACCGTATGCGCATACACCTGAAACGTGTGAACACGCGGTAAATCTCACCGCGCATCCAGATCAAACCGCCCATTCCACCAGGCGTTGTTCACTGGGCTCCCCGCACGAAGTCCAACCCCATCGAGCTGTTTCCGCGTCATCGCCTCGGCGTGCCCATCCACCGCCACGAGGTTCACCCGACCGGAGTTGCGTTCCGACGGCATCGCACGATGGGCGTCCGACCCGTCGTCCCCACCTTCGTAATAGGCATTCCCCGAACCCGGAGTGGTGCTGCTCTTCCGACTGCCTCCCGAACCGAGTGAGACGGATCCCAGGGGCGGATCGATGACGTACACTCCGGATCCATCCGCTCCATGGGGAAGATCCGGGGTCCCTTTCCGTGCACCCATGGTATCGGCCAGCATCACCGTGTTGGCCGGAGCCGCGATCGCCCCATCGTTGGCGTGGAACGGCGCCACCCCTCCGGGAACCCGGGTGTTGCCCAGGTACTGGTAGTTGTACCCGTAGCCGCCGTAATATCGGGTCACTCCCGGCATCTCCACCCCTCCCGGTGCGGTGTGGGCAAACGGCTTGGTCATCCGCTTCTTTTCATCGGGCTTGAGCAATGGACTCAGGTACACCGACTCCACCGTCATGAAGGAAAAGATCATGTCCGCCCACCGGATGCGCGCCTGCCCCGCGACTGCTGGAAGCGAGTGTCCCGGGAAGAACCCGTGGTGATCCCCCCGGTACAAGGCCAGGCCCAGCCCAAGCTGGCGCAGGTTGTTCATGCTCGCGATTGCGCCGGCCTTCGATTTGGCACGGGCGAGGGCCGGCAGGAGCATCGAGGCGAGGATGGCGATGATCGCAATGACCACGAGGAGTTCGATCAGCGTAAAGCCCCGGCCCCGGCTACGGTTCCGGTCCCGGCCGATGCCGGCACCGGAGCCCTGTGAGTTTGACGGACACATCATGGCGACATCCTGCCCGCCGATTCCCCCACGCCGCTATCGGTGGCTTGCCATTCCCTGCCGGACGCTTGCCCGACCCCTGATTTCTTTCTGTGTGTTCCGGCCGGCGCCCGTCATGCTCCAACCCGTTATCTGCAAACGCTTGACCATCCGCATCCGCATACCAGCGCCCCATGCGCCTCCTGCACGAGAATCTCGCCGCCCGCTTCCTCCGGTGGCTGGCTGACGCCCTGCAGAGGTATCCCCGATGGTTCGTCCTGCCCCAGCTGGCGCTCTTCCTCGCCAGCGTGGCTTTCACGGCGACCCACCTGCGGCTGAGCACCGACCGGAATGACCTCGTCTCCGCGGAGGACCGGCACCGCCGCAATCTGATCCGCTTCAAGCAGGAGTTCAGCGCCCAGGACAGCCTTGTCGCCATCGTGGAAAGTTCCGACCACGAGCGAAACCGGCTTTTCGTCGAACGGCTGGCGGCACGGCTGAAGCGGGAACCCGAACTGTTCCGGAACGTCCTCTACAAGGGTGACCTCCGGCTGCTCGGCAGCAAGGGACTGCTGTTCCTGCCCGAGGAGACGCTCCAGTCGCTCCTGGTCACCGTCCAGTCCAACCGAACGCTCATCCAAAGCTTCGCCCAGGCCAACAGCCTCGAGCGCCTGCTCGACCAGGTTGCCGTCCAGTTCCGCGAGGTGGCCTCCTCGCCGTCCAACCCGGGCGCACGTGAGGCGCTGGCCGGCACCTTGCCCAGCCTCGAACGCATGATCCATCAGGCGACCACGAGTCTCGATCAGTCCACGGTGCTGCCCGCCCCGGGCATCACCGCGCTGTTCGGCGAGGACTCCAAGGGCAACGGCCTGTACCTCACCTTTGCCGGAGGCCGCCTGTTCGCCGTCACCGCCGAGGCCGGCAGCCCGGAACTCGAGCCCAGGGCCATCCGCCGGTTGAGGGATTTGATCGAGGAGACCCGCATCGAAATCCCCGGGGTCAACGCCGGGCTGACCGGGGAACCGGTGCTGCGCCAGGATGAAATCCTCCAGGCGCGACGGGACACCGACAAAGCAGCGGTGATCTCCCTCTGCCTGTCCCTCTTCATCTTCGTGTACGGGTACCATGAGATCCGCCGCCCCCTGATGGCGACGGTCTGCCTGATCGTGGGCATCGGGTACACGCTCGGATTCGCCACCCTCACCTTTGGGCGCCTCAACCTCCTCGGCCTGACCCTCGTCCCCATCCTGATCGGAATCGCCATCGATTTCGGGGTCCACCTGATCTCCCGGTATGAGGAGGAACTCCGGCGCGGCGCCCCGCCCGGCGTCGCCATGCCCAGGACCCTCGTCTATTCCGGGTTGGGAATCCTTACCAGCGCGTTCACCACGGCCGGAGCGTTCCTCGCGATGACCCTGACCCAGTTCAAGGGCATCCGAGAAATGGGGGCCATCTCCGGCGTCGGCCTGCTGGTCTGCCTCGTGCCGATGTTTACACTGCTTCCGGCGTTGCTGGTATGGTGGCCCACCCTGCCGTCATCGCCTCAGGGCAGCCTCCCGGAGAGGCGGGGACGCCGCCGGGAACGCATTGAGCAGGTCTATCTGCGACGGCCGCGCACGGTGCTGCTCTGCGGCATCCTGTTCACGCTCGTCTGCGCGAGCCAGCTGCCCCGGGTGCGTTTCGACTACAACCTCCTCAATCTCCAGACGCGCGACCTGCCGGCGGTGGGCATGGAATTGAAGCTGATCGAATCGGGTTCCCAGTCGCTGCTCTACGCTGCGGTGGTGGCCAATTCCCTCCCCGAGGCCCTCCAACTGGAGGAGAAGCTGCGGGCGCTCCCTTCGGTCGGCAGCGTGGTCTCCATGGCGCGCCCCCTCAACGAGGATCCCACGCGGAAGCTGGCGTTGATCCGCAACATCCGGCGCGAGATCGGCTCCATCACCCTTCCCGGACCAGACCTCAAACCCGCCCACTTTCCCGAGCTGCTGAAGGCCGCCAATACCCTCCGGAAATACATCACGGTGGGCATCGGACGTTTGTCCGTCGATCCGGCCGATGCGCCGCTGGTGCAAAATCTGCGCACGCTGCGCGATGCCTTGGAACGTCTGGAAACCGCCATCAGCGAACCGGATCCGGTCCGCGTGGAGCGCCTGTCGGCCTTCCAGCAAAGCCTGTTCGCGGACCTGGTGGAAACCGTGGACATCATCCGGACCCAGGATGACCGCGACGGTCTGCGGATCGAGGACCTCCCGGCCTTCCTCCGTCAC
>JBGAPN010000376.1:0-5303 GCA_044221235.1 Limisphaerales bacterium
GGGGGTTCCGCCGTTGACGGCGCTGGCCTGCCACGCGTCGATGGAATCCGGATCCGCGTTGAAGTTGGTCCGTTCCAGGGAGCGCCCGGAACCGTCGGCCGACGCCGGCCAGGCCGGACCGTCCGAATAGGTCACGGATTCCACCACCCGGCCCTCGCGGTCCAGCAGTGCCACCCGTTCGCCGTCGTTGGCCAGGCTTCCGGAGAAGGTGCCGGCCACGGTCACGCCCGGATACCGGATGGCGAACTGGGCCGGATTGTCATCGCTCGCCACCACCAGCCGGGCTCCCGGGTCCAGAAGGGCGAACGGCGTCGGGAACCGGAAGTTTACCCCTTCGAAGGTGTATCCGGAGAGGTCGACGGGCGAGCCGCCGGCATTGACCAGCTCGATGAATTCGAAGGCATCGCCGCCGGGCGGATGATACATGATCTCGGAGAACCGGATCGCGGGCCCGACGTCGGCCACCTGGAACACCGCCTCGGACAGGGCACTCCAGTTGGTCGTGCCGTCCAGGGACCGCACCTTCAGGCGGAGCGGCTGGTTCAGGACCAGCGGCAGGGTGTATCGGACTGCGGTGGGCGACACCGCCTCGGTGAAGGCTTCCCGCGGATCGGTGCCGTCGACGGTGTAGTAGATGGCCCCCGCAACGTTGGTGATCACCAGCTCGAATCCCGGCGGAACCGGTCCCCCAAACGGGCTGAATCCGGGGGCATTGGTCGAGCGGTTGAATCCGGCGGCCCCAAGATGGTTCAGCACGTTGCGGCGGCGGCCGGTGATCCAGTTGTTGATGGTCGAATTGCTGAAGCTGGGAATGGTGCGCGCCGTGTTCAGCCGGGCCTTGGTTTCCTCGTAGGTTGCCCGGATGCGGGCATCCTCCAGGGCTCCGCCATTGAAGAAGGCGCGGTGCACACGATCGGAGAACAGCATCTGGAACTCGCGTCCCCGCTTCAGCGCGTTGAACAGGCGCATGATCTCCGTGGTACCCCAGGGTGGCGACAGCGTGGAGAGCTGGGCGGTGATGGTGTTGAAACTGGTGGCGTGGCCGTTGGGCTGCCCAAAGGACCACTCGGCATCCCAGCAGTAGAACCGCCACTTGCCTCCGGGCACCGCCTCGTGGGCAGCCCGCCAGTTGTTGTGCGGCCAGTCGTCGGTGTCCGCATAGATGTTCGGAAGCAGGTAGTCGACGAAGTTGGTCAGATCCATCCGGCTGGAGAACTCCAGGTGGTTGGCCTTGTTGGTCGCGGGACGGGTCTGCGCCAGGGTCAGCAGTTGCTTCCAACTCGCACCGTCTCCCTCGCGCACCTCGCCCATCTGCGCGACGATATCCCATTTCTCGCCTCCGCCGTGGTAGGCACGCAGGAAGTCGGTGTCGATGCGCTCCGTGGGATTGTAGTAGCCGCGATAGACGCCGTTGAGGAACAGGTGGACGAAGGTCCCGTGGCTGGCCGGTTGGCCGACTTCGGACGCCAGTTGCCGGACCACCTCGTCCTTGAGGAACGGATTGGAGGCGTCATTCATCCCCGCCCGCAGCACGATGGTGTCAAAGGAGTCCACGGTCGTCTTGGGAAACAGCCGGCGTTCGAGGCGTCCCTGGCCGTACTCGCCGCGGAAATAGAGGCGGAAGGAATACTTGCTCTCCGGAACGGCCGTCGTGCGGTAATTGTAGAGGCTCCGGATATAGTCGCCGCCCTGGATGCGCAATCCGGCGTCCACCTGGAAGTCGTCGCCCGTGTCTGGATCCAGCCACTCCATTGAGACCGGACGCTCCCAGGCCGGACCTCGTTGGCTGGTGTTGCGGGGACTATACTCCATGATGCCGGTCCGGCCGTAGAGGTTGTTGGTGGCCGTGACCAGGGAGATGGCTGGAAGGCTGCGCCGGGAGAGAGGGATTCCATACAGATACGTGTGGGTCTGAATCCGGGACGGCAGGTTATTCGGGGAGACGGCGGCCGCGCGGATCACCCGGCTGGCGGCAATGGGAATGGGCCCGGTGTAGATGAACCCGGCCGGAGCCACCGGCGGGCTGCCGTTGGTGGTGTACCGGATGACGGCGTCCGGCGTTTCACAGGCCAGGGTGAGTTCGAATGGCCCGTCAAAAAACCCGCGCTGCACGCTGAAATGGACGTCGCGGGTCGTGCCGACGATGGAGCTGCTGCCATTCGCCGCCAACGGCGTGGGTGTGGCGAAATAGTGCGGGGTCGACATCTCACCCACAGTGGGCCAGCCGAACGAGAAATCCGGACCCTGGGATCCAAAGGACAGTTCCGAGCGCGCAATCCGGGGCAGTTCCGGTCCCAGCAACCGCAGCTTGCCTCCGTTTGGGTTCAACTTGAAGTGGGTGTGCAGTTCCCGGCGCAGTCCGGTGCCTGCCCGGTCCTTGCCGGAAGCCCAGATCAACAGGTACCCCTTCGCCGGAAGATCCACCGACGGCAGCAGCCATTCGTCTTCCGGGTCCGATCCGTCGGAAATCGCCCAGCCCGCAAGGTTCACGACTGTGTTCCCGCGATTCCACAGTTCGATCCAGTCCTCCGGATCATCCTCCTCATCCTTCAGCCCGGCTTGGTTGTCGGCCAGGATCTCGTTGATCACCACATCGGCCGGCGGCAGGGATGGATTGATGGTGTAGCTCCATGAGGTGCCAATAAACGCGTGCGGTACCGGCTCGTCCGAGGCGATCCCGTGTCCGTCGCGCCAGGACAGCGTGGCGGCACCGGCTGTGGCGCCCGGTTCAAATCGGAAACGATAGGGTCCGGCGCCGATGCCAGTGAGTTCGACCGCCGGTGTTCCATTGAGCAGCAGGTCGGCGGCGTCCAGTCCGGTCACCGGGCGGTTGAAGTCCAGCACCACCTCGCCGAGTTGCCTCAGGGTGCTCGACGCCGCGGGCAGACGCTGGAGGATGGCCGGTCCTTCGGGATCGAGCTGTTCATAGGCCCAGCTCGAACCGGGTGCGGTGCCGGAGAATGGCATGGGCGGAGTCTCGAAATCATGGATGCCGTGCAGGGTGCCCCAGCTGATGGACACCAGGCCAAAGGCCGGCCGGGGAAACTCGAACGTGTAGACCTTGCCGGAACCGCTCATGAGGCTTGCCGGAGATCCGTTGATCAAAAAGTGCTCCGGTGCCACGCCGGTCACCGGCTCGCTGAAGGTCACCGTGATCCGCGTGAGGTTGGTCACCAGCCCGGGCGGCGGAGTCACGGAGGTGATGACCGGTGCGGACGGCGTCAGGTCGGCGCCCGTGAGTTCCGCCTCAAACACCAGGTCACTGCTGGACAGCGCCACGTTCAACACGGCGACGGCCAGGACGTTTTCCCCGGCCACCAGCCGGGAACGGGCGTTCGGGATTTCCCATGCCTGCGAGACGACCGGTTCGAGGGCGTTGGCAGTGGCCGTCGACGTGTACACCGGGTCGGTGTCGGCCGCGTTCAGAGAGACCACCCGTGTGCCGTTTAGGTACGCCACGAAGCCGTCGTCGCACCGGGCGCGAAGGATCAGGTTCGTGATGGAGGCCGGGTCGGTGACGTTGAACCGGCGGCGGAGGAAGAGGGTGGAATACGACCCGGCCATGCCGGTGAGGTCCGTGCCGGTATACCCGGTTTCCCCATAGTAGAAGGTGGCCGGGGCGGATTCCCATCCGGCGTCCGCGAAGTCACGCTGCGTCCAGCCGGTGGCGGCGCCCGGCGAGGGATTCTGGGCGGCCCGAAACAACCTCCACGTGGCATCGATGGGGATGAACGTGACCTCCTGCGCCTGGAGGACGAATCCGGCCAGAACGAACGCAAGGCAGGCAAGCAACGGCGATAGGCGGGTGAACACGGGTCCCCAAGTCTGCCGAATCTGGCGCCGAGGTCAAAACGGGAAGCTCATGGAGTGCGGGAGCAAGCTACCGCTCTCTCAGCGCCCCACGACCGAGATCTCCCCTTCGTGTGAATCCGGCCGATCGGTGCGAAGTGGACCGTCGGAAAGCGGCGCCATGCCGCCGCACTCCATATACCCTTGCACTCCGGGCAATCGATTCCATACCTCTTTCGTGTCCGCGGCACCGCGATCTCCTTCCTTTTCCCTTCCCGCTCCGATCGTTCGGGAGTGGCGGACCCGCATCCGCCACTGTCTCGACCACGACGCCGCGACCCCCTTTTTCGTCTTCGCAGCGGCGCCCTACGAGCGGGCCGTCCGGACCTTGGAGACGCTCGACTTCAGCCGCCCGTCCCGGCACTGGCTCTCCGCCAAAACCCAGCCCCTGCCTGCGCTGTGGCAATGGTGGCAGCAGCGCGGCGGGTCCATCGAGGTGGTGAGCGAGTTCGAATTTCGCGGTGCCCTGGCCGATGGCTTCGAAACCGACCGGATCCTGGTCAATGGGCCCGCCAAGTCCCGCTGGCTGCCCGCGCTGGCCAGGCCCGGACTGCGGGTGAACTTCGATTCGCTCAATGAAGTGCGCAACCTGCTGCCGCTCGCCCGCTCCCAGCGCTGGCGGGTCGGCTTGCGCCTGCGAACCCCGGGTGAAGTGGATCCGGGACATCCGGAGTTCCCCACCCAGTTTGGACTGGAGCCCGACGAAGCGGCCACGGCACTCCGGCAGATCCAACGCGCCGGCTTGGAACTCGACGCCGTCCACTTTCACCTTCGGACCCAGGTCCCCCATGCCCGGGAATACGCCGCGGCACTCGCATCGGTTTCGGAGTGGTGTGCCCGAGCCGGGGCCGCGCCGCGGGTGCTCGACCTTGGCGGCGGACTTCCCGCCCCGCGAACGTGGAGTCCCGACGGCCGTCCCTTCGACGCCGGATTCCGCCTCGCAGCCTATGCCGAAGCCATTCGCCGGGCTGTCCGTCGCATGCCCTCGGTCCAGGAAATTTGGCTGGAAAACGGAAGGCACCTCAGCGCCGGCGCCGGTGCGCTGGTGGTGCGGGTTCTGGATATGAAGGAGCGGGCGGGCTGGCGGTTGCTGATCTGCGACGGCGGCCGGACCTTGAACGCCATGGTCTCCACCTGGGAGGCGCACGCATTGATGCCACTCGAAGCCCGAGCGGGACGACGGATCCCCACCGCTGTTCATGGTCCCACCTGCATGGCCTTCGACTGCCTGGGGCGTCGTCCGCTTCCGGCATCTCTGCGGTGCGGCGATCACCTGATCTGGTTCGAGGCCGGGGCGTACCACCTTCCTTGGGAAAACCGATTTTCCCATGGCCTCGCCGAAGTGTGGTGGGAAGACGACCGCGGCCTGCGCCGAGTGCGCCGGCCCGAATCCTTCGAGGAGTACCGCGCGATGTGGACGTTGCCCCGGTAGGGACCGACTGCGTCGGTCCCCA
>JBGAPN010000377.1:0-5494 GCA_044221235.1 Limisphaerales bacterium
GAACTGGGAACCGTCACAAAGTGCCAAGGAAATCAACTCGATGTGGCGATGGAAAACGGGCGGATGGTGTCCGTAAACACGAGCGAATACCCTCATTTGCGTCTGGGGTACGCCTTGACGACCCACAAAGCCCAGGGAATGACCACCGAACAAGCATTCGTCCTGACCGGACCTATGCAGAGCCGCGAGCAAACCTACGTGCAGGCCTCACGCGCCCGGGGCAACACTGAATTCTTCCTCGGGACCGAAGATCTTCAACGGACCGCCGACCGCATGGCACGCAGCCAACCCAGGGAACTTGCCAGCGAACTCGGGTCGGCCGGACCGGAGTTGGAGTTGGCGTTAACCCGGTAGTGCCCGGGCCCTCAGGGCACGACTGGGATCTCCGCCCGGGCGCGGGCCAGGACCTCGCGAGGAACCTGGACAATTCGTTCTCCAGGACCACACCCCGAGTGAGCCGGGAGTTTTGGGTGGGCTGTGGCGGTGATGTCTTTGCCGATCACGGCAAAGTCACCGGATTCCATTTCGAGGATGTCGGGGCATCCGTGACCGCCCGAGCAGGGGCGGAAAGCACTTCCAACGGGCGAATAGAGCAAGCTGCGGATGAACATGGCTGTGTGTGTTTGAATGCGATTTGTTGCGGGAGTGGCCGGTAATCCGTTCCGATTTCGGAACCACTCTTCGTTTCGGAACCCGCATGGTCAAGTTCTGAATTCGGAACGTGCAGCCTCCCCGTAACATCGTCGGTCCTGTGGTTCGTCGCCTCCGCGAGGAGGCCGGATACTCGCAGCCAATGCTCGTGGCCCGCCTCAATTTGGACGGGTGGGACATCAGCCGTGAGACCCTCGCCAAGATCGAGTCACAGATTCGGTGGGTTGCAGATTTCGAGTTACTGCGGCTCGCCAAGGCACTTAAGTGTGATTTGCCGGGACTCTTCCCGCCGCCATCAGCCCCCGAGGACGATCCGCGACGGCGAAAACTCAAGGGGTAGGCGTCATTTATCAGGCCATCCATCCGCTCAATGGAAGCCGCTAGAATGCGCGGCGAAATGGCCCAGCTCGACACTAATGGTAAAACAAGCCCAATTCTCGTAATGAAGTGTGTCGCCCAGCTCCCACAATGACGTGGTCGAGGACCTCAATCTTCAGGATCTGACCGGCGCGAATGAGGTCTCGTGTCACTCGCATATCTGCTTCCGATTGAGTGGAGTCACCGGAGGGATGGTTGTGCACGAGCACTACTGCTGCCGAGGCCGCGATAGTGGCGGTTCGAAAAACTTCACGATTATGGGTGATCACGGTATCGAGGGTGCCGGTGGCCACCACGTGATGGCCCCGATCGCGCCGTCGAGTGTTCAAATGCAGGACCACGAAGGCTTCGACGTCGGGGTTGAAGGTCGGGGCGTTGGCGACGTGGAGCCGCCAGTAGTCGGCGGCCTTTTGGGGAGTGTCACATTCCCGCAAGCTTTCGGGCACCGGGCAGTCGCGCAGGGTCACTACACCTTGTCTCGACCGGATCCTCCGATCGGCGACGGCGTCCCGGTCGGTCCGTGAGTTGAGGGAACTCCAGTTGCTCCCACGGCCAACCCCGGCCACCCTCAGTCTTGAAAGATTGCGAATCACGGGTCGGACCGTCCACGAAACAAACCTCGGCACTACGGCCGCTGAGACGGCAGCGGACGCCTTGTCCAGCGACTCGCGGACCGTCTGGCTGGTTTGTTCTCCGGGGTTACGCCGGGCTCCGAGTGGTCGCGCGGTTGACTGATGATCCAGGTGTGGGCTTGGTCCGCGGCCTTCGCCAAGACGAGTAAATCATCCCGTCCAAACGAGGTGGTCGATTTCCAGGTTTCTCCGTCCCGGTAGGTCCGGTCGAAGGTGACGTTATGGCGGATGCCGTTCTCCGTTTCGTTCGCCCAAATCGACGCCCGAATGGCGCCGAGTCGGACCTCGTGAACCGGACGTGCGCGCGTCGGTTGAGCAGTAGGTTGGGTAGCCATGATTTCCTCCGTCGTTGGGTTTTTGGGAGAGCCCTGCCTGTGGGATTCTCCCCTGATTGTCGCATACCATGATCACCCACCCCTACGTCAAGATAGCAAGTTTGACCGTCAATCCCCGAAGGAGGGACATTGCCTGCCAATGGGAATGCGTTCTCCGCCAGCAATGCAGATACTTGCTACAATGCGATTGATTGTGGTATGCTGGTCACATGACACAATCGACCATCACTGACAAGTTCCAGACAACGATACCACGGGAGGTCCGTGAAGCCCTTCAGCTCAAGCCCAGGCAGCGCCTTTCCTACGAGGTGCGGACGGATGGCTCCGTGGTGGTTCGACCAGAGCCCGCGCTTGATGAGCTGTTCGGCAGCCTGAGGCTGCGCCGCCCCGTAGCCACCTCCCGCGAGGAGAAGCAGGCGGCACGGGAGGCGATGGCCCGGGAAGCGGCCGGAAGGGGAACCCCATGAGTGCGCGCTATCTGGTCGACACCAATGTGCTGCTCCGCTTCCTCTCCGGTCAGCCGGCCAAACAGGCCGAAGCGGCAAAGCGGCTCTTCGAGGCGGCGGCCGCCGGGAACGCTTTGCTGGAAGTTTCGCCGGTCATCGTGGCTGAAGCCATGTACACGCTCGTGTCATTCTACAAGGTCGACCGGGTGGACGCGGCCGTGAAACTCGCCGCGCTCCTCCGGCGGCGTGGCGTCAGGGTTCGGGAGGCGGACCCAGTGTTTGGCGCCCTCGAACGCCTTCAGAAGTTTAACGTCGGTTTCGCCGACGCCTTCCTGGCGGCGGGCGGCGCGGAGGAGGGCGTTCCCGTTGCGTCCTTCGACCGCGACCTCGACAAGTTCAAGGACGTGACCCGAGTTGAACCGAGTTGAGGAAGGCCACCGCCAAACGGCGGTCGTGAGTCCCCTTTTCTGGGATTCAGTTGTGATAACCTATTTTATCGCAACTGGCTCCACGGCAGGGGGACGCTCGGAAACGATCAGGCTGGAGGATCTCGCCCGGTCAACCCGTTCACTTCGGAAGGCGCTGAAGGCCAGCAACCCCAAGGCTAACTGCGCGCTCCCAAACACGACCAAGGTGATGGCAAATCCCTGCGCCAGGAAAGATTGGAAAGCGACCGAACCCAGTCCGAGTCCGGTGAACAGGCAAAACGCATTCAAGCCCATGGCCTGGCCTCGTCGCTTTGGATCCAGTGACGCCACTATCCCCGCCATCAGCGGGTGCGTCATGTCCAGCCCGACCGACAGGGAGGTCACGAGCAGCGTGACGCTCCAAAGCGGCGTGTGGGGTGCCAGCAGCAACGCCACGGCCGAGGCCAGGAGGAAACCTACCGGAATGATCCGGCCCCTGCCGTAGCGGTCGGCGAGGCGGCCCAGGACCGGCCCCAGAAACATTCCCGGAATTCCGTACCCGAGAAGCGCCTTCCCGATTCCCTCGTCACCGAGGTGAAAACGCTGGGAGAGGTAGTAGCCCAGCCAGGAAAAGACCCCTCCGTGAAAGAGCCCGTTCATGAAGATGAAAAAGTATACCGTTGCTCCCCGGGGAGTCCGCAGCAGCGAGGCGTACCCGCGCCACAATTCGCTGAATTCAAGTTTCTGCGGAGGTTGCCCGGCCAACAAATGGCGATGCCGGTGGAAGAGGGCTAGAAGGACCGCCATCAGACCCGCCAGGATGATGAACTCGGTGCGCCACCGGGGTAGGGATTCAACCGGGCGCCAAGGTGGCGCCGAACGCCATGCCGCCCGCAATGGCACCGAACATCCAGCCCATGGCACGTCCGAGCTTCGCGTAGGGATACATGTCCCCGACCAGCGCGAGACCGATGGTGACGACGCCACCCGAGCTCAATCCTGACAGCACGCGCATCAGGACCAGAGTTGGGGCGGACCACGCCAACGAGACCAGGAAAGTCGCACCCGTGGCCAAGGCGAGCACGATGAGCAACACCCTTCCCCGGCCGAAGCGGTCGGACAATGGACCGTAGAAGAGGGTCGAGACGCCATAGGGCAGCAGGTAGGCCGGAACGACCCAGCCCATCTGCCTGGCGGTGGCCGAGAACTCATGGGAAAGGGCGGGAATCAACGGCGCCACCATATAGCCGCCGAAAAAGACCAGGAAGGCGGCGGCCGAGAGGATCCGCAACAGCGTCTCGCGCTCGTTCTCCGTTTGGACCGGCTCACTCATGGCATGTCTCCGTGTTCGTTCGATTCCCGCCCTGGCAATTGAACTGCGCGCTCAGGCTTTGCCGCCGAACGTGCAGTGGTCATCGAGGTCCAGGAGGTCGAACCAGGTGTTGATGTCCTCGCGGGTCGGAGTGAACCGCTTCACGCTGGCCGCGAATTCCGTCAACGTCTCGTGATCGCTGTCCGGCGTGCGGCGCAGGTGATACTCGCTCCAGGCGGCGATCTCCCACGGTTGGCGCTGAGGTTTTGAGTTGGCCTGAATCCAGGCGAGCAGCTCCCCATCGCCTCCGCCCTTGGCGACCTCCCGGGTCAACGATTCGTAATCAAGGCCGACAAAGCCGAGGAAGTGCCGGTCCATGCCTTGGCCGGTGTAACGATATTCGCCCAGCGTGCCGGAGAGGGACGCCCGCGCCTTGTCCAGGATGCGCGGAAGAAGAACGTATCCGCCCAGCCGGACTCGCGGACTGCGCGGTGGGCGTTGGGTGAGGTCGGGTGAGTTGTTGTTATTGGTGGTGCTCATGAAATCAAGTCGTGACGGTTGAAGGTTTATGGGACAAATCCATCAGCGCAGGCCGCCGGTGACATAAAGCGATTCTCCGGTGATCCAGGACGCGTCGTCGGAGGCAAAGAAGACCACCGCGGACGCGATGTCCTCCGGCCGGCCAATGCGGCCGAGCGGCGTCTGCGCCTCAATCGATTTGCGCATGTCGCTTTCCGCGATCCCCGCGGCGTGGAGCCCCTCGGTCTCGATCATTCCAGGATTGACGGCGTTGACGCGGATGCGGCGTCCGCCCAGCTCCTTGGACAGGGACCGCGTGACGGCATCGACCGACGCCTTCGTGGCGCTGTAAACCGATCCATTCGGCGCGGCAAACGTACCGCTGACGATGGAGCTGATGTTGACGACACTGCCACCGCTGGGCGCGAAGTATTTGACCGCCTCCTGGGTGGTCAGAATGAGCCCGAATACATTCAGATCGAATTGCTTGTGGAAATGTTCGGCGGTGATGGTCTCCAGCGGGGAGAATTCGTAGATGCCGGCGTTGTTTACCAGAATGTCCAATTGGCCGAACGCGCGCTTGGTTTCGGCGAACAGCCGATCAATGTCCGCCTTCTTCGAGACGTCACCCTGCACCGCGACGGCCTTGCCGCCGGCTCCGGTGATTTCGGCGACCACCTTGTCGGCGCCCGCCTTGCTGGAGGCGTAGTTGACGACAACAGACGCCCCCTCCGTGGCCAAATGCTTGGCGACTGCGGCACCGATTCCTTTGGAGGCACCGGTCACGACCGCGACTTTACCGGCGAGTTTGCTG
>JBGAPN010000002.1:0-37110 GCA_044221235.1 Limisphaerales bacterium
GACGCTGTAGGGCGCCGAGACATCGGACAGAATCGCCACCTTGCGCGCCTTGAGCGTCTTGCGCGCGAAATCGGCCAGCAGCTTTCCCTGGAACGGATCGATGAAGCAGACCCGGAAAACATAGTCGCCCACCTCGGTCACCTTGGGATTGGTGGACGACGGGGACACCATGGGAATGCCCGCTGCCTGGCAGATGGGTGCGGCTTCCAGGGACCGGCCCGAGGCGACTTCACCCAGGACCGCCACGACCTTGTCGCGACTGATGAACTTCTTCGCGATGGTGGCCGACTCACCCGCCTTCGACTGGTTGTCCTCCGTGATCAGCTCGAGCTTCTTTCCCAGCACTCCGCCGGACTTATTGATCTCCTCCACCGCCAGTGCGGTTCCCTTGTGCGAGCTCTGTCCAAACGCCGCCTCACTGCCGGTCAAGGAGGCGAATTCGCCGATCTTGATCGCGTTCCCGGCATCGCCCGGTGTGCCGCCGGCAGAATCCCCCGGCTTGCAGCCTGCCGCCAGCGCGGCTGCCAGGGCGATGGAGATCACGAAGCCACGGCGGGAATGGGCGGATGAGAAATACATATTCGCTCGGATGGCCGGCAAGAGACTGTCGGCACACCCGCGTCAGGCTAGGCAAGCCTCCACAATGAGGGAAGGCCGTTTCATCGCAGTCCCTGCAGCCATCAACCGGGAGTTCCAGCCTGCGCGGGAGAATCCCGGGAAGGGTCGACTGCTGGTTCCGACGCCACTCCCAATTCCATGTCCCAGGTGGGACATGGAGTTGGCAAGCACCGCCGAAGTAGGAGTCCCGCGCCAGCAACGAAGAACCGGGGCATCTCCACCACAACGGCGAGCGCCTGGTCTCGACTTCAAGAAGCCGACTTGCGCCACAACCGGTCCCGCAAACCCGAAGCCCGCTCGGTTCGCCTCCCGATCGCTTCGCGAAGCACGGCCTCGGAAAACCATACCTCGGTCCGCTCCCTCGCCCGCGTCAGCCCCGTGTACACCAGTTCCCGCGTCAACACCCGGCTCACCCGGTCCGGCAGGATCAACAGCACCGATTCAAATTCGGAGCCCTGGCTCTTGTGGACGGTCAGGGCAAACGCCGTCTCATGCGCTGGCAGCCGCGCCGGGGAAACCCGCCGAACGCCACGGTCGGGGGATGGGAACCACACCATCGGTCGACCGCGCTCGTCGGGCCAGACCACGCCCAGGTCGCCATTGAAGAGGTTCGCCGAATAGTCGTTGGACGTCACCATGACCTGCCGTCCTCGGAACCCGTCTCCGGCTCCTTCCACCAGTCCGGCTTCGTCCAGCAGCTCCACCATGAGGGCGTTGAGCGCCGCAACCCCGTAGGGCCCGTCCCGGACGGCGGCCAGCACGCGGAATCCCGTCATGGCCAACAATGCCTGTTCCGCGTCTGCCGCCCGCATGAGCGCCCCAAACCCTTCGATGACCGTGCTTCGCAGGGCCTCCCGCAGAAGATGGCGCCCGGGAACCGGCCGTCCAAGCACCCCGCCGCTCGCGTCGGCCCGGCAGCGCTCCAGTTCGAGCAGCACTCGGTCGGCATCACCCCGATTGACCGCGGCACTGACGCGCTGGATGCCGCTTCCTTCCGAGAACCGATGGCTTCGCTGGAGCTGGATCACGACGTCGGACAGCGCATACACGGCGGAACTTCGTGCCGGCAGCACCGGTCCGCCGGCAGCGCTGTATTCCCTTATAAAATCCGCAGTGAACCGGTTGAGTTCGGGATCCGCCGACAGATCACCCAGGACATTTCCCGCCTCCACCGAGGCCAGCTGGTCCTTGTCGCCCAGCAGGAGGACCCGGGCATGGGGTGGAACCGCCAGGAGCAGCTTCGCCATCAGGGCCAGATCCACCATGCTTGCCTCGTCCACCACAAGGATGTCGACCGGCAGCGGATTCCGTGAGTCGTGCCGGAAATAGGGCGAACCAGGCCGTGCCCCCAGAAGCCGGTGAATGGTCTCAACGTCCGTCGGCAGTCCCGCAGCGGAGGCGACACGGGCCTCCAATTCGGTCTTCTGTAGTCGCAGGGAATCCTGGAGTCGCGCCGCTGCCTTTCCCGTGGGTGCCGTCACCGCGATGCGCAGAGCTCGTGCCGGGGACAGTTCCAGGAGCAGCGCAAGAATCCGAACCACCGTGGTCGTCTTGCCGGTGCCGGGACCTCCGGAAATCAGACACAGACGGCGACGCGTGGCGGCGAACGCGGCGACCCGTTGCCAGTCCACTCCACGGCCCACTGTAGGAAACAGCGTGTCCAGCAGCACCCGGAGCCGCGCCCGATCCGGTTCCCCCTCATCGGAATCGCGCTTGATCCGCTGCTCCAACGCCGCCGAAACCTCCTGTTCATACCACCAGTACCGCCTCAAGTAGAGCCGATCCTGGGAGTCGAGGATCAGCGGCGTCACCGCGCCCGGCCCCCCCACCACCGAGGCTGACTGCAATTGATCCCGCCAGACGGAAAGCTCCGGAAGGGTGACGGACTCCCCGGGGGCCAGCTCCACTGACGTGCCCGCCGCCCGTCTCAATTCCAGACAAACGTCGCCCTGCGCCCGCTGACGGCTGACCAGCGCCGCCGCCCCGCGCAACGCCGCATTCGATCCGCCCGACAGTCGTTCCATCAAGCGCGCAAACTCCAGGTCCAGCGCCTCAAATGTCACGCCGGTGGACTCCGATCGCATCGCGGAAACACTCATGGTCGATCCTCCTCCACCGGGTCGGAAATCAACAGGTGGCGATCCAATGCCTCAATCACGCTCCGGGGCGGCCGGTCGCGGAACAGTCCGAAGTCGGGTCTCCCGGCCGTCACTCCGCGGACAAACACATACCGCACCCCGCCCAGGTGCGTGTCGTAGTCGTAGTCCGGAATTCGGGACCGCAACAGCCGGTGCAGGGCGAGCAGGTAGAGATGGTATTGCAGCGGATAGTGCTGGCGAAGCATCTCGCGCCACACCGCCTCGGCGTGATAGTCCTCTGGCAAATCCCCCAGCCAGTTCGATTTCCAGTCGATCAGCCACCAGCGGCCCTCGTGAACGAAGACGAGGTCCATGAACCCGCCCAGGAATCCGCCAATCTCCGCAAATCCAAGCCGTCCCAATGACTCGGACCAATTGCCCAGTTCACCTTCCCGCGGGACTGCCTCAAAGGCCTCGCGCAACCGGGCCGGTGTGAGTCGCTGCAGGGGCAACAGAAACTCCAGCTCGCGCCAGCAGCGGCTTCCCGACACTGCGTTCAGGGCGGCACCTGGAATCATCTCGACGGCAAGAACACGCTCGACCAGCGCCGTGAGTTCATCGGCCAGTCCCGGAGCCGCGAACCCGTGCGCCCGAAGTCGGTCTTCCGCCACCAGCCGAATTCGCGCCGCGGCCGCCGCCGAAAAGTCCAGATTCTCGAAGACCTCATGCAGGCAGGTCCCCGCTCGCGCCCCGCGAAACTCGGAGAGGCCCGACGGCAGCGACGGCGCGGCTACCGGCGGTGGCGTCGCGGCCGCGTCCCGATCTGCGGCTTCCTCCGTCCGCCCGTGGGCCAGCGTGCTGAAGCTGGCCATGCCCCAGTCCCGTCGGATCCGTCCACGAAACTCGCGAGCCGCCCTCGGAGCGATTTCGTTTTTGGGCGGGGCCCAACGATTGCCGCGGATTTCCGGAAGCGCCTCCAGTGACAGGTTCTCCCCTTCCAGCACTCCACCCACGACTTCAGAGCATCCAGCACGGCTTCGGTCCCGAGCGACGCCGCCTCCGGAGGGGGATGCAACAGCCAAGCCAGTGCCGCGGACTCCGCGTGATCCAGGGTTCCCCAGGTCAAATAGCAGCGATTCCGGGCGCGCGTCAGGGCCACATACAGGAGCCGCAAATTCTCGGCGAGACGCTCTCCGTGCATGCGGTCCCGATTCTCCTCCTGACGTTCGGAGCCCACATCGTGCTTCAGGGCCCGTCCATCGTCAGGATCATGAAACAGGACCTCCTCGCCGCTGTTCCGGTGACGCTTCGGCTGACGCGTCAGAAAGGGGCAGAAAACCACCGGATATTCGAGACCCTTGCTGCGGTGAAGTGTGACCAATTGAACGGCGGCGGCATCCCGCTCGAGGCGCAACAGGGATTCCTGTGCCGTTGCTCCGCCTTCCCCCGCGTGCGCCCGCTGGGCGGACAGCCAGTCCAACAGCGCCCGGGGAGTCAATCGTTCCCGCACGGCCTCCTGTTGGAGGAGTTCCGCCAGGTGCAGGAAGTTGGTCAAGCGTCGCTCGCCGTCGGAACGGCTCAGCAGACGCCGGCGCGTGCCGCATTCCCGGAGCACGGTCTCAAAGAGGTACAGGAATCCGTCCCGAACCCAGATTCCCGCCCAGCGGTTCATCGATTCAAGCCAGCGCTCCCATTCCGCCTCTTCGGTTCGCATTCGGTCCAACGCCTCGGCCGTGAGTCCCACCAGGGCGCTGGCCAACACGGCGCGGCGATTCCGGTCCCGGCCTTCCTCGGTCAGAGCCTCCAACAGGGACTGCACTTCACGGGCCTCGGTGGTGGCAAAGACGCTCTCCTGGGTTTGCTGCACCGAGGGAACTCCGCGCCGGGACAATGCCGCCGCCATCCGGGCCGCCTCCGAATGTTGGTCCACCAGCACCGCGATGTCACCCGGCACGAGAGAACGCTCACCCAGCCGACAGGAACCCCCAAGCAGCCGCACAATCTCGTCGGCCACCCCTTCGGCGATGCGCTCGTGCTGGTCCGCCTTCCGGCCCACGCCCTCCCGTTCAGCATCCCAGAACCAGACGTGCAGCGGGGGCGGCCTCCGATCTCCCTCGGTGAAGGACGCCTCGTCCGTCTTCCCGCCGGCCGACACCGGGCGAAACCGGATTTCCGGTGTGGCGAATGGACTGGGATGATTCTCGAAGAGCCCGTTCACGGCCTCCACCAGACGTCGTTCGGACCGCCAGTTGACGTCGAGCGTGAACTCCCGATCAGCCGTCTCCCGCGCCCGGAGATAGGCGAAAACATCCGCGCCCCGGAAGCTGTAGATCGCCTGCTTCGGATCACCCACCAGGTAAAGATGGCATTCCCCCGTCCCAAAAACCTGTTCAAAGATCCGCCACTGAAGTGGGTCGGTGTCTTGAAACTCGTCGATCAACGCCGCCCGATGCCGTTGCCGGAGGAGACGAGCCAGAGGCGGACCGGACGGACCGGCCAGTGCGCCCGCCACGCCGGCCAGTAGGTCATCAAATCCCATCTGCCGATCCCGCTCCTTGAGCCGCGCCAATTCGGCCGGAGCCTGTTCGAGAAACGCGTGTCGAAGCCGGGCACCCAGAACCTCCAACGACGACGCCAGGACATCGCAGGCCGCGAAGAATGGATGCTGCGGCACCGCCGTCCCCTTCTTTTTCCGGTTGAGCTTGCCGTCCAGGACCGATTGCCGGAAGGCCATCAGGGTTTCCATCGCCCCCAGGCTGACCTCCCTTTCATCGAGCAAGGCGGCAACACGGGCCAGCATCGGGTCCACCCGGTCGCTCCGGTTGTACGGTGTGTTTCCCCATGCCCCTCCGGTGTCTCCGAAACACGCTTCAATGTCCCGCCTGCCGCGATGCCACGCCGCCACTACCGCATCGAACGCGGCTTCGGCCTCCGCCATGACCTCACGCCAGTCGCGCTGGCTGTCCCGGCTGATCACCCGTGCCTCCGCCTGGTTGACATGCGCCCGCAGCAACCGGTGCAGGGAATCCGCCGTGACCTCGCAGTACCTCGCCAGCAGCACCTGCCGCACGGGCGCGCCATAAAAATGGCGACGCCAGAAATTGTCCGCCGTTTCCCGCCACAACCGGGTCGGATCGGGCTCCAACTCGACATCGAAAAGGGTCCGGCTTTCGAAGGCCCGCTCCTGCAGCACCCGGCGGCAAAATCCGTGCAGCGTAAACACCGCCGCCTCGTCGAACTGTTCCAGGGCCGCCTCCAGCCGGGCCAGACGCTCCTTCCGGGCGTCGTCGGCGCCCGACAGCAGCAGTTCGGCATCGGGGGAATCGGGCTCCAGCAGCCCGCGCAGCAGATTCCGGCCAGCGGCCAGGCGGTCCCGGATGCGGCCCCGCAGTTCCGCCGTCGCCGCCTCGGTGAAGGTGACGACCAGGATTTGCCCAATCGTGAGCCGTTCCTCCAACAGCAGACGCAGGAACAGTCCGGCGATGGTGAAGGTCTTGCCCGTCCCCGCGCTGGCTTCCAGCAGAGTGACGCCGGGCTCCAGCGGAACAGTGGACAAGCCGAAGGCGTGTGAGGCCGTCATTTTCCCCCCTCCTTTCGCGCCCATTGCCACACCGGACTGCAAAGGCGGGCGGCCAGTTCTTCAAATTCGGTGTCGAGCGGATGCGGTTCGACGGCCCCGAAGCAGAACGCAATCGCCGGATCCGAACGCTCGCCCGTCGACTGAAAATCGCTCTCCCATTTGGCCAACGCCCGTTCCTGCGGCGAGGTCTTTCCTCCCGGTGCGGCGAAGGCCCAGGACGTCTTCGGAAAAAACGGCAGCGGGCGCCGAAGTCCCTGCGCCCACGTGTCCAGCAACTCCCGCAGAATCCGTTCCGGGGCATCGGGTGCGGGCAGCGTCCAGCATTCATCCGAGGTGACCAACCGTGCCTCCGGGATCGGACCCCGGACGACCGCCGCGGAAACGAGTTGCAGCACCCACAGACGAAGAAGTTCGGTGACCTTGAACCGACCGGGACGGATCAACCGCAGTCCGGCGGCCGTCCGCTCGCCGATCGCGCCATCCAGGACGTACTCGTCGATTGCGATCCGAACAGGCAAGGGCGACAAAACTTCACGTTCCTCGGGCAACAGCAGGCCCAATAGTTGGTTCACCTCCGTTTGGAGTTCGTCCCGTTCAAGGCGTCCCGCGGGTCCGAGAGGAAGAACGCCCTCCAGGCTGAGCCGCTGTAACAGGGGTGCGACGGGGCGGTTTCTTCGCTCACGGTCGAGCCACTCCTGCTTGATCCGGAATCCCGACAGACGATCCACATCGAAGGGCTCCCGGTCCTCGGAGACCGATTCCGCCTCGGGCAGTCGCAACTGGAGCCTCCGGTCCAGGAAGGCACGGCAGGGATTGGCCAGGAACCGGGCAAGGTCGTCCGGCGAGACGGTTCTCCAGTTGCCTTCCGGTTCGGGCAGCGGTTCTGGACAAAACCGCGCTCCCGGGTCCGATCCGGGCCGCCGCATCGCCTGAGCCGCCACCGAGTTCTCCCGGGAGTAACTGAAGAGACGTTCGTCGCCACCCCGGTCGAAATAGGCCGGGCTGAAGGCATGGAGCGGATGCCGGACCAGGATCTGTTCCTGGACCGTTCGCACCCCCCCTTCGATTCCACCCGCCAGATGGTCGATCAACTCGCTCAGCACCACCGAGGGCGGCAGGTCCGCATTGTCCCGCACCGAACGACCCAGAAAGCTGAGATGCAGCCGGTCGCGGGCCGACAGCAGCGTCTCGAGAAAGAGGTACCGGTCGTCGGCATCCCGTGACTCGTCCCCGAGGCGCGGATGGGCCGCAATCAGATCGAAACTCAGCGGCGTCGGACGACGGGGGAATGCGCCATCATTGAGCCCGAGAACCGCAATGATCCGGGAGGGGACGCTCCGCATTGGCTTCAGGGCCGCGAATGTCATCCCTCCACGCAGGAAGCCACCGGCACGACGCTCCTCCGTCAGCCAGGGGCCCAACTGCTCGATCACCGCGTCCAAGGGCACCGGAGCCTCCAGGGCAGCATCGCGTCCGGCATTCCGGAGCCGGTGGAGACAATCCCGGATGAGAGCAAAGTCCCCTTCACTGTCGGGATCCACATCGAAGAATTCGGACAACACGGAATCGAGTTCCGACGCCCATCCCGCCAGGGAACGGGGCGTCGACAACCGGGACGGCAGGTGCTCCAGGCAGCCAATGAACCGCGCCAACCGGCCCGCGAGGACCGCTCCATCGGCTTCAACGGCGTCAAAGGGACACAGCGTTCCCACCACCACGTCGTCTCCCGGCGCCATCGCGTGCCCCAGCAAAAGCCGGTCCACGGCCTGCCGCCACGTCCCCTGCCCGAAGGCGGGAATTCCCGTGGCACTGCGCTGGCCGGCGTTTAGTCCCCAGCTGACCTGAAGCTCATCGAGCCAATCCTTTAGCTGGGGAAGATCCGCCGCGCCAAACCCGAACCGGCGTTGCAAGGCCGGGCGTTCGAGCAGGGGCAGAATCTCACTGCGCCCAAACCGCCCGCCAGGAAGCCGGAGGATCGCGAGGAAGGCCTCCGTCAACGCGCTCTCCGCCCTCGGCGTCCGGTCGGCAACCGTGAAGGGCAGTCGGAGTTCCTCGGATTCCGGTGTTCCGAACACCGCCTGGATCAACGGCGCATAGGCTTCAATGTCCGGCGTCAGCACCAGCACATCCCGGGGCGCCAGCGTGGGATCCGCATCGAACGCCGCCAACAGCTGGTCCTGCAGCACCTCCAGCTCGCGGCGCGCGCTGTGGCAGGAATGAATCCGCAGGGAGGCGTCCTCCACCGACACCGTCCAGCGGGGCAGTCCGGACTTCGGATCCGAACGGTCCACCAGATTCAACAGGTCGGACTGGATGGCATGAAGCAGGGTCGCATCGCCCGGATCGACGAAGGAATCGTCTTCGCCGACTTCGTCCGCCCCGGCGCCCAATTCCGCCATCTGGTTCTGAAAACTTCGGCCGAGCCGTCCAAGGGACGCCAGGAGTCGGTGTCCGCGTTCCAGATGAAGCTCCACCGCCTCGTCCGCGCGGCGTCCGGCCCGTCGGAGCAATCGCTGCTCCTCGCGGCTCGAGACCGTATCCGCCCAGAATTCGCGGCAGGGCTGGAGCTGGTACAGCGTCACCTCGGCGCATTCGCCCAGCGCCGCCAGCAGCTCCAGATACAACGGCGGCAAGGCCGAAATCCCGAACACCGACACGCGCTCCGGAAGACCTTCCACCGTCCCCGCACGCAATCGCTCCATCGCCACAGCCACCCGGCGGGATTCCGGCCAGTCCTCCGGCCCAGCCCCCGCCGTCCGCCACAGCACCGCCTGCCACGACGTATCTTCACCGCGGGTCCACAGTTCCACCATCTCGGGTCGGTAGACCAGATAATGGTCCAACAGGCCCGCCAGGCGGGACGACAGTTGGAACCGTCGCCGCGGATCGGCGCCGATGTAATGTTGGACTTCCGAGAGTCCCGGCGTGGATTCCAGCGCCGACCACAGCCGCCAGGTCAACGGCTCCTGGTCCCACCTCCGGTCCTCGGCGCCTTCCGGCACCAGGCGGTTGCACACGTCCCGCAGGAAGGCCTGGGGAAACGGGAACTCAACCACCCCGCACACGCCGTTGCGGCGTGCCAGCTCGAGCTGGATCCAGCGCGCCATGCCCAGGCTTTGCACCACCACCTGCTCCGAAGCCATCGGGTCCGCGAGCGGACGGCGGACGGCGCGAGCCAGCCTGGAGGACAGCTCCTCCAGACGATTGCTCGTCACCCATCGAATCCCGCGAACCATGCGCACGAGGCAACCGGTAACACCCGGGGTCGGTCAATGGCAGACCCTCCCTCGCCGCAGGACCTCTCTGAGTTTTCGGACAGGCTCTTACATGCAGCTGACCGGCCTGAGCGGCATAACGACCGGAAACCAATCAAAGGTCGGCCGCCTCGTGGAGTCGTCGAACACCGCGCCTTCCGGGTGATATGGAATGCCAGTCGGGTGGACCACAGGGCTGCACCGCAGCTCGCGAAGACCCGCTCGCGAGACCGGAGTCACTTCCTGCGGATCGCTCTGTCCGTCGGAATTCCGGTCCCTCCACAACGCGAATCCCTCCAGTTCCGTGCCGTCCAGTTGGCCATCGCCATTGTCGTCCAATGCGTCGAGGACCTCATACCCATCCCTCCAGAAGATCCAAAAGGTCACTCCGCCCACCAGTTGTAGCCCGGAGGTGATCTGTCCCGTTTCCCCGGGGTCCCAGACCAGCCAGCTGGCGTTGTCCTGAATCCATCCCCATCGCCGAGGTTGGCCCGAACCGTCCAGATCGAAGGAAACACCGGCAACGGGATTGACCAGGCGGGCCAGTTCCCGCTCGGCTGTGGCAGGAACAAGAATCGGTGTGATCGCCCTTGGAAGGGTCGCCACTTTTGCCTGACGTTGTTTGAGATCAGCGATCTCGGCCGCATCTGCGACGGGGTCCAGGCAGTTCAGCAGGTAACGGATCGTTTCCTCGCTGAAGCAGATTCCCGGGCCGATTCTGGGCTGGGGGCCTCCCAGCCATCGTCCGGCCTGCCAGGAGTATTTCATCTGATCCAGCCAGTCCTGAACGGACACCTGCATTTCCGCGGCCCAGGCCTCCTTCAAGGTGCGACGGTACTCGCGGGTCGCCTCATTCGTCCGCCCTGCCTGTTCCAGAGTCCACGCATAGCCCAGTCGTGCCGGCAATATGAGCCACCGGTCCGACTGGTTCGTGGATTGGGGAAGCTGCTCCAGGGCGCGGCCAAAGTATCGGAGGGCGTTGGTGAAGTAGGCCAACGACTGCGTCCGCAGGTCTCGATTGGCCAACGCATTGGTCAACGGGGGAATCCCATTGTCACTTCCGGGAAACCCAAAGATGGGCTCTTCGCTCCGTTTCCCAACGGTCATCGAGTTCGACAAAGTGGCCCCGCGCATCGAGTAGAGTCGGGCCAGCTGGTAAAGCGTGGTTGGGTCGTTGGTGTTCCCGGCGAGCCTTCGTTCGAGGTTGGCGGTCAGGCGATCCATGGGAACCGACTTGGATTCCTCCCAGCCAAACATGGCCCGCGTCGGAGAGCCGCAGAAGGCAACCCAGAGAAGAATCCCGATTCGTGCCCAGTTCATATGATCCAGAGTTGATGACCTTCGAACGGTCAACCGACGCCCCGCTTTGCCCAATTTGATTTGATCCGTCCACTCAACACTCAACTCTCAGCCGATTCATCGCTGCTGACCCGGAGCCCGCCGGCCTTCATCGAGGTCGATGAACTCAAACATTGTCTCCACGGTGCCCGGAGGCAGCCCCACCTCTGCAAGCCGTTCCTGAAGTCGCTGGGTTCCGGCATCCCGCCAACCTCGTTTGACCATGAAGGCGTTCCAGATTTCAATTTCCTCCTCGCTGGGACGCCGGCCGTGCTGGAAGGCCCATTCCAACAATTCCTCGTCGGATTTTCCGCCCTGCAGCACCTCGACTTCCAGGGCCTGGTAATCGATCCCAAGGAATCGACTGCAGCGGGCATCAAACGTCAGCACCGAAGTGGTTCCCCTCATGGATTGCCACTCCGGTGGAAGCGTTCCGGCAGCCGCCAGGCGGATTTTGTCGATCATCCGGCCAAAGTAGACGAGCCCGCGAATCTGGGCGGAAGGACTGCGCAGATTCGGAATGAGAGTGGGAAAGGAGGATTTCATGGAAGGCGCCTCGGCGCTGTGGGATTTGAAAGATCATCATGTTCCAGCTCAAGCCGGATTGGAATCCCTCGAGGGAGAGCTTCTCGAAGAGCCGCCGGTCATCGTTCACGGGAAATCCCCACTCCCGATCGTGGTATTCGAGGAACTCCGGGGCTGCGCCGCACCAGTGACAACGGGGTTGCCCATCGGGACCGACATGGATCGTGCGCATGAATGGAGTCCCCCCACAGGGAACTTCAACAGGACGAAAGGGATCATGGGATGACGAATTCTGGAGTTGTCCTGACCGCGGTTCTTCATTCGTAGTAGGGAACAGAGATACGACACCCCTTCGCCATGATCACATCGACTCCCAGCTCCCATACAGTTCGATTTCATCGGGTCCTCCGGGCCAAGCCAGAGCGCGTTTACCGCGCCTTCATCGATCCGGATGCCATGTCGAAATGGCTGCCCCCGCATGGATTCACCGGTCGCGTCCACCACATGGATGCCACGGTCGGAGGCGGCTACAAAATGTCCTTCACCAATTTCAGTTCCGGCAAGAGCCACTCCTTCGGCGGAACGTATCTGGAACTGAGGCCCGGGGAACTCCTTCGCTATACCGATCAGTTCGACGATCTCAACCTGCCCGGTCAGATGATCACCACCGTTCGTTTGAAGGAAGTGTTCTGCGGCACCGAGGTCGACATTACACAGGAAGGAATTCCTTCCATGATTCCCGCCGAAGCCTGCTGCCTGGGCTGGCAGGAATCACTCGCGTTGCTGACGCTGCTGGTGGAAGCGGAAATTCCCGACGCGGGTTGATACCGGACGCACGTCGGCTTTCTCTTGTCCTCACGTCAATACCTCCGTCCGGCGTCGTGGACGGCGGACCGATCCCGTGTTGAACTGAGACACGATGAAACGTGCCATTCAATGGTTCCGCCTCGGGGCGATACTGTTCTGGGCGGGCTTCACGGCCGGCGCAGCGGAGGACACGCTCGACAGCCGCTGCCCGGTTCGCGCCTTCTGCATCGCCGCTCCCGCCGCGCCACGGGTCGAGGAGTTCATCCGGTTCATGGAACAGGAGCTGGCGCCCCGATCGGTGAACACATTGATCCTGCGAGTGGACTACGGATTCCAGTTTTCCAGCCGTCCGGAAATGGCGGACCCGAATGGGTTGTCCCCGATCCAAGCCCGACAGCTGTCCGCGGCCGGCCGGCGCCTGGGAATCCGAGTCATTCCCCAAATCAACCTGCTCGGACACCAGTCCTGGCAATCCAATCTGGGCAAGCTGCTGCGGGTATATCCGCAGTTTGACGAAACTCCCCAGGTCAAGCTTCCCGACAAATACGTCTGGCCCAATCCCGATCGGCTGTACTGCAAAAGCTACTGTCCGAGACATCCCGACGTTCACGAGGTGGTCTTTGCCCTGGTGGACGAAGTTTGTGGCGCTTTTGAGTGCGACGCCTTCCACGCCGGTCTCGACGAAGTGTTCTATCTGGGTGAAGAGCAGTGTCCCCGGTGCCGGGGCCAGAACAAAGCCGAGCTGTTTGCCGGCGAAGTCCGAACCCTCCGCGATCATCTCCACCAATCCGGCCGCCAGCTCTGGATGTGGGGCGATCGGTTGTTGGACGGCAGGACAACCGGGATCGGTGAGTGGGAGGCCAGTCAGAACGACACGTCTGCGGCTGTGGACTTGATTCCGAAGGACGTGCTGATCTGCGACTGGCATTACGAGCGGGCCGACCCAACGCCGGTGTACTTCGCGACGAAGGGGTTTGACGTCGTGAGTTGTGCCTGGAGGAACCCGCAGGTGGGTGGGGCGCAGGTTCGCGACCTGGTCCGCTTCCGGGAGGTGTCCACGCCGCAGATGCGGTCCCGGTTTCGCGGCGTGATGCAAACCGTGTGGTCGGGCTCCGAGGCGTTTCTCAATCAATTCACCAACCGGGTCTCAACGGCAGGGACTGTGGAAACGACCAAAGGGGAAACCGCCTGTTTCCTCCGGATGTTCGAGGAAGTGGCCCGGTTGAAATAACAGGCAGGTCCGCATCCCTGCCGAGCCTCCCATGCCAAAATTGGACACGGATCGACGCCTTGAACCGTAGTCGACGAGGGAACGAGACGCTGACATGTCCCCAGTGGCCCCTCCGAATTGGGTGAAGGGAGATCAGCGGGCGCGTCCCCCCCCGTCCGCGGTAACGACGTGGTCGTGAGGCTTACGAGCCTTTGGCCGGGGGCGCCGCATCGGCCGCCCGCTTGGCCAGGATGGCGTCGCGGATCTTGCCCGCCAGCTCTGGCTTCTCCACCAGGGCCTTCCGGGAGGCTTCCTTGCCCTGGCCGATTAATTCGCCCTGGAACTGCAGCCAGGCACCCTTCTTCTCCACCACGCCCACCTCCTGGCCGACGTCGAGCAGCGAACCCTCCTTGTCGATGCCCTGGTTGAAGTAGATGTCAAATTCGGCCTCGGTGAACGGTGGTGCGACCTTGTTCTTCACCACCTTCACCTTCACGTGATTCCCGATCGCGTTGCCGGCGCTGTCCTTGAGGGCATCCTTGCGTCGGATGTCGATGCGCACACTGGCGTAGAACTTGAGGGCCTTGCCGCCGGGTGTGGTCTCGGGATTGCCGAACATCACGCCGACCTTCTCGCGGAGCTGGTTGGTGAAGAGACAGGTGGTCTTCGCCTTGTTCAGGATGGCGGTGAGCTTGCGCAGCGCCTGCGACATGAGCCGCGCCTGCATGCCCATGGTCGCCATGCCCATCTCGCCTTCGAGTTCCGCCTTGGGAACCAGGGCGGCGACCGAGTCGACCACGATGATGTCGAGCGCGTTGGAGCGAGCGAGGGTCTCGCAGATGCTGAGGGCCTCCTCACCGGAGTCCGGCTGCGACACCAGGAGGTCGTCGAGGTTGACCCCGAGCTTTTTGGCGTAGGCCGGATCCAGGGCGTGTTCCGCATCGATGAATGCCGCCACGCCACCGGCCTTCTGCGCGTTGGCGATCAGGTGAAGCATCAGGGTGGTCTTGCCGGAGGACTCCGGACCGTAGATTTCGACGATGCGTCCGCGCGGCACGCCACCCACGCCCAGGGCAAGATCGATGGCCAGGGCGCCGGTCGGAATCACCTCAATCGGCCGCACGACCTGCGAACCGAGACGCATGATGGCTCCGTCGCCAAACGACTTGGTGATGGTCGAAATGGCGCCGTCAAGGTCGCGTTGTTTTTGGGGGGAAATCCGGGGAGTCTCCTCGGCGGCAGCAGCGGCGGCGGCCTTCGATTCTGCGGCTTTGGATTCGGCTTTCGATTCGGTTTTGGCGGGAGCGGGCATGGATTCGGCGGAACGTTGGTTTGAAACTGGTCGCGAGGCTAGGAGCGGGGTCCGCCAAGTCAATCGCGTGAAATAGTGAGGCGGTCTGGATTCAGTGGGGGCGCCGGCGAAACGACGGCCGGAACGGCACTCGACAAACGGCGCGAAACCAACATGGATTCCTGCGGTCTCCCGTTCAGCGCCATGAAACGTTCCCTGCTCCCTCTCCGTGCCAGCCGAGCCGCCCTCGCGGCGGGCATCGGCTTCGCCGCCCTCGTCCCCATCCGGGCCACCGATTCGCCGCAATGGCGCGGACCGGACCGCTCGGGGAGTTCCCCAGAAACCGGCCTGCTCCAGTCATGGCCGCAAGACGGTCCCAAACTGGTGTGGAAAGTCTCCCATTGCGGATCCGGCTACGCCACGCCCTCGGTGGTGGGCGACCGCATTTACCTGCTGGGAAACGAAGGGTTGGAAAATGAGTCCGTCCTCGCCCTGTCGGCCGCGGACGGTTCCAAGCTTTGGTCCACCCGGCTCGGCAATGTGGGCAATCCCCAGCAACGCCCCAACTTCCCCGGCGCCCGTTCCACACCCACCGTCGTGGGCCCAGTCCTGTATGCACTCGGGTCCGACGGCGATCTGGCATGTCTCGACACCGCCAAGGGGGAGATCCGCTGGAAGAAGAACCTCCGGGCCGAGTTTGCTGGCAAGCCCGGTCAATGGGCCTATTCCGAATCGCCACTGGTGTTCGACACGACGGTGATCGTCACCCCGGGCGGATCCGAGGCCACCGTCCTTGCTCTCGACGCCAAGACCGGCGACGTCCGGTGGAAGTATGCCTCGCCTGACACTGACGACGCCGGATACGCCTCGGCCATCATGGTGGACGCCGGCGGTTCGAAGCAGGTGGTCCAACTGTTGTCCAAGGGTCTGGTTGGGCTGGACGCGTCGAGTGGCAAGCCGTTGTGGCGCTGGGGCAAGGCGATCAGCAAATATGGAGCGAACATTCCCTCGCCGCTGGCCGCCAGTGGTTTGATTTACGCGGCGGCGGCCGGAACGGGGGGCGGTGCGATCCGGTTGAAGCCGGGCGGGACCGATTCCGGGTTCGACGAACTCTACTTCGAATCCAAACTGCCCACGGCCATCGGCGGAACGGTCAAGGTGGGGGACCTTCTCTTTGGAACCACGCAACAATCGCTCCTGTGTTTTGAAGCCTCGAGCGGCAAGCTGAAGTGGGAGGACCGTTCCATCGGAGCCGCATCCCTGTATCACGCCGGCGGCCTGCTCTTCCTGCATGGCGAGAATGGGGTCGTGGCCCTGGTCGAACCTTCGGGCGAAGGCTACCGGGAAAAGGGTCGCTTTACTCCGCCTGATGCGCCGGCAAAGAGCAATCCCATGGAAAAATCGTGGGCCTATCCCGTCGTGGCCAACGGACGCCTATATGTCCGCGACCACGGGACATTGTGGAGTTACGCAGTGAAGTGAGGGCGGTATATCCCGATGGAACTTCCGAGGGGCTGGAAATTGGATCTTCTCCCTGTCGGCAAGCGGTCCAAGAATATCCACCCGCACCCAATCCAGCGTCCCAAAAGCGACTCCAGCGCTCGCCCTCGTCTCTCGATTCCATGTCCCACCTGGGACACTGAACTGGGAACGGGTGTCCGCACGCCCAATTGCCAGCAGCCACGCGGCGTTCCGTTCGTGGCGCCGGCCTGTCTCCGGACCTCGTCCGTGGCCCAGAAGGGTCTTACCAATTTCGTGTCCCACCTGGGACATGGAGTTGGGAATGGGTCACCGGAGGGACGACCGGCTTGAAAGGAACGAACAGAGGCTCGCGGCCCCAACTGCTCCGGACGAAGCGCAACCTGCCCGCCGGAACTCCGATCATTGCGCTCACCTTTAGGACGAGGTGGTCAGCGCCGCCAATAGCGACTGGAGCTCCTCTTCGACCTGCGCGGGATCCACCAGGGTCTGGGCGATCTCGTCTCGCAGCAGTTCCCGATAGCGTTTGCGCAGACGGTGCACCGCCACGCGGAAGGCGCCCTCCGCCATCTGCAGCGAGGCGGCGGCCTCTGCGTGCGGAATCGCGTCGGAACCCACCATCAAATATCCCTTGGCCCGCTCAAACAACAGGCCCCGGCCTTCCGCAACACACTCGGTACCCAGACGCTGAATGACGCGTTCCAGCAATGCCATCGCCCATTCGCGATCAAAGGCGAGGTCGGGACTGTCCGGATCCGGCGGTTCGAGATGAAACCGCCGGTCGGCATCCTGCCAGTCGAGGGACACGTGCTCGATCCCGCCCCCGCGTTTCTGACGTTGCGAGCGGTCCCATTCGTTGGCTAGGAAATGCTTCAGGGACGCCAGCAAGAACGCCCGAAATCGACCGCGTTCCGCGTTGAGGCCGGTCAGGTAGTTTCGCGAAAGGAACCGGGCGAAGAACTCCTGCACCCGGTCCTCGGCGTCTTCGCGCGTGTGCCCTTGACGACGAACATAGGCGTACAAGGGATACCAGTAGGTTTGGCACAATTCCGCGAGGGCCCGCTCCGAATTCGGGGACGAGCGGCGTCCGGCGTCGAGCACCACGGTCCAGCGTGTGGTGGCAAAGCAGTCGCCCAACGACGAACCTGGACCGGAGGGGGATGGAGGGTCAGCGGGCATGGTCGAACTCAATCCGTTTGAGCTGGAGAGTGGCCTTTTGTCCATCCGGGGCGACGGACATCCACCGCGCCAGCCCCATTCCTCCTTCCCGGGTTCTATACGCGAAGGTCACCGGTAAGGACTCCTGCACCAACTCGGAACGGGCCGTTGCCTGCTGATCCAACCCCCGGAGCACGTCCAGCGGCGCCATGCCGTCCCAAGCCGACGGACGGAGGTTGACCGCCGCCACGCCGAGAAACTCCAGCTTCCCGGCTCCCAGCAGAATGTCGAATCCCTGGTCTTGCATCCAGGCAACATCCCGGCCGACTCCTGCCAAGCCACCAGGTCCGATGGATTCACCCGGAAGGCGCCCCGTGCGCCCGGTATCCAGGTCGAGCACGTCGCTGAACGAGACTTCCTGTTCCATTCCAAACTTCACGGGAAGCTTCGACGTCGCGGGGGACCCCGGGGGCAGGACCAGATCCCGAAACTCCACCCAGAAGACCCGCTGGACCTGCATCTGGATTTCTTTGGCGCGGGCACGGGTCAGGCCGGGAAAGGTCAGCGTCCACGTCGAGTTCCCTTCTCCCGTGCTGCCTGAACCCTCCTGCTGGAGATGCGTCTGACCGTCGGTGTCGACCACCACCACCC
The DNA here is from genome assembly GCA_044221235.1 of Limisphaerales bacterium. Classification (GTDB taxonomy): domain Bacteria; phylum Verrucomicrobiota; class Verrucomicrobiia; order Limisphaerales; family UBA9464; genus UBA9464. Next base: position 17,990 of record JBGAPN010000002.1, read on the forward strand.
GCCGTTTCCAGGAAGAGGAATCAGGGCCGAGAACCAGCGTGAGGAACAGGTTGGTCCCGTCGTCGCGGACATGATTGAGCGTAGCGTTCCACACGGGGTCCCCCGGTTCAGAGGAGTTCACCCTGTCACCCCCCTGCACCGGGTGGGTCACCACGGCGCGCCAGTTTCCGACAGGGTATCCCAGCCGCACGGTCGTCTTACGGGTGGTCGCCGGCCAGGCGATGTCCATCGCCCAGCCATCTTTCAGAGCGTTGCCATTTTGCCAGACCCGCCCACCCGCCGAGATCGATCCCGCCGGGATGCATTCCAGAGAGGGCACTCCGGTTCCCGCAGGGATGCCGGAGATCTGGAAAACCAGGGAGGCCCGTTGCTCGGATGGGCTCAGCGATGAAGCCAGACCCCGGACCTCGAATGAGTTCGTTGCGGGTGCGCTGTCCGGATGCCACCAAGTCGCGGGAAGCGCCCCGGGGGTGTTGACAGCGCGAAGTTCCAATCTCCCACCCGCCAGAAAATTGGCCACCATGGAATGGCTCTGCGGATCCCTCCAGGCGGCGAAATCCACCGGCCCAAAACTCCTTGGAACCGTCGCGAAGTAGGGAACCAACAGCGCGGGCACCAAGGCTGCCCATTCCAGCCAGGGCCGATGGAATCCACGCGCCAGGAATAACTCGCGAATCCGCGGCTGGCGCAGGGTCCAGATCAGCCAGAGGCACGCGGCCACTAACAACGTGGCGGTAAGCCAGTATAGGATGGCGAACGAGCCTGGCGCCAGGGAACGGGCCGAGGGCCAGAATGCGGAATTTACATGAACCGTCGTCTCCGTGTTGCCATTCAGAAATCCCAGGAAGAGCAAGGGCAGGGAAACTCCAATCGCGACAAGAAGGACCCCGAAGTATCCCAACGTCGCCTTGCGCCACCAGGGACGCAGTCGGAGCAGGCCAATGCCCATCGGTAACGTCAGGACTCCGAAATCAAATGAGTATTGATGCTGGTGGATTCCCGACCCCACTTCATAGGCGGAATGGAGTCCCGAGAGGATCAGCAGGAGCCCGATCACCCACAGGGACCAAGGCCGTCTCACGTGTTTGGGTTGCTGGGTTGCCGCCGGCGCCGGAGTCGGGGCAGATTCCCCGGCAGGCGCCGGAGTCACTGCGATCGTCTCCACCTGGCTCTTCACGTCGCTCGCGCGTTGGTAGCGCCGTTCCGGGTCGTTCTCCAACGCCCGCAACACCACTTCGTCGAGCCGGACATCGACCTCGAGTTTCCGGGAGGGCGGCGCGAATTTTCCCAGGGGCAGATCCCCGGTCAGCATCTCATAAAACACAACGCCCAACGAATAAATGTCCGCGCGATGGTCGACCGTCAGTGGCCGTTCGAACTGCTCTGGCGCCATGTAATGCGGCGTGCCCATCACCTGGCCCTCGGCCGTCAGCCGGTGCGTCTCCACATTGGCGTCGAGGATTTTCGCCAGCCCGAAGTCGGCGATCTTCACCCGGCCACGCCGATCGACCAGGACGTTTTCCGGTTTGATGTCGCGGTGGACCACGCCTTCGTCGTGCGCGTATTGCAGGGCATCACAGATCTGCGGGATGATCTGCAACGCCTCCCGGGGAGAGAGACGTCCAGAGCGCTCCAGCTGGCGGAGATTGGCCCCGTCCACGAATTCCATCAGGAAGTAGTGACGGCCCTCGACTTGTCCAAACTCATGCACGGCCACGATGTTCGGGTGGTTCAGGCGGGCAAGGGCACGAGCCTCACGATTGAACCGCTCGGCGAAGCGGGGTCCACCCTCGGCCGATGCCGGGAGCAGTTTGAGGGCGACCTGGCGGTCCAGGGCCGGCTGTCGCGCGCGGTAGACCGCACCCATGCCGCCGGCGCCGAGCAGGCCGAGGATCTCCAGTTGCGGAAACAGGCGGATCACCTCCGCCAGCGACGGCGGATCCATCCGCGGTGACGCACCTCCGGTGGCCGTCTGGGTTTCCGCTCCGTGTGCCAGCAGGCAGGCCGGGCACAGGCCCGACAAGACTCCAGCCGGCAGACGGCGTCCACAATTCGGGCAGGAAGTCTCGGGGTTCACTTCAGCATTCATAGGATGGCATTCAACCTTCACCCACCCCAGAAGCATTTTCGTCCGGGCGTTACTGGAAATCTTCATCCATCCAATGGACCCAATCACGAGCGTCATCGGAACACGCTGGGTCCCTGACACCAACGGTTGGGGAATGGGAACCAGTCCTCACACTCCCTCAGATCTTCTGGCCCTCGAATTCCGGTCCATCCGCGGACCAGATCTGAAGAAGTGGGTGACGACGACGCGACGTTTTAAGCCCACGTTTTGGTGTTGGGTCGGCAACGTCTTGGCACCCACCGCCTGATTTTTTCCCCAGGACCTAAGGACCATCCCTAGGCGTCTTCCGCTGGCATCCCAGCTGAACCCAGGCCACGAATCAGTAGATTCACCTCCGTCGCGGCACATCGATACGACCCGCGACTAGCGCGGTCCTTCCCCGTTCATCACCGAAATAGTAATCGATCGACATCGCTGCGGGTACGCTTCCTGCGTTCGGCGCCGCGACATTCGCTCGGGCACTCCCAGCGAAGACCAGGTCCCCCAATCCACCCAGAGTCCAAGGGGAGTCGTCTTTGCATTACCCGTCGAGTCTTCGACTGAACTCTTCATGCGCATGCGTTTTTCATTCTTTTTTGCACTGGCCGCGATTCTCACATCGGCGGCGATCGCGACCGCCCAGGAGGCGGTAGGGACCGCCTCGGGGCCCTGGACCGCACCCTCACTGCCGCTGGAGGTCCTGGGACCGGATCAAACGCAGGAGACGTTCACCTTCTTCCTGCCTTCGGGGGCCAACGCCGCCACAAACCTCTTCCTCAAGGTCAATCATCTCTCGTTTGAAAAGAAGGCCAGCGTCCGCATCAACGGGGGAAAGTGGAGGGTTCTGAACAACCGGAATGTGATCATGGCAAAGCGGGATGTCGGATTCTGGGGCATGGGAGGGATCCAGGATACGCTCCACATCACCATCCGGCTTCTAGCGGGTGAGATCGTCAACGGCACCAACCGCGTTGATTTCCGCTTCAACGATCTCGATGGCGTCTCCATTGGCTATCGTGTCCTGGAGGTCAATGTCCTCTCCGGAACCGGACCCCTGCTGCCCCCCGAGGCGTTCTCCTACACCGACCCCGCCGTCTGGGGACCGCCCATCGATACCGCTGCGGCCAAGGCGGCGGGACGTTCCCTCTGGTACTCCGCTCCCATCACCGAGCGCGGCCTCGCCATGAATGTTCACTGCACCGACTGTCACGCGCACGACGGACGGGACCTCAAGTATTTCAATTTCTCCAACAAATCCATTGTCGAGCGAGCGATCTACCACGGTCTCACCCGCAGCGAGGGTGAGAAGATCGCCAGCTACATCCGGTCCATCAACATCCCGTATGAACCGCTCGGTCGGCCGTGGAACCCGCCCTATCAGCCCGGGCCCGGCCTCGATTCCAAGCCGGTCCGCAGCTGGTCGGCCGGAGCGGGACTGGAGGCTGTCGTGGACGACCTCGACATGATTCCCTACATCTTTCCGGAAGGGATCACCACGAATGCCCTGGACGTGCAGTCGCGGATTCTCAACGCCCGGGAGATTCCCCTGAGTGTCCAATTGCCCACCTGGAACCAGTGGCTTCCCCGCAAGCATCCGCTCGATCAGAACTACCCGATCTTCTCCACCAATTCATACATCCTGCAGTATCCGATGATGCGCTCCAACCTCGTGGGCAAGACCCCCCTGCAGGCGGTGCAATACCTCCGGATCCAAAGCTCGGTCTGGGACGGAAAAACCTCCGACAATCCCATCGTTCGTCCGCCCTTGAAGGATCCGACCTTTCCCACCTGGTCCGCCAACCACCGCGACCGGATCCATTGGCGGGCGGTGAAAACCTGGGAGATGATGACCGAATTCCAGCTTGAGGATTACGGTCACGAGCTGTTTGGGGCCCTGTCTCCCGGAGGTTCCCCCACCAGTGACCGGCGTTGGTTGGCCGGGGAAATCTTCCGGCTGGGACCGCATTTCCTCGGCATCCTGAAGGACAAGAAGTTCTACGCGGAGTCCATGCAGTGGTACCAGTTGCAGCTGGTCCTCCATGATGGCAACCGGCAGAACCCCCAGCACCACCCCCATGGACTGGGGCTACCTTCAGCACTGAATCAGAGTCTGGAATAACCGGAACGACACGCTTACCTACGGAATTCTGGTCCTGCAACGTTATCAAGGGCCCTGAAGTAACCGCGAACGGATCGGCGCCAGCGACGAACGCGGTTGAATTTCGCCAAGTGCGACCTGCATCTGCCCGCACCGGGCAACACGATGGGGGGAAGTATGCGACCATCCCGATCGAACTGCGGCGGGCCATCGCGGAGGCCTGCATCTCGCAATGGCTGGAACACAGCCTCCGGTACACACGGGAGGAATACGCGGCACGGCGATGGTTCACCTTCACCGAGGCGCGCAGGAACTACATCCGCGATCTGGCCATCAACTTCGCCGCCATCGGCGTCCGTCCGGAACTGGTGAACGGAATTTGCGACTTCGGCGAACGCCTGTTTCCCAATTACGACTGGAGCCTGTACCGGCTCTGATCATGTCCTACCCGTCCACTCGGCACACGACGCGGTTCGGCAGGCTTGGTTTCACCCGCCGAACCGCGCCGGATGCAGTCCGCTCGTCCCCACCTGCGCCGCAAAAATTCCGCCGGCGTTGGGCTGGCGTCCGCGGTTCGCCTCGGTCACATCCCGGCTCGCTGTGGTGATGTACAGGGTCTCTCCGGGTCCGAAACAGCACGACGAGACCGCTTCGACCGGAACCTGGACCTCCGCCACCCGTTGCCCCGTCAACGGGTCATGGCACGCCACCTTCCAGCCTCCCCAGAGCGCGATCCACAACCGGCCATCCCGGTCGGCCGACATGCCATCCGGATAGCCATCCGTCACCTCGATCACCGTTCGGCGGCCGGAGATCGCGCCGGTGGTCGGATCATAGTCAAAGGCATCCACCCGACGGGTCGGGGAATCGATGTAATAAAGTGTGCGTCCCTCCGGCGACCAGGCCAGTCCGTTGGAAATACTGACGTCGCGGACCCATCGGGTGACGCCATAATCCGGGTCCAGGCGGTACAACGATCCGCGTCGCGGCGATTCGTTCACCGCCATGGTTCCCGCCCAAAGCCGGCCCGCCGGATCGCACTTGGCGTCATTGAAACGATTGCCGGAATTGTCCGGTTCTGGACGCGCGACGAGTTCCAAATCCGGACGGTCCGGATGAAACCGGGCAATACCCTGTTCGGTACCCACCAGAAAATCACCCCGGACCGTGGGAACAACAAATCCGATTCGATGCGGAAATCGCCAGACCTGGTCGGCGCCCCGCCCTGGGTCCAGCGCGTGGATCTCGCCGCGTTCGATGTCCACCCACCACAGCCGGTCGCAATGCCACACGGGGCCCTCGGCAAGGACGGAATGCGCGTCGAAGATGCAGGAGGCGGTCATGGGATTGGTCGCAACACCGACTTGATGATGTCCCCCCGATGCATGGTTTCGAAAGCATCATGCCAGCGTTCCAACGGCCACTCGCCGCCGATGATCGGGCGCACATCCAGCTGACCGGTTGCCAGCAGGCCCACGACGCGTTCCCAGATCGGCCAGTTGTGGCTGAAGCTTCCCTGCAGTCGGACATTCTTCTGGACCAGCGGATCCAGGGAAAAACCCATGGGTTGCGGTCCCCATCCAACCTTCGTGATCCAGCCTGCGGGCCGCACAGCCTCCAGTGCAGTGGCCAGTGAGGCCGACACCCCGGTGGCATCGATGACGCCTTCCACGCCCAGTCCGTCCCCCGATCGGCACCAGGAGAGCGAATCCCCCATGAGCACCTCACATCCATACGCCCGGGCCTTTTCCAGGCGCACCCGATCGCGCTCGAGTCCAGCGAGGGCAACCCGGGCCCCGCACAATCGCGCGATGGCGGCACACAACACTCCGATGGGCCCCGGACCAAGAACCAGAATCCGGTCACCGGGAAGAATGTGGGAATTCACCGCAGTCGCATTGAACGCCACGCAGCAGGGCTCGCTCAGCGCGGCCATTTCAATCGACAGCGAGTCCGGGACCGCATGAAGGATTCGGGAGGGAACCCGGACATACTGGGTCATGGCTCCGTCCACGGCCGCCCCGTACCCACGGCGTCCGGGATCGAGGTTGTACAGACCCTGACGGGTGAGAGGACCTTCCGGGTCGATCACAGCGTGGGTTTCACTGACCACGCGGTCCCCTTCCTTCCATCGGGATGGCACGGCGGATCCACGACGGGCAATGCGACCCGCAAACTCATGCCCCAGAATGCACGGATAGTTGACCTTCCAGCCATGCTGCCCCGTCCACATGTGCAGGTCGCTGCCGCAGACGCCCACCGCTTCGACCTGGAGGAGAACGTCGTCCGGACCGATCTCGGGGATGGGGACTTCCCGGATCTCGACCGAACCGGGGGCCGCGTCAAAAGTGACCACGGCGGGCTGGGTGGTTTTCATCAGGGACAGGCAGTTTTGACGGCCTCGACGAAGCGGGCAAGGGCGCCGGCGTAATCCGGGTCCGAGAAGATGGGATGACCAATAGCCACGAGGGCCGCACCCGCCCGCACCCCCCGGACCGCGTCATCAATTCCAAAACAGCCCATTCCCACCGGGAGCGACCCGACCGCCTTGCACACCGGCGCCACCCAGGACACGGCGTCGCCCGAGGGATTCGCCCGGCGCTGGTCCGCGGCGAAATGAAGATAAATCATGTCGACGCCCCACTCCGCGCATTGGACCGCCCGGGACACCTGGTCTTTCACGCCAATGGTGTCGGTGACCACCTGGATGCCGGTCTTCTTGCCCTCGGCAATGGCCGACTTCACGGTCTCATCCGTCGCATTGGCGCACACTGTCATGTAATGGCCGCCCTGCTTCTGGGTGATCTGCACATTCTTGAACCCGGAGTCCATCGTCTTGTAGTCCGCGAGGATGGGCATCTTCGGGAACGCCTGGGCCAGACGCCCGATTGCCGCGGCCCCCTGGGCCACGATCAGAGGGGTTCCTGCTTCCAGGATGTCGACGCCCGCACGGACGCCGACTTCGGCCGCCGCAAGAGCTTCTTCGATGGTGGGAAAATCCAGCGCGAGCTGGACGAGGGGCCGGGAGGGCATGCCTGGATTCTGGTCGTACCGGCTCACTTCCGGCAAGTCCGTCTCGCGGTCTCCGTAATCTGCAGGGGGATCTGGCATCCTAAAAACAGGCTGATCGTGGGAAAGGAAGAAGAGGAAGGCGGCAAGGGGAACTCAACGATCCGCTTCCCGCGCTCGTGAGTTCTGAATGAGGCGATGCCTCATCCTCCGCCGCCGTTCTAACGCTCCTCTTCCGCTCCCAACATCTGCTTCATCCGCTCCAGTCCCTCCCGGGCCACCTCGTAAGGATTCCTGGCCCAGAGATCCTCCCGAAACAGCTCCAGCGAAACGCAACCCCGGTAGCCGGTCTCCTCCAGGAGCTGGAGGTAACGGCGCAGGTTTAGATGCCCCTCCCCGGGCCAGACCCGGTCGGCGTCGTGTTGCAGCTCCCGAGCCGGCGAGGACGGTGTGTCGTTGAAGTGTGAGACCGCGATCTGATTGCCCCGTAGTCGCGCGACGTCCTCCAGGGAGCCGCCGCCCCGGAAGATATGGAACGGGTCCAGGACCGTGGTTCCCCGGCTGTCCCCACACGACTCCAGAACCCGCAGGGCCGAATCAATGCTGCAATACTGGCCGACAAATCCCAGGAACTCGAACGCGGGCAATGAACCTTCCGCCGATCCCAATTTCAGGAGTTCGCGATACCGTCGGGCGCCGGTCGCCAGATCGGCGGTTCCTGCGGGCGGACCGGCAATCACGTACGGCGCCCCCAGCACCGCGGCGTCGGCGAAGCGTCGGACACACTGTTCACGAATTCGCGGCCACTCCGTCTCCGGGCCATCAAACCAGTCTCCCAGGTAGATCAGCGTGGGCACCTCCACGTGGGCACCTCCAATCCGGCATCATCCAGGGCGTGTCGCAGTTCCTGAAGAGTGCCGCCCGACGCCCGATGGGCATCGGTGTCGGCAAACCACAGCTCGATGGCGTCGAATCCCGCCCGGGAGGCCGCGTCGATCTGGCGCAGGATCGGTGTGCCACGGAGTGTGGAGGCGTTGAGGCCTATCGAAAACGGGGGCATGGCCAAGCATGATGGGAGTCACAGGACCCATTCAACGCCCTTTCACCGCGCATCCACAACCGACGGAAGGAGGGCCAGGGGCCTCAGAGCCGCTCCCATTCCTGCCAGTGCTCCATGCCCTGGTAGACGGGAACCGTGTCATCAACCGGTTCCGATCGACACAGGCGAAAATGGGAACCCAGCAGCTGTTGCGCGGTGTCGTCGTTCAGCGGATACGGCGGCGGTTCGGGTTCGTTTCCATACAGGAATAATCCCACCAGATGGCCGCCGGCTGGAATGAGGGAGGCCATCCGGTTGGCGTAGTCCTGCCAGCGGAACGGCGGCAACGAGCACAGGAATCCCCGTTCATAGATCATTTCAAACCGGCTCTCCCCGAATTCGTGTTTGAAGAAGTTGCCGTGGATGATGCGTTCCCCGAGCGGGCCGAGCACCTCACGGGCATGGGTCACCGCCGGCGCCGAGAATTCGATGGCGCTGACATCATGACCCGTCTCGTGGAAGGCCCGGACTTCATACCCGGTGCCGCAACCCGGGACGAGAACCCGCCGAGGCTCGGGCCGCCGCTCCAGAAATCTCAGGAGCGCGGGCGGGACATGCCCAAGATCCCAAGGGGTTCGTCCGGCTTCCCACCGACGCGTCCAGAACCGGGTTTGCGAGCTGTCCGGCTCGCCAGACGGAGGAAGATTCTGCGGGGGTTGTGAATCCATGGCGGGAAACCTCAGGCCGCCTGGAATCGCCCAAAACAGAAAGCGCAGTACAAGACGACGGTCAAACCGTGTGGCGCCGCCTCCCGGTCCGTCAAGCAGGCAGTCCCTCCGGCTCGCCTTAACTCCAAAAGGCTCGCCTCCAGCAGAGCCCTTTGTAGCCTCCCGCCAAGTTTCTCCGCATCTCCCCCATGTCGTGGTTGAGTGAATGGATGTTGTTCCTCGTGGTTCTCGCCATTGGAGGGGTGGTCCTGCTCCGCCGCTCCGGCTTCGGAATCCGGCTGCCTGCATTGCCTGTCCTGGTGGGCGCCGTTGGGGTCATAATCGGGGCCGTCCTGTGGTCGTCCCGCCTGTGGCAGACGGAGATGTCTGCCCGGCATCTGCTCCAATCCGCGCCGCGGACGGGACGGGAGGGTGGATATGTCTCCTCGGATTCCTGCCGGGCCTGCCACCCGGGGCAATACGACACCTGGCATCGGAGCTATCACCGCTCGATGACGCAATATGCCCGGCCGGACACCGTCCTGGGCGACTTCAACAACGTCACACTGAAGGCCCATGGTGAAACCTATGTGCTGCAGCGCCGCGGCAACGAGTTCTGGGTGGAGTTGCCCGATCCGGAGAAGCGACTGCAACCCCGGCCCCAGGCCTCGGGCATCCAGGAACTCGCGCGAACCGAACGGAGAGTGACGCTGCTGACGGGATCGCACCACATGCAAACCTTTTGGGTGGGAGGCAAGGACGGGAACCTCCAATTCGGAATCCCCTTCTCCTGGCTCAAGGAGGAACAGCGTTGGGTGCCGCGCAACGCGACCTTCCTGATGGATCCCCTCCTGCCGCCCCCGTTCCAGATGTGGAACATGAATTGCCTGCGGTGCCATACGACGGCCGGACAGCCACGGCCCGACGACAGTGGCGCCCCGATCCTCGACACGCAGGTCGCCGAGATCGGCATTGGCTGCGAGGCCTGTCACGGGCCTGCGGAACGCCACATTGCGTTGCATCGGAATCCACTGGAGCGTTGGACGACACGATTGAAGGGTTCGAAAACCCCGGACCCGTCCATCGTCAATCCGTCGCGTCTCGATCACGTCCGTTCCTCCCAGGCCTGCGGTCAGTGCCACTCCATCACCGTGCCCCAGCCCTCGGAACGGGAATGGTTCCGCCATGGCTTCAGTTACCGTCCCGGAAAAGACCTCGAATCCGTACTCCGGGTGATCCAGCCGGCCAAGCATTCCTACGAGCCTTGGCTGCAGGAGTTGATGACGGCCTATTCCTTCAAACTGGAGGACCTGTATTGGCCCGACGGCATGGTGCGGGTCTCGGGACGCGACTATACCGGGATGATTGGCTCCGGTTGCTACACGCGGGGTGAGATGTCCTGTCTTTCATGCCACTCCATGCATCATTACGAGGACCGGGAGGACCAATTGACCCCCGGCATGCGGTCCAACCAGGCGTGCCTGCAGTGTCATTCCCAGATGTCGCAGGATGTTCCGGCCCACACCCACCATCATGCGGGATCCCCGGGAAGCCTCTGCCTGAACTGCCACATGCCGCATACCACCTATGGCCTGATGAAGGCCATTCGCACCCATCACATCGACAGTCCCGACGTGGCCGTCGAAGTGGCGACCGGACGCCCGAATGCCTGCAACCTGTGTCACCTCGACCAATCCCTCCGCTGGACAGCCGACCAACTGACGCGCCTTTGGGGACAGTCGCGGGTGCGCCTCCAGACCGAGGTGGCCACTCTCCCCGATGGAGCCCGGCTGGCGCTCGAGGGCGACGCCGGTCAACGGGCTCTGGCCGCCTGGCATCTGGGATGGCAGCCCGCGCTCGAAGCGTCCGGCTCCGCCTGGCAGGCGCCGATCCTGGCATCGCTGCTGATGGACCCCTATCCCGCGGTCCGTTACATCGCCGGCCGTTCCCTGTCGCAGTTGCCCGGGTTCAACGGATTCGAGTTCGACTTCCTGTCTTCAACCTCGCAGCAGGAGGCGGCACGCGAACGGGCGCTGAAAATCTGGCGCCAGTCCGGCCGGCCCGCGGGCACCACCAACCAGTTTCTGGGGCAACCGGACGAAGCCCGGATGCTGTCGTGGCTTGAGGAACGACGGCGGCGGCGAGACGACCGGCCCATCTACCTGAAGGAATGAAGCCCTCACCCTCCACTGATTCCGGAGACCATCGATCCCCCGACGCCGATTCCACCGCGATCGTCCGCCGTCATCTGCAGTTCGGCTGGTGGTCGCTCCTGGTGTTTCTCGTCGTGGGCACCGTTCTGGAAGCCCTGCACGGGTTCAAGTTCGCCTGGTACCTGAACGTCTCCAATGACACGCGTCGCATGCTCCTGACCCTGGGTCACGCCCATGGGACGCTGCTCGCCCTGGTCAATCTCGCCTTCGCAGCCACAGTGACCGCCGTGCCGGCATGGCGGAGCCGCGGTCGAATCGTGGCCTCACGCAGCCTGGTCGCGGCCAGCGTCATGATCCCTGCGGGCTTCATCCTCGGCGGAGTGATCATTCATGGATCCGATCCGGGATTGGGCATCCTTCTGGTGCCGCCCGGGGCGCTTTTGCTGTTCCTTGCGGTCTTGCTGACCGCCCGTGCGACGCGCCAAAAGGGTTAGCCCTTTCGTCCATCCGACTTCCATGAGTCTGCCCACCTTCATTCGGCTCGGCCTTGTCCTGGGAGTCGCCATACCCGCCGTTCTGCCTGCCCCTGCTGACGAACTGGCCCCGCACTTGAAACTCGCCCTGGCTGCCGCCACCGCGACGGGAACGATCACCCATACCGCGCCCGCCATTCCATCGACCGACCCGCGGGCCGCCGATCTGGCGGCCCGGCTCCGCAGTGCCCGGCAGGGCCTGATGACTCCATCCACAATACCCAATCCGCTGCAACGCAGCCGGCAAGCCCAGGCTGTTTTGCGCACCACCTCAGATCCAACACTGGAACTCTATCTTCGGGACAACCTGACCGTCCGGCATCTCCAGGCCGACGCCCTCACCGCCTCGGCGAATCCAGGCATTTCACGAAGCCTGGCGGCCGATCCCCGGGAACGCGCCGCCCGCGATTTTTTCTTCACCCACCGGGCTCTTCTCCGGCTCGAAGATCCCGAGGCCGAACTTCGCCTTGAACGAATGGAGTCCGACGCCGCAGGTCGCATTCATCTCCGGTTCAGCCAGCGGTACCAGGACATCCCGGTCTGGCCCTCCGGCCTGATCGCCCATTTCGATGCCGCGTCCCGGCTTTCCGCCTTGGACGGAGAATACAGTCCCACACCTCTCGGTCTTGACGTGGCGCCGCGAATCACGGCGCAGGAAGCCCAGGAACGGGCGCGGGCCCGGGTTCCGGGCGGGTGGGCGGCAACTAATACGACCCCGGAACTGATTCTATTTGCGCCGCTCAACACCATTCCGCGCCTTGCCTGGAAGCTCGATGTACATGTCGGGGTCTCGCAGGCATGGCGGATGGTGGTGGACGCCGCGTCCGGCCGGCTTCTGCACCGCTCCAGCCGCATCTTCGACGCCACCGTCGACGGATCGGGAGTGGACCTGACCGGTGTGAACCGTCCTTTGAAGGTCTGGCAGCAGGGGGCGTCGTTCTATCTGCTCGACACCTCCAAGCCCATGTTCCAACCGGGGTTCAACCCCGTGCAGAATCCCCGGGGCGTGATTTCCGTGGCCGATGCACGCGGGACACCGGTGGACCAGCTCGGCGACAACAACGTTTTCAACATTACCTCGACGTCCGCCAATACCTGGAGTCCCGCCGCCGGCGTCAGTGCCCTCTTCAACTTTTCACAGACCTACGACTATTACCTCGAGCGCCACTCGCGGAACTCCCTGGACAACCAGGGCGGAAACATCACCGCCATCGTCCGGGTGGGAAACTACGACAATGCCTCGTGGCACGGGAACCTGAGCCTCATGCTGTTCGGAGACGTCCGGCCCTTCGCCGCGTCGCTGGATGTGGTGGCCCACGAGCTCAGTCACGGGGTCACCGAGCGATCCGCGGCGTTGATCTACGAACTCCAGTCCGGAGCCCTCAACGAGTCGTTCTCCGACATCTTCGGCGAGATGGTCGAGGCCCGCACCCGCGGGCAGAACGACTGGCTCGTGGGTTCCGAACTCCAGAAACCGCTCCGCAATTTCAAGAACCCGGGTTCGATCCTCATTGGCGGACTCAACCGGCCGTTTCCCTCGAAGATGAGCGAGTTCATCCCGCTGCCCAACACAGACGACGCGGACCATGGCGGCGTCCACCTCAACAGCAGCATCATCAACCACTGTTTCTACCTGCTCGCCGCCGGACTCCCGGAAGCCATCGGATTGCGGGACTCGGAACGTATCTTTTACCTCACCCTGACGCAGCACTTGCAGGCGCAGAGCCAGTTCATTGACTGCCGGCTGGGCGCCATCGCCTCCGCCGAGGCCCTGTTCGGAAAGAACTCGGCACAGGCACAAGCCACGGCGAAGGCGTTCGATTCCGTGGAGATCTTTGCTGCGCCGACCACGCCGGAACCGACACCGGTACCCGTGGTGCAGGGTCCGGACTCCACCCTGTTCATCTACCAGGATCCGATCCAGTTGAGCTTCGGATTGGGCCGACGCGAGTCCGCCCTGGGTGACGCCAATCTGGGAACCGTCTTTTCCGAGGGCGTCTCGCGGCGCAGTCCGGCAGTCACAGGCGACGGCAGCCTCGTTCTCTATGTCAGCGAGGATCATGACCTCTGCATCGCGGAGACGGACCAACCGTCGTCCACAGTCTGCCTGGGTTCTCCCGGAACCGTGCACAGCGTCGCCATTTCGCCCGACGGCCAACTCGCGGCGTTTGTTCTGCGGGACGCATTTACCGGGGATCCCGACGGACGGATCACCGTCATCAACCTCGAGACCGAGAAGGATCAGACCTACACATTGGTCGCGCCTGCAGTGGACGGCGTCGCGGTGGATCAAGTCCTGTATGCCGACGCCATGGCCTTCAGCACGGACAGCCAGGACCTGCTCTACGACGCCCTTTCCCGCGTGCGATTCTCGGGAGGAAACACGGTGGAGCGCTGGAGTCTTTTCGGGCTCAATCTCGGGACCGGCCGCACCGAGATCGTTGTTCCGCCCCTCGATGGAATTGACACCGGGAATCCGTCGCCAGGACGGGCCGGCACCCGCTACCTGACCTTCGATGCGCAGGTCGAGACCACTGGGAACTCTGGAATCGTGGTGCTGGATCTGTTCACCGGCCAGGCTGAGGTCGTTGCCGTCGTGGAAGGCACCATGGGATTCCCTTGTTTCACCGGGGACGAATCCGGGGTGGTGTATGCGGCGCCCGATGACAGTGTGCTCGGCTCCGGTTCGTCGTTGTTTCTCCAGAAGTTGTCCACAAACCGCCTCGAAGCCATGGGTACCGCCTCCGCCTGGATGGAAGATGCAGCCATGGGTGTGATTTACCGTCGCGGCGCCTTTGCCGGAACCAATGCGCTGCCCCGGGTGTCTCTCGCAACGGGCTCCACCAGCGCCACAGCTCCGGCCAACTTCACCCTGCGGGCCACCGCCTCCGACTCGGATGGATCGGTGCAGCGTGTGGAATTCTATGACGGTTCCACCAAGCTCGGGGAGTCGACCCAGCCCAATCAAGGTGCCTTCCAGCTGAATTGGAATGGCGTTGGTGTTGGGCAATACAGACTGGTGGCGCGGGCCGTCGACAACCTCGGAGGCTCGTCCGACAGCGAAGCCGTCGTTCTCACGGTCTCTTCAGCGGTCGTGGAGGCAACGATCCGTGCCGCGGTGCTGCAGAACGGGCAGATTCGCCTGACCGTGAACGGCCCCCCCGGCAATTACGTCATCCAGCGTTCTGAGAATCTGACCCACTGGAACTCAGTCCTTCCGGTGACTGTCGGAGCGAGCGGTGGAACGGACGTCACGGATTCGGGAATACCGTCCAACGTCCAACGGCTGTTCTACCGGGTCCGTTAAGTGCCGCATCCCGGTGTCACCCCCGACCCGACGGAGGGGCGACAGGACAGTGCGCCGCCCGGATGGAGCGGGAGAAAGCTTCGACAACGGCGTTTCGGGAACCGCTGTCGAAGCCGGGCTCGCCGAGACCGGTCTCAATGACCGTTTCGGCGATCCCTCCCCCACCAAAAAGGCGCGCCTGTGGACCGTATTCGCCCCGTCTTCCTCCTTCACTGAACTCCCGTTCACTCACTCCGCAACGCCTCCATGGCGTCGACCCGCGCCGCTCGGCGTGCCGGAATCCAGCAGGCCAGCAAGGCCACCGCAAGCAGTCCCAACCCGACCAGCACGTAGGTCACGACATCCGTCGGTTTGACCTCCACCAGCTGGCTCGCAAGGAGTCGAGACGACGCCATCGCCAATCCGACCCCGGCCACAAGCCCCGTCAGGACGGGCCGTGATCCCTGGGTGACCACCATGCGGATCATTCCCCGCGGCGACGCGCCGAGGGCCAGGCGGATTCCGAGTTCACGGGTGCGCTGGCTGACCATCCAGGCCATCACGCTGTAGATCCCGATGGCCGACAGCAGGAGCGCCAGGGCCGCGAAGGTGCCGAGCAGGATCACCACGAAGCGCTGGCCCTGGAGGGATTCCTGGACCAGCGACGCCATGGTCTTCACCGAATCGAGCGGCAGGTCGGCATCGATGGCACGCAGTTCATGCCGCAGCGCCGAGACGAGATTCGCCGGCGTATCACGGGTCTGGACGACGATGCCGACATTGTTCCGGACCATCGGGATATTGAAGCTCTGCTCGAAGGGATAGAACGCCTCCGGCTGCGGCTCTCCGGCCAGGGAGAACCGGCGGGTGTCCGACACCACTCCGACCACCCGGGCGAACGGCGGGTCCAGGATCAGGGCCAGCAGGCCTTGGACCTCCTGGTTGCCGTAGAGCGAACGGGGCAGTCCCGAGGCCACCCGTTTTCCAATCGGATCCTCATCACCGAAAAACTGCTTCGCCGCCCTCTGGTTCAGAATCACCACCGGTTCGGAGCCGGCGCGATCCTGCTCCGTGAACAGCCGGCCGCGCAGCACCTGAACCCCGAGCGCTTCGAGTCCGCCCGGAGTAGCCGTGGTGTAGGTGATGCCGCGGAGTTCATCCTGCCGGGTGTAGGATTTGCCCTCGACCAGCAGCGGGATGCTAAAATTGTCCCCGTTCAGCGGAATCATCCCCATCACGCCCGCCTGCACGACTCCCGGGAGGTGATTGAGACGTTCGCGGAGGTTTTGAACGACGGTAAGGGAGCGGGCGGTGTCGGGATAACGAGTCACGGGAAGGTTCACCCCGGCCACCACCAGGTTGTCGACGCGGAATCCCGGGTCCACATGGGAGAGCTGCACCAGGCTGCGCAGAAGCAGTCCAGCAGCAATCAGCAGCACGAAGGCCAGCGCCACCTCGGCCACCACCAGGCCGCGTCGGATCCAGCCGCCGCCGTCTCCGGTGATCGAACGTCCGCCACTCTTCAGGCTTTCGGTCGAGTCAGCACGGGAGGCATGCCAGGCCGGGACCAAGGCCGCCATCAAGGCCGTTCCCAAGGATACGGCCACCGTAAAACCCAGGACCGGCAGGCTCAACCGCACCTGGGACTCCGCCGGGAGCGAGTCAACAGGCATCAGCGCGAGAATCATTTTCAACCCTCCCCATGCCAGCGCCGTTCCCGATACTGCGGCGAGGGCACCCAATGGGAGGGACTCCATAATCAACTGCCGGACAATCGCTCCCCGCGTGGCACCCAGTGCGGCGCGGACGGCGATCTCCCGTCCCCGGCTGGCACCGCGGGCCAGCAGCAGGTTGGTCACGTTGACGCAGGCAATCAGAAGGACACAGCCCACCGCTCCGAACAGGAGCCGAAGGGTCGGCCGGAGGTTCGCGCCCACCGTTTCTGCGAGCGGCTGGACCCGAACCGATACATCGCGGTTCTCCACCGGGAACTCCGTTTCAATGCGCCGGGCGATCCGGTCGAGGTCTTCTGTGGCACGTTCCACTGTGACACCGGGCTTCAGCCGTCCCACGCCCCAAATGTCCATCTGAACTCCGCGCAGATTCCGTATGTCTTCGGGAATGGACGGCCAGAGCGGCAGGTAAAACCACGCGTTCCAAAATTTGAACTGGGATGGCATCACGCCAACCACCTCGTGGCTGATCCCATTCAGGGTCACGCTCTTTCCCAAAACGTCCGGGCCTCGCCCGAAAAAGCGCTCCCAGGCCCGGTCCGACAGGACACAGACACGCGGTGCCCCGGGAACATCGTCACTGGGCAGTAGCGATCGCCCCAGAACCGGTCGTACCCCCAACAGTTCCAGCACACCGGCGGACACATTCGCTCCCTTGAGTCGGGTGGCGTCGTCCTTGCCCGTCACCACCAACTGCGCGTCCTGGGCACCCCCCAGTCCGTCGAACGAGGTCGCCTCCTTCTGCCAGTCCCGCAGATCCAGGTGGTTGACCGCCTGGGTCGAGTTGGCCTCCCGGCGGAGCGTCCCGGAAATGAACATGATCCGCTCCTGTTCCGGATAACTGAAAGGCCGGATTAGGACCGCGTGGATGACGCTGAAAATCGCTGTGTTGGCCCCGATGCCGAGCGCCAGCGTCAACACCGCCACCCAGGTGAATCCGGGATGCTGTCGGACCTGGCGGAGTGCGAATCGAAAACCATTCATAGAGACGTCACGAATCAGGAAACGCTGCAATGCACGCCCCGTGCCAGACGTTCCGAACATGGGGTCCAGCGGGCGGGCGCCAGCCGCAGCCTCCGGGATTCACCCGTCTGAACGCGCGTTTGTTGCAGGAAAGATGGGAAAGCGTGCCCTTCGACTTCCCAATTCCGGGACAAACGCGTCCCGAAATTGGCAAGGCGCCAAACCTCACCGGTTCGCCATCGACAGCCTTCCGGGCTTGAAGTCCCTCGGTGCTCCTGCTGGCCTTTCACCATGATTTCCCGGTCCAGGATTCCGGCCGTCAGCACGGCGCCGGGGTGCTTCACCGGAAACGCCATTCGACTGGTGATTTGGATCGTCGCCCTGGTCTCCGGCCCGGCAACAGCCGATCCCGCCATCCAGCCGGGCCAGCACTGGGCTTTCCAGCCGCTCCGCCGTCCCCAACCTCCAGCCGTACGGAATGCCGGGTGGTTGAGGAACGACCTCGACCGTTTCATCCTCGCCCGGCTGGAAGCCAATGGCCTGGCTCCGGTCCCGGTCGCCTCACCGGCGACCCTGCTGCGCCGGGTCACCTTCGATCTCACGGGACTGCCCCCCACCCCGGAGGCACTCGACGCCGTTCTCCACGACAGTTCTCCACAGGCGTTCGACCGGGTTGCGGAACGCCTCCTGGCGTCGCCGAATTATGGGGAACGCTGGGGACGGTACTGGATGGATGTCGCCCGGTACGCGGACACCGCTGGGGACAATGCCGACTATCCGGTGCCCGAGCTGTTCCGTTATCGCGACTACATCATCCGCTCGTTCAATTCCGACAAGCCCTTCGATCGCTTCGTGCAGGAGCAGCTGGCCGGCGACATCCTCGCAACCCAGGGAGAATCCGACTACGCGGATGGCATCGTGGCCACCGGATTCCTCGCGCTGTCCCGCCGCTACGGAACCGGCCCGTACGAGCTGTGGCACCTCACGCTGGAAAACACCATTGAGACCTTTGGCCAGGCATTCCTTGGCCTGAATCTCAAGTGCGCGCGCTGCCACGACCACAAATTCGATCCGGTCACAGCCCGGGATTACTACGGGCTCTACGGCATTTTCGCTTCCACCGAGTTTCCCTGGGCCGGATCGGAGGAGGTGCAGTCCAAGAATCTCAATCGTCAGAAATTCGTGCCACTGGTTCCGGACGCCGTCGCCACACCCCGGATGGCCGCCTGGCAGTCGGACATGGAGCGCCTGCGTGCCGAAATCGCCTCGGTGGAGAAGCAGCCCACCAATGCACCCGCCGACGCAGACCGCCGGAAGCTGCGCCTCGATTCCCTGAAGCGTCAGTTGCGGACATTGGAGAAGCCCGGTGCGCCCCCGGATCTTCCGGTGGCCTATGGCGTCCGCGAAGGCGCGCCGGCTGATGTTCCCCTCCAGCGCCGGGGCGAACCCGACCAGCCCGGCGACATCACGCCCCGCTGCGTTCCGGCCTTCCT
>JBGAPN010000378.1:0-5271 GCA_044221235.1 Limisphaerales bacterium
CACGAACGCAGCCGTCGTGGTGGAGGCGGCCCAGGACCTGGCCCAGCCGAGCTGGTCTCTTCTGAGCAAAAACACCCTCACCGACGGCGCGGCCAATTTCAGTGATCCGCTCTGGACGAATCATCCCTTCCGTCTCTACCGCGTTAGGACGCATTGAGTTGCCGCGAACTCGCCGTTTGAGGTGGGCATGGGAGGGCCGCAGCAGTTGGGACCCCAACATTGGCCGTTTCCCGACTCGCCGGCGTGCCCTGCGAGCAGCCCGACGGCAGGGAAGGCGGTTTGTTGAGGAACTCGCGCTTCTCCTGGGGACCCGAGGATCTTGCAGCGATTCAAAATCTCCCGACGGCAAACTCCCTCATCGGGGCTGCTTCAATCGGTCGCGGACCAGTTCAGGAAGATATTTGGTGGGCACGGATCCGTGGTCCAGGACGGCCTCATGGTAGCGTCCCAACTGGAACGAATCACCCAGCTCCCGTTCAACCTCCTGGCGCAGCCGGTAATGCGCCATCCGTCCGACAAAATAGGTGCT
Organism: Limisphaerales bacterium; assembly: GCA_044221235.1. GTDB lineage: Bacteria > Verrucomicrobiota > Verrucomicrobiia > Limisphaerales > UBA9464 > UBA9464. The sequence goes on from JBGAPN010000378.1 coordinate 530, forward strand.
CAGCTGGGTGGAGGATTGCTTCGCCCGGATGATCTTCAACCGGGCTTCGCCTTCGGACTGGTAGGCACCCTCCACCAAAAGTCGAAGGGCCTCCTCGTCGGTCATCTGGGTGCAATGCATCCGATGATCCAGAATCGCATTCACCACGGCCCGTAGATAGAACTTCAGCTGCATCAACCGCACCCGCAGATCCCCGTCCGAGTACCCCTGATCGAGCATCATCTGTTCGGTGTACACGGCCCACCCTTCAATGAAGGCGCCGGACTGGAGCACCCGCCGGATTAGGGATCGCGACCGATTGGAGTATTCCAACTGCACATAATGCCCGGGATACGCCTCGTGGATGGTGAGGATCTGCAGCATGTGGGTGTTGTACTCCTCCAAAAAGCTGCGCACTCGTTCGGGACTCCAGTTGGAAGGGGGCGGACTCACGGCATAAAAACTCGCGGCCTTGGGGTCGAGCGGCGGGGCTGATTGAAGGTAGGCCAGCGAATTGCCCCGCTTGAATTCCGGCATCTCGATGACCTCGCAACGGTCAGGGTCAGGTAGCCGAAGAATATCCTGCTCCCGAATGAAACTCTTGATGCGATCGACGGTCGCCCGGGCATCGGTAACCAAGGTCTCCGGCGTTCCGTGTTCCCCGCTGACCGCCTCAATCACCCGCGACACCGTTTGGCGCCGGCCGGCATCGTCGTCCGGCGGCAGGGCCTGCTTCGGGAAATAGCGGCTCCACAGCTGGCGTGCCACCACGTATAATTCCCGGTTCACCCGCAGGAATTCCGCCTCGGCGTCGGACAAGACCTGCTGGGCACTCTGATTGGCGTCGAGCACCAGTTCGAGTTTCCGGGCAAATCGTTCCGATCCCAGTCTCCAGTCGCCCGTGGCCCGCGGCAACAGGTCCCGCTCCAGGAACAGCTGGTACAGCCTCAGTTTCTCGGCGACAGGCGCCGCGGCCGCGCGCAGCGCTGCCCCTTGGGGTGTGTCACCCGCCAGTTCAAAGATGCCGGATTCGTACAACCCAATGGCGCCCCGATTTTGAAGAATGGCCGTCTCGACAATAGTTTTCGGCGGATTCTTCAGGGTTGCCCGGGCTGTTTCGACGATGGCCGGGATGAATTTCATCCGCGCGATGGCGTTGGCCACATTCGTCTCCGCAGGCAAGGTCGATTGGGCCAGCAGCAGGTAGACACTGAGACTGATGTAGTCCCCGTACACGCGGGGATCTTCCTCAAACGGCCGGGTATTCTCGGTCAACCAGAGCGATTTCCTGAGATCATGCTCGAGAATCTCGAAATCGATCTGACCCGGGCGGGACAGCTTCGGGTAGTCCACCACCTTCGGGAGTTGCTCCAGCGTGGCACGGGTCAACGCGGTCCACTTCATCCGCGCGGCTGGCGAGACATCCTCCAGCCGATCATCAAAGCGATGGTCACCGAGCTGCGTGGCCTCCAACGGTTCGAGCTGAAACCGCTGCTCGAGATAGTCGTGAAAGAACCGGGCCAGTGTTGCATCGGCGTCCTGGGCCCCCAACGACTGGGGTAGGAGCATTCCGGCAAGGGCGGCGACCAGTCCCAAAAACGAGCTCGGGGAGCGGCGGGGGGCAGGTAAATCTGCGTACACGATGATCTGTCCGTTCATACCGGGCCGGCCCGCAATCGTCCCGACATTTTCGGCGGGAAGGTGCGGCGCCAACCTCCCACCCTTGACTGGCCACCGTTCGGTCGGCTGGGTCCAGAATACGCGGGAATTCTCGCCCGCCCACTTCGATCGCCGCCCCTTTAACATTGAGCGGGACGCGCTCGTGGATAGGTTTGCTCTCGTGCTGAAGCGGGTTTTTCAGATCGCGGCGATGGTTGTGGGAGTCGTTCTGGCGATCCCGACCGCCTTTCCCGCAGGGGCCAATCCCGAAACCGAGCTGACGACGGCGGCCGCCATTCGGAACCTGAGTCCGGAGCAATCCGGCCGGAAAACACCCTGCAAGGTCCAAGGGACGGTCACCTGCAGTTCAGCGCAGGGTTTACTCCTCTTTATCCAAGATGCCACGGCCGGGGTCTACGTCTATTCCGAGGGGACTTACCCACCCCAAGGTTCCAAGGTGGAAGTGATCGGATTCGTGGACCGCGGTCTGTTCTCGCCGATCATCATAGCGAAGGAGGTCCGCGTGCTGGGAACAGCCGCGCTCCCACCTGCCCTCCCGGTCGCCATGGAAAAACTGGCCTCGGGACGTTTTGATTCCCAGTGGGTGGAGATTGAGGGAGTCGTCGTACGGCAATACGAGGAGTGGGGGAACCTGGTCCTGGTCGTCGCCAGTGGCAGTTCGCGAACCACAGTTCGGATTCTGTCATATGGACCCGACAGTCCCAACTGGGTCGATGCCCGGGTCCAGATCCAAGGGGTCGCCGGAACGGCGTACAATGACCGTCGACAGCTGACGGGTTTTCATCTGCTCACCCAGACCCCCAAATTCATCAAGGTGATCGAACCGGCCCCAGCCGATCCATTTTCCGCCGAATTACGATCCAGCCGGAGTCTCATGGCCTTTTCTCCCACTGGTCAGACCGACCATCGGGCACGACTCCGGGGCGTGGTCACCTGGGCCTGGCCCGAACATGGATTCTACCTGCGGGACGGAGACGGCGAGGTCAAAGTGTTCACCCACGGCACGAACAGTCCAAAACCGGGCCAGGTCGTTGACGTCAGCGGATTCCAAGTTCCCACGCCCCTGCGGCCGCAACTGACCGAGGCGGTGTTCCGGGTGACGGACGACGTCCAGGCGGTCGAGCCCCGGTTCATCTCCGCCGAGGATGCAGCGCGTGGAACCGCGGAAGGCCAATTGGTCACCATCGAGGGAACGGTGCTACAGGTCTCCGAACGCCATACCCATCACCAGGCACTCCTGGTCTCCGCCAACGGCAAGGTGTTTCGCGCCCGCTATCTGGACGGTTGGTTCGCCAAGAACCTCTCCGGCTGGGTGGGCGCCCAGGTCCGGCTGACCGGCATCTGCACGCAGGATTCGGCACCGAATTCCGGGAGCGAAGTGTTCTCCATTTGGCTGAGATCTCCGGAAGACTTCGTGATTTTAGGACGGTCGTCCGCCTGGTGGCAACGACTGGCCCTTTGGATTACCAGCGGTCTCGCCGGGACCGTCTTGGTCGGATCGGCATGGCTGGCGCTGCTGCGACGCCGGGTCAAGCAGCAGACCGCCGCCATCCAAAAGCGGGAGCAACTGCTGGAAGACCGGTTTCTCGACCTGTTCGACAACGCGAACGACATCATCTTCACGCACGACCTGGATGGACGGATGACGTCGATCAACAGCACCGGAGAAAGCCTGCTGGGCATCCGCGAGAAGGAATGCCCGTCCCTCCGGATCGAGTCCTTCATCGAACCCGAAGACCTCGCCAAGTACCGAAGCCACCTATTGCAGCTCCGTTCGGGCATTCCGCGGGAGTATTTCGAAGTGCGCCTCAAGTCGAGGACCGGCAGGCCATTTACCGTGGAGGTGAATTCCCGGCTGCTTTACCAGGACGGCCAGCCCATGGCCGCGCAATGCATTGCCCGGAACATTACCGAAAGGAAGGTGGCGGAAGCCGCACTCTGGGCCAGCGAACGGCAACTCCGGGCCTCGATGGCGGAACGCGAGCGGCTTGGGCGAGACCTCCATGATGGGATCATTCAATCCATCTATGCGGTCGGGCTCCGGCTCCAGGACTGCCAACAGGAGGCGCCCTCGCTGCCCCCGGTGGTCAACGAGCGTCTGCAACAAGTTACGGGCGAACTCAATCGAGTCATCCGGCAAGTCCGCGGTTTCATCGAGGGACTGGAGCAGAACCGCATCACCGGCGAAGAGTTCAAAACCTCCCTCAAGGCGCTGGTGGCGATGCTGGATACCCAACCGGCCCGAATTGATGTCCAGATTGAAGACCCGGCGGCATCCCTTATGAGTTCCCAACAAGCCACCCAGCTGCTGAACATCGCCCGGGAGGCGTTGAGCAATAGCGTCCGCCACTCCCAGGCCTCGCGGATCACTGTGAGCCTGCTCCAAACGCAGGGAGTCCTCCGTTTTGAAGTTCAGGACGATGGAGCCGGATTCGATGCCGCCCATCCGGATCCCAAAGGCCGTGGGCTCCAGAACATGGCCGCCCGGGCACGCGAATTGCCCGCCATTCTCCAGCTGAAATCGGAAATTGGACACGGGACCCGCATCACCGTGGACCTGCCGTTACCCACCTTACACCCCGTGTCATGAAGATTCGTATCCTGATTGTTGATGACCATCCCATGGTCCGATTTGGACTCCGGAGCATGCTGGAGCGTCAACCGGACTTTGAAGTCGTCGGTGAGGCCGCCGACAATGACACTGCGGTCCGTCTGGCAGCGGAACTTTCCCCCAATGTAGTTCTGCTCGATGTCCGTCTCGGAAGCGAAAGCGGGTTTACGGCATGCCGGGAGATCCAAAAGCTGGAAAACCAGATCCGGGTGATCATTCTGACCTCTCATTCCGATGAAAACACCATTCTGGACGCCGTCTCCGCCGGCGCGGACGCCTATCTGCTTAAGGAGATCGACGGTGCGGGCCTGGTGAAGGCCATTCAACAGGTCGAAGCCGGCCAAATCGTTCTGGATCCGGTGGTCCAGCGGGTCTTCAACCGGGTCAACACCCCGACCGAATCCAAGGCGCGAGAGAATCTGGACCGGTTGTCCGCTCAAGAGCGCCGGGTTCTGGCGCTGGTGGCGGAGGG
>JBGAPN010000379.1:0-5246 GCA_044221235.1 Limisphaerales bacterium
CGTGAAGTAATTGCTGCGTCCGTTGAGCAAAGTCGCGCAGACCCCGTGAAAATAGCGCTGGTTCTTGGACGCCACATAGACGCCCCGACCCAATTCAAAGCCGCTCGGATCCGCCACCAGGATGGCCGCCTCCCCGAAATCCGCGTCGGCTACCAGGGGTGAGCGGGTTTCCCGATCCTTCTTCAAAATCGTCCGGTCGCCGGCGCCGCGCACCGTGACCCGGCTTCGAAGGTGCAGCGAGTCCCGCATCAGATATTCACCGGGACCGATCTCCACCACGCCTCCGCCGAGGCTGCCCACGTAATCGACGGCCGCCTGCAACGCCCGATTGTCCCTACCGACGATGTCGGCGTCGGCCTGTCCCACCGTGATCCGGACGGCGGGTCGGGCATGGAGTTCATTTTCGGCGTGGTGACGTCCGGCCTGATCCGCCTGGGCCATCCATCCGGCCGCCACCATCGCGATGGCCAACCCTCCTCGGGAAACGGGGTTCATGTTCGAAGCAAACCGTCCATGACCCGCGCTGTCGAGCGGAGGATTCCGAGGTCGGCTGTCTCCCCGCTTTCCGGAGATCGGGTCGTGTGCGATTTCTTCCGGTGCGGCGATGAACTCAGTGTATGACGACACCGGCTTCCGGTGGCTCCACCATTCTTGGCCTATTCTTTGGCAAAAAACCGCATGCCGGCGTACGGGAGCTTGCTAAGGTCTACTCCGTGCTGCGTCGACGCAACAAGCGCCGTGTGCCCGCCAACCCGGCGGGTTTCACGTTGCTGGAGCTGCTGGTGGTGATCGCGATCATCGCGATCCTCGCCGGCGTGCTCCTGCCAGCCCTTGGCAAGGCCAAGTCCCAGGCCAAGAAGGTCAATGAGATCTCATCGGCCCGGCAGCTGATGGTGGCTTGGACGCTGTACGCCGATGACCATCAGGACCGGGTGCTCAAAGGCTACAAACACTTCGCCCCGGGCGAACCGCTACCCGTGGACCGATCCGGTAATCCGGTGCCCCACCCGATCAACAGCCGGTATCCGTGGAGACTGGCCCCGTGGCTGGGAAAGAACTTCAACGTGATGTACGCGAATGAAAACGCGCCGCTGTTGAGGCAGTTTGAGGCCATGCCCGACACGTTTATCGGCACCTACGCCGCCAGCGTGTTTCCCTCACTGGGCATCAACGCCACGTTCGTGGGGGGCGACGACCTCGAACTGCCCCCGGAACCCCGGGCCTTCGAACGGTTTGGCGCCTTCTGCGTCCTCCGCACCACCGAGGCCCGTCAGCCGGACAATCTGCTGGTCTTTGGCTCGGCCCGCGGTCCCTTTGAAGGCAAGGTGGTCAATGGCTTCTACCAGGTGAAATCCCCCTATTTCATGGCCCGTCGGTGGTCCCAGGAATTCAATCCGGCCGATGGGCCGGAAGCCTGGGGACATGTTCATCCGCGCTTTTCCCGTCGGGCGGTCACGGGAATGGCCGATGGCCATGTCGAAGCCATGAATGAACGGGAACTTCAAGACATGCGCCATTGGTCCAATCAGGCGGACCGGCCCGATTGGACCCTGACACGCATCCAATAGAGGGCGTCGCAGTTCGGCACCTCAGCCCTCACCCCAACCCTCTTCCCGGAGTCAGAAGGGCGAGGGGGACTTGGCGGGAGAGAACTCAGTCCGGCTTGTGGATCGAGTGGCACTTCTTGCAGTCGGCGGCGGCCTTCCAGGTGGAGAGGGCGTCGGGGGCATTGGATTCCAAGGCCACCGCGGCGCGGTTCAGGGCGGCCGTCTTCTCAGACCAGCTGGCGGCGTCGCCTTTGGGAGCCTTGTTGAGCGCGAGCTGCTGGGTCAGATAGACCATGCGCATTTTGTCGGCCTGGGTGCCCATGTTTTCACCGAGACGCGCAGCAATCGAGGTCTTGCCCTTGAATCCTTCCTCCATGACCTGCTCCGCGGTCAGGGCGGGCTTGGGGGTGGAGGAGCAGCCGGTGGCGAGAGCTGCGATGACGACACCGAGCGAAGCCACTCGGCCGGAAAGAATAGTGCGGGGAATCATAGTGGAATGATGTCCCGCGAATGAAATCGGGAAGGGATCACCAGCGCCAGTCTGGAGTGCGAGGTCGGGAACAAATCCCATTCACTCGTGCGGGTCGGACGTTCATTCCAGGCGCTGGAAGTCCGGGGATTTGTCGCTTTACCCGCCGAATTCGCAGCCCTAGGTTCAACTCGTGAACACAACCGTGATGCCTGCGTTGTTCGCCCTGCTGGGAACAACCGAGATCCTCCTGATCCTGGGAGTCGTGATCCTGCTCTTCGGGGCACGGAAAATTCCGGAGCTGTTCAAGGGCGTGGGTACGGGCATCAAGGAGTTCAAGAAGGCGTCCAAGGATGACGAACCGCCCGGTCCTCGGACGGCTTGAATGATTCGACCCGTCCACCCGTAGTATGATGGCGCCGCTGGTCCTGTTGAGTTTCGCTGACCGTTTGATGATCGCCGCAGTTGGACTCGCCCTCGCCCTCGCCGGTGCCTGATCAAACATTCCATGACTGCTTCCCTGTTCGCCATGCTCGGTACGACGGAGATTCTTGTGATCGCCGTCGTGGTTCTCGTTCTCTTTGGAGCCAAGAAGGTTCCTGAACTCATGAAGGGCGTGGGCACCGGCATCAAGGAGTTCAAAAAGGCTTCCCGGGATGTGCAGGAGGAATTGCACCGGGCCATAGATGAAGCGGATCGGACCCCGCCGCCGCCGCCAGCTCCCAAGCCGGCCCCCCAGCCGGACTCCCTGGCCCAGTCGTCAGACCGGACCGATCTGACGCCGAAGGTTTAATCGGATTCCCTTCCCATCGAACCGGCATGGCCGACGAATTGGAGGTTCTGCCTCCGGATCATCACGACGACGAGGACGAGGGTGGCGGCCCGGTCAAGAGCTTCCTCGAACACCTGGAGGATCTCCGCTGGACCCTGATTAAGAGCGCCATTGCGATTACCCTGGGGGTCATCGTCGCGCTCAGTGCGAGTCCCTACATTGTCAAGTTCCTGACCTGGCCGCTCGTTTTGGCCCAAAAGGTCCGGACCACGGATAATACCAAGGTGGTTCTGACTCTGGGCACCAATGTGTTGTCCCGCATGCGGACGGCCGATTTCCCCTTCGCGGGGCTGGCGACCAACAAGGACGTCTACCTGAAGATCGCGCCGATTGAGATCGGGACGAACATGGTCCTTGCGGCGGTTCCCGATCCGAACCCTCCGGTGTCGGCCACCTACAACATGCAGGTGGATTTGAAGACGCTGGGTCCCGCGGAGGCCTTTGGGGTGGCCATCAGCATCGGTCTGTATGGTGGATTCGCCCTGAGCGCCCCGTTTGTGCTCCTGTTCATCGGACAGTTCGTGATGCCGGCGCTTCATGTTCATGAGAAACGCTTTGTGTACCAGGCGGCCGGCTTTGGAGCGGGATTGTTTTTCCTGGGTGTGACCTTTTGTTATCTGGTCATGCTGGTGGTCACGCTCAGCACCACGGTGAGCTTCTCCAACTGGCTGGGATTCGCAGCGGATGAATGGCGGGCGACCGAATACATCAGTTTCACCTGCTGGTTCATGATCGGCATGGGTCTCGCCTTCGAACTTCCCCTCGTCCTCCTCACCTTGGTCAAAATCGGGATCCTGGATGCCGCCCGGTTGTCCGCGTTGCGCATGTACTGGGTGGTGGCTGGACTGTTGATTGCCGGATTTGTCACACCGGATGGCAATCCGCTGACCATGCTGCTGATGTTCCTTCCCTTGCACGCGCTGTACGAAATCAGCGTCGTGATCGCCCGCTGGTGGGAACGCAAGGACGCGAAGGAAAGCTGAGATGGGGCCGCAGGCACTGTGGACCTACCGAAGCGCAGACTTTCGAGTGGGTTAACAATTCCTTGCTTGCCACTGTAAACGATCCTTTTAGGCTGCCCACGAACACTACGTCTATGTCTCCCGTCAAAACCGTCTGCACGCTGGCCGCCGTAGGTGCGGTGGCGCTTCTTACCGGATGCTCCAGCGCGGAGCAGAAGCTCGGCCGTGGCATCGCCAATGTCCTTGAACCCATTCGTTTGGGTGAGCTGACCCGATCGACCGAGCAGACCTATCTGGCTGACGGACCGGTAGTGGCGCAAAGCTATGGCTATGTCCACGGCATCACCCGCACGGTGCAGCGAACCTTGGTGGGCGCTTTCGATATCGTGACCTTCCCGATCCCGACTGATCCGCTGATCACGCCGTCGGAGCCCGTCTTCCCCGACAGCTATGCTCCGGGAATGGCCGCGAACCTGGGTGTGGAAACCGACCGGTATCTGGGTGAAGACAGCGGGACCGTCCTCCCCACGGTTGCCGGTTCCAGTTTCAATCCGCTGACGGATTAAACAGTAGAATTTGCTATCCTCCTCTGGCGCGCTGGCTTCGGTTGGCGCGCCTTTTTCATGTCCCTCGCCCTCTCATCCGCCTGCAAGGTCAACTTCGTCTTGAACCTGCTGGGCAAGCGGCCGGATGGATTCCACGAGCTCGAGACCCTGTTCTTCCCGGTTCCGCTGTTTGATGAACTCCGTTTCGAACCGGGAGCGGGGGGCATCGAATTGACCTGCTCGAATCCGGAGCTGCCCGTGGACGGAACCAATCTGGTTCACCGCGCCGCCAGCCGGTGGTTTTCCGAAGCGGGGATGGCGCCGTCGGTGCGGATCCACTTGGAGAAACGACTTCCGCTCGCCGCCGGGCTGGGCGCTGGCAGCGCCAACGCGGCGACCACCCTATTGGGACTTAACCAATTGTACGGCGGCCGGTTGGGGATGGCGCAGCTGGAGGCCATTGCGGCCAGCCTGGGGTCGGACGTGAACTTCTTTCTCCAGCCCCATCCGGCATTGGCCTTTGGCAGAGGGGAACGCATTGAAGCGCTGACGCCGTTTCCAGTTCTTGAGGGGCGGGCGTTGTTCCTGTTTCACCCGGGATTCGGGGTGCCGACGCCCTGGGCCTTCCGTGAACTCGCGGACTTCCCGGAAAACCGCAACGGAGCGCCGGGACGCGCCGCTGCCGTGGCGCGACGTTTCCAGGCTGGGAATCTGCAGGAAGCGGTCGCCGGCTGGTATAATGCGCTGGAGGCTCCCGTCCTGCGGAAGTACCCGGTGCTGGCACTCTATCAGGAATACCTCAAGGGCCATGGAGCCTTGGGAGCCCTGATGTCCGGCAGCGGTTCCACCACCTTTGGACTTTTCCCGGATCTCGGGTCCGCCCAAGCCGCC
>JBGAPN010000380.1:0-5246 GCA_044221235.1 Limisphaerales bacterium
AAGTTGAGTTCAGAATTGAAGGATCAAATATTGCTCCACCAGCGCCTGCGCCCGGATCGGGTTGCAACACGACAGGCCCCTTGGGATCCAGGTAGAAACGGCCGCCTGCCCTACGCGGCCATTCGATGGCGCCGGGGAGCGGGGAGGGCAACGGGATCTGATTGGTCGTCACGGCCCGATCCTCGGCGCTGGGCTCAGCGGGCAAAGGAAGCGTCGAAAGAAGGAGCTGGGCCTCCCGGTAATCAACCCGTTCGACCAGGAAGGTGCGGCCGGCACGTTGTTCCCAAGTCGTCCTGACGGACGCGTCGGTGGGGTTGGCGCTGTTGGTGACCCCGAGCACATACATCCGCGCCCTCTCGATCGCCATGCGCCCGAATTCGAGACGAAGATCGAGCGCCAGTTCGCTGGTGGAGACTGGCACCTCATTCGTCACGATTCCCGTCGGGTTGCTCCCGAAATACTCCGTGTAAAGCGCGAGGTCGGTCTGGTCAGGATCGAGTCCGAACAAGTAGGGGTCCGGTAGTTGGGTGCGGAGGATCAGGTCCACGGCAAGCCCGGCACGGGTGTACACCGCTTGAAGGTCCGCGTTCTGGGAGTCGAGGACGTTGGTGTAAAGGATGCGGTTGGTCGCCGTTTGGAATCCCAGGCGGGGCTGCAGCCGGGCGATCACCGCGCCCAGTCCGGATGCACGGTCGTGGAAGGCCAGCAACAGGGGGGTGCTCCGGACTGTCTGTCCGTCGCTGGTGAGAACGGTGGCGAACCCCTGCGTGGCCAGCTGCGAGGCCACGGCGGCTTGGTGCGGACCCCGGTCGGCCATAAACCCGCCGCTCACGGGGATGAACTCGGGGACGGTCTCCATCCAGGGGCCATTGTCCTCCCGGTACAGGAGTCCGGTGGCAAACTCAGTGAACCGGTTGGTCAACGCGACGACCTCCCCATTGTAATCGGTGACGTTGGTCACCCATTCCACAGGTCGAAAATCGGACGTGCTGATGACGTTGGTGATCGGGGGATTGGACGTCAGGTTGGTCGTGGTGAAAAAGGCGACGTACGTGGTCTTGTCGGGAGAGTTATTCGTGACGGCCAGAGTCAGGGATGAAGCGCTCTGAGGCTTGGGGTTTGCCGTGGGAATCACTCGCGGGGCCGAGGAAGTCGAGGAGGTGGGCGCAGCATCGAAGTGTGACAAAACGAACGGGGTGACTCCGATGGCAACGATAACGAGACCTAGGGTGAGTAAGATCCGGGTTTGCATGGCTCCAAGTGGGAAGAGCTGGGTGGTTATCTCGCACAACAGATCTGATGGCCCGGGGTGTCCAGAAGATTTTTCGGATTTTCGTTATCGAAGGGCGCCCCAAACGGGATCCTGAGACGGCCCGCTTTCGGACGCCGAGAGGTAGGGGGAAGACTGGGAAATCGGTGATCCCCCTTCAGGGGGCGTGTCGCCACGGCACCCGAGGTTGAATGAGTCGGGCCTGGGTGCAAGAACCCACCGCCGGACCGCCGCGTCCCGTCAAGGCTACCCGCAAACCAACTGAGAGCTGAGAGAACGAGACTGAAAATAAGGTGTGCAGACCTCTTGCCGGTGATTGTGGGACGAATGCGTCGCTTTCCCAGGTTTTGGTTCCTCTTAAGGAACCACCCGGTCGTCGCCCAACCGGCCGCACAGCTCTGCGGAGACCCGCCGATCCTCGCTCCCGGGCGCGGGCCGCTCCGGGGCCACATGCCCGTCGGTGAAGAGCACCTGGGCGTTCAGGCGATGCCGGAAATGGACCGTCGCGCTCACCCGGTTGGTATCGAAGTAATAGAACTCCTCCAGCAGAGGGTGATCGACGGACGCGGGTGCCTGGAAACTGTTGACCTGTCCTCCGTCGGTGAACAGCGCCAGGGACGACGGGTTGCGAAAGGTTCCGGGCTGGAGGCCCGGCTGGCCGCGGGGACCGACGAGGAGGTTGTAGGCGTATCCGAATGCGGCCCCTCGGGCCTTGGATTTGAAGTGGGCCGACTGCCGATTCAGGGATGGGCAGATCTCCACGCCGCGGCCCGTCAAATAGGGCCAGAGGGGACCCTCTTCTGGGCGGAAGTCACGGTTTCCCTCCGCACCGTCCGCCAGCCATCCAAACCAGTAGCGCCAGCCGCCGTTGGTGCGTTCAGTACGTTCCGCAAACGTCCTTCCGTGGTCATCCCAGTACAGCTGTGTGGCGAGGCCGATTTGACGCAGATTGGACAGGCAGCGGGTTCCGTTTCCGGCCGCCCGCGCCCGGCTCAAGGTTGGCAACAGCAGTGCCGCGAGGATCGCCACGGTGGCGCACACCGCGAGCGTTTCCACCAGAGTGAACCCGTCCCGGTCCGGCCGTGCGCCCCTGGTTGGCGAACCGTTCACTTCAGGCCCGGGCCGGCATCATGCCGGTCTTGCGCGCATACTCAAAAATCCCGCCCGCATCCACCACCGGCCGGACTTCACCCAGCGGTTTGAGGGAGTAGGTCTTGCCCGTACCCAGATGGGTAATCGTGTTGGCATCGATGTCCACCCGCGCCGGGTCGCCCGTCTTGAACACATCACACAGCCGCTCACTGCATTCGATGGGATACAGCTCACCGGTGGCGACGCAGTTTCGGAAGAAGATCCGGGCAAAACTTTCGGCCACCACGCACTGGCAGTTGGCCGCCCCCATGGCGATGGGCGCATGCTCGCGCGAGCTGCCACAGCCGAAGTTCCGGCCGGAAATCACGATGGGATAGTCGGTATCCATCGCGCCGTCCTTCACAAACCGGACCGGATACTGGGCATCGGGAAGTCCACACAGGGCATAGCTGCCAAGCTTCTCGTATTCCTCGTCGATGGTGGGGACGAGATTCAGGTACTGGGCGGGGATGATTTGGTCGGTGTCAATGTTGTCGCGGACCACGTAGACCGGTCCTGAAAAGGTGCTCATCGGACCGAAACAATGCGACGGGGAGCCGGGGTGGACAACAGGGATTTCACAGTCCCGGCGGAGTGGAAACGGTCAGGGCGAGACCACCAGGCGGAAGTAAAACGGCAGACGGGGATCCAGCGCGGGCAGGGTGGTACTTAGTGCGTCGCCATTGGCCCGCACTGGAGCCGACGCCGGAAGCCAGTGCACCAGGTCGTTGCTGGTCTCGAACCGGTATTCCCGTCCCACCGACGTGTTCCAGGTGAACTGAAGGCGGCCGTCCGGGAGCACTGCCGGGGACTCGAGGTGCAGCCGGCTGGCGGCGTTGACCGGGTTGGTGCCGGCCTGCCACTCCGCGAGATCCGACAAGCCGTCCCCATCGGCGTCGGTGCTCCCCGTGTATCCGGGGTTTGCCGCACCGAAAAACTGGGTTTCCCAGGCGTCGCTGATGCCGTTTCCGTTGGCGTCAGGAAATGTGTACCGCCCGGCGACCACGATTGATTGTCCGTTGGCCAGGGAGTTGGTTTGAGGTGAAGGCGCCGCGTAATAGGCCACCGGCTTCCAGGTCACGACGTAGTCTCCCGGGGGCACATTGGTCGACAGGAGCAGGCCGGAACCATCCACGGTGGCCGGTCCCGAGATCGAGAACTCAGCCTGGGCAATGTTGTTGGATATCGTGAGTGAGGATTGCGGAACGGTCGTCATCTCGACCGAGATGTCGTCCAGAAGCCAGCCCAGGCGTGGAGAAGGTGTAAAGGCAAAGAGCTGATAGTTGAATCGAAGGCGAACTACGGAGCCCAGGTATTTCGAGATGTCGACTTCCACATCCTCCCAGCCGGCGGAGACTTCATCGCTGACGGTGTAAAGGTCCTTCCAGGTGGCTCCATTGTCGGTTGAGAGCGCGACCTGGCCGGCCTCGAGCACGAAGTCGCCGAATGGGTCGTCTTCCGTCCCGCCCGACACGCTGAAATCGTAGTACTGAGAGAAATTCAAGGTGGCGCGATTACCGCCCACGAGACTGATGGCCGGGCTGATCAGATCGCTGATCCCAAAGTCAATCTCGTCGCCGTCCAGATTGGTGGCCCACACGTGGGTGCCGCTGTTGGCGGCGACACCGGCCGCATTGTGGGGTACGCCCCAGCGCCAACCGGTTCCGCTGAGCCCGCTGCCGCCATCGTCGTCCTCTCCCGGCAATGCGGCTCCGGTACCTCCGTCGTCATTGTACACGGCCCAACCAGGCTGCTCCTCCTCAAGGTCATCCTCCCACGGGGCCTCCAGGGGCTTCAATGTTTCCAGCGTGTACTGCTGGCCGTCGTTGTTGTCACGGGTCAGATTGCCCGCGGCGTCGCGGCTCAGGACCTGGTAATAATAGGTGCGGTTGGGCAGAAGGCCGCGGATCAGCACCTCGTGTTCGGTCGCCAGCTCGGCGCTGTAGGCGGTCCGGGTGAGGAAGGAGTCGCTCCCGCCGGATTCGCCGAAACGGACCAGGGCGTCCGTCGGCTTGTCGGTGGACCAGGTGATGTACGCCTCATTGTAGGACGGGTCGGAGTCTACACTCGAAATCACCGGTGCCACGGTGTCGATGGGGGCCTCGACCTGGTTGATGCGCGCCTGGGAATCCGTATACGAGGCCTGCAGGACGTCCCCGTCTTTGGCCGGCAGGCGTCCCGGCTTCAGGACCGTCTCCGGCGTCACCAGGGTCAGCCGTCCCCGGAACACGCCCCGGCGGACGGTTTCGGTGAGGTTCAAGGCCCGGCTGGTGCCGTCCGCCGAGACCGTAACGGAAATGGTTCCGGCGCCCGCGCGAACGCTGTCGGTGACCTCCACCACCACGTTTCCGGGGACCGTGTAGGCGGGTTGATCGAAGGCAATGGTGGATCCCGGGACCATGTCCGGCGCCAGGAATCGCAGGGCGTCGGCGAGGACCGAGGTCCGATCGTTCGGAGCGGCGCCGTCCAGAGGCAGAGCCTCGAGCGCAAACGAATTGAACACGACCCGGCCTGCCATGCTGTCCTGCCCTGTCTTGGGATAACGCACGCCCACGGTCCGGCCATCCTCCTGCAGATAGGTGGCCGCCGTGTTGGTGGCCGCATTCAGGCTGTCGGGCCCATCCTGCCACACGATACCGATCAGGTCGATGATGGGACCGCTGGGAAAGCTGTCGTAATTCAGATCCAGGTTCCGTCCGCCGCCCACCGGATCGCCGGGAACCGCGCGGACTGACAGGGCCCCTACGTCTTCCTGGGATCCGGCCACGTGCAGGACGTTGGTGACAAATCCACCGGCCTGGGCTTCGGACAGTCGGCTGAGGAGGTCGTAGGAGGACACGAACAG
>JBGAPN010000381.1:0-5246 GCA_044221235.1 Limisphaerales bacterium
CAGACGGCCCGACGCCTCAAGCTCCCCCTCGATCGAGGAGCCATCGGTCTGGAGGGCTTTGTAAACGAAGACAGGCATGACAGGCTCTATTCGTCCGCCGCGAGGGCGATGCTGGCCGGAGACACCCGTTCCTCGTCAGGCGTCGGCACTTCCTCGGTTGAATGGGAAATCTCCTTTGCCGTAGTCACGCTCAGGACTTCCTCCACCGTGGTCACGCCCATCTGGACCAGACGCCAGCCATCCTGCGCCAGGGTGCGCATGCCGCCACGGATTGCCGCGTCGCGGATCAGGTCGGTCGATGCACTTTTGAGCACCAGCTGCCGGATCTCGTTGTTGGTGTCCATCCATTCGAAGATCGCCTTGCGGCCGTGGAACCCGGTGTTCCTGCACTCCCGGCACCCGACCGAGCGGTACAGCACCGTCGAGGCGGGAATTCCCAGGCTCGCCTTGAAGGCCTGGGATTTCGGGGTGACATCCGGGAGCTTGCACAGCGGACACAAGACGCGGACGAGTCGCTGCGCCAGAACCGCCTCCAGCGAGGACGCCACCAGATAGGGCTCAACTCCCATGTCCACCAGCCGGGTCACTGCGCCAGGGGCGTCGTTGGTGTGCAACGTCGAGAACACGAGATGGCCGGTGAGCGAGGCCTGGACCGCAATCTGGGCGGTCTCCTGGTCGCGAATTTCACCGATCAGGACCACATCGGGATCATGACGGAGAATGGAGCGCAGGCCGCGGGCAAAGGTGAGCCCCGCCTTCTCCGAAACCTGGATCTGGTTGACCCCGCGAAGCTGATACTCCACCGGATCCTCGATGGTGATGATTTTGCGTTCGCTGTCGTTGATCTCATTGAGCGCGGTGTACAGCGTGGAGGTCTTGCCACTGCCCGTCGGACCGGTGACGAGGATGATCCCGTGTGGCAATTGGAGCACCTGGTTGAAGCAGTCGAGCTCCCGCTTGGCCATGCCAAGATCTTTCATGCCCCGCAGCTTTGAATTCTGTCGGAGCAACCGCATGACCACCGCCTCGCCGTGGAGCATGGGAATGATGGACACACGGATGTCGATCTCCGCGTCCTCGATGCGCACCCGGATTCGGCCGTCCTGCGGCAGCCGCTTTTCCGCGATGTTGAGATGGCTCAGGATTTTGACACGGGAAACGATGGCCGGCTGGAAACGCTTCACCTGGGCCGGCACCGGGATGTCCTGGAGCACACCATCGATCCGGTAGCGGATCCGCAGTTCGTCTTCGAAGGGTTCCAGGTGGACGTCGGACGCCCGGAGCTCGATGGCATCCTTCAGGACCTGGTTGACGAAGCGGATGATGGAGGCGTCCTCCGCCGCATTGTCGAGGTTACCATCATCCGTCTCCTCGTCGACGACCTGGAAGCTCGCCTCCTCGCCCAGGGTGTCGATGGTGTCGGCTCCGACTCCCAGCCGCTTCTTCATCTCCCGCTGGATGACTTCAGTCGGCGCCAGAACCGGCTTCAGCTTCAGGCCGGTGACCGTCCGGAGCGCGTCCAGTCCGCTGGTGTTGAAGAGGCGGCTGGTTGCAATCTCCACATGGCCATTCACCCGTCGCAACGGCAACAACTCTTCCTTCAAGAGAAGTCGGGCCGGAAAAAGGGACAATACCTCTTTGTCCGGCTCGAGTTCATCCAGCGCCGTGTACGCCACCTGATATTCGCCGGCGAGCCAGCGCAGGATTTTGTCCTCCGTCGGCTCGCCCTCATTCGCCCCGCTCGCAGTAAAGAGCCGCGCATCCGATGCCGCCAACTGCCGGGCGGTCACCATCCGCGTGAGCAGTTCGGTCAAGGCTGGATTCGACGGGTCCATGGGCGGAATCGCGGAAGGAAGTTCAACCGTCAGGGCAGCAATCCCATCAGGACCGCAACGGCTTCCTGGCGGGTATCGAGCACTTCCTTGAGCTCCTGCTGGGCCGTCTTGAGCTTTTCCTCGCCGGCTTTGTGGGCGTCACGAACCTTGGCCAGCTTGGCCTTGATCACGTCATTGGACGCCTTGTCGTCGATCGCCTTCTGCAGTTCCTGCTCTTCCGGGCTGGCTTGCGGCCCGAAACCGCGGCCACCACGCCCTCCTCCTTGACCACCGCCCTGACCGCCTCCACCGCCGCCGCCACCCTGGCCACCGCCGCCCGGGGGACGTCCTCCCATCATCCGGCCAAATCCGCCACCGGTGGCGCGTCGGGCCTCGTTCACCTTCTCAATCCGTTCGGAAACGATCTTCCATTCGTCATCGTTGGTGATGCCGAACTGCTCCCGCATCCGTTCCATCATCCGCTGGCGCATTTGTGCGGGATCGAAATTGCCCCGGGGACCCCCTCCGGGACCATCCGACTGGTTTTGGGCCTGCGCGGAACCGGCACCAATGATCAACGCTGCGGTGAGACCGCAGAGACGGACTGCCTGCTTCAGTGTCTTCATATCGTGTTTTGCTGGACTGTTTGTCTGGCTTGCCTTCCCCAAGACGCCTGCGATCTCCGGGAGGTAACCGTCTGGAAAGCAACTGGGATACCAGCCTGATTCTCCGCCATTCCCAGCGGCCGAGCCGCCGGCTGCGGGCAGCCTTTGCGCTCTTCCCGGGCACCGTGCGCAAACATTGCGCAATCCTACCGTTCCTTCACCGCATCCCGTGGTGCCGGTTGCCCGACACTTCTGCATCGCCAGCGTTCCCAATTCCCCACCTTAACGGTATTCACGGGCGGTGCGTTATTGGAACTGGATCGCGACAGGTTGGCTGGCGGCGATGGTCGCCACCGGGGCCGGTTGCACGCCGAGCGGATTTCTTGCCGGCCAGTTCCTCCGCGCACCCAAGTCCTTCCCCAAAATCGTCGCACCGCTGCCACGGGTTTATTTCAGCTTCCCCACGGCGGTGATGGACCGGATTCCGGAACAAGTTGCCACAGTCGGCAATCCGCCCGCGACTCTGGCCTATCGTTGTGTTCCCCCAGGGGACTATCAAACCGGACTGGTCCTGACCAATTATCCGGCCCACGGCAAACTCTGGCCTCTCTACCGCTTTCCCGCCCGGACACCCACTCAGTCGCCACCCAGCCGCGGAACCGTGGTACTTCTCCACGGATACGGACTCGATCAAGAGAGCATGATCCCGTGGGCCCTGAAGCTGGCAGAAGACGGCAGGACGGGCGTCCTCCTGGACCTCCGGGGCCATGGCCATTCGGGCGGCGACCGGATTTCCTTTGGCCTGCAGGAGTCGCGGGATCTGACGGATCTGATGGACGAACTGGTCCAACGGAACCAGGCCCGCTGGCCGGTCCAGGTGGTTGGAGTCTCGTACGGAGCCGCCGTGGCACTGCGCTGGGCCAGCCAGGAGCCCAGGGTGCAATCGGTGGTCGCCATCACGCCTTACGACCGCCTCGAGGTGGCCGTGGAGGGCATCCGGCGCAATTACGCCGGCTGGTTGCCTGAAGGACTGATCCAGCGGGCCACCCGGAAGGTTCCCCCATTGCTCGGTGCACCGCCCGACGGGTTGGATCCCCTTCGCTGGATGGAGGACCAGCCGGTCTCCGCGCTCTTCGTTGCGGCCAGCGCCGACACTGTGGCGCCGCCCGAATCGGTCCGCCGCCTCCATCAGGCGTCGCGGGATGGACAGATCCTGGAATTGGAGGGTCCTACCCACGAACTGGCCCCATTTCGTCTGGACCTTCTGGCGGCACCCGTCGCCGCCTGGCTGGACCTGTCCTCGACGAATCCCTCCGCCCATTCCCACAGGGTGCCAGGAACCCGATTCCCGGACGGACCGGAACCTCCCGGAGTGCTCTCGCAATAAAAAGGCGGTCTTCCAAGCCGGGAATCCATGTCCCTTGCTGAAAGACCGCCCCATTGGGGAACGGGCTTTGTCCGGAACGAGATCCGCTCCGAACTCCCGGACCCGATATCGGTTAGTGGGCCGCCGCGTAGAGGGCCGCCACCGCGTCCCAATCCACCACGTTCCAAAACGCCTTCAGGTAGTCGGCGCGCTTGTTCTGGTATTTGAGGTAGTAGGCATGTTCCCAGACATCGACGCCGAGGATCGGCTTGCCATCGATGCCGGAAACGGCCTTGCCCATGACCGGGGTGTCCTGATTCGGGGTGGAGGCGATTTCCAATTTACCGCCGTTTACCACCAGCCAGGCCCAGCCGGAACCGAATCGGCCAATGCCCGCGGCTTCAAACTTGGCCTTGAAGTCGTCGACCGTGCCGAAGGCCGCCGTGAGGGCCGCCGCCAAGTCCCCTTTGGGTGCTCCGCCCTTGCCTGGGCCCATCAGCTTCCAGAAGAAGCTGTGATTCCAATGGCCGCCGCCGTTGTTGCGGACCGGACCGCGAATGGCGTCCGGCACCGACGCCAGATCCCCGATCAGCGCGTCCAGCGATTTTCCTTCGAGCGGGGTGCCCGCAACGGCCTTATTGAGATTGTCCACGTACGCCTTGTGGTGGCGTCCGTGATGAATCTCCATCGTCAGCGCATCAATGTGAGGTTCAAGAGCTTCTTTGGGATACGGAAGTGGGGGAAGTTCAAATGCCATAAGCCTGCGTGGTAGGTGTAATGACCGGCGGAACTCAGAGGAAATTCCGATCGGAGTCCGGCCATGGTAGTGCGGTGCCGCCAAAGCACAAAGTTCAAACCCCTTGAAGAAATGGATCCCTCACTGGAGTCCATCACCGCACACACCGCTTCCATTGCGCAATCTACCGACAACCCACCGCAACGGCCCGCCAATCCCCTGGATTGCCGTCGTCCCGCGATCTCCCTAGAGTTCCATTGTGCACGACACGCCCCCAATACCGGCCAAGGACCCGCAGCCCGGGCCGTTGTTGCACCCGCTCAACCGGGTCCGGGCCGGTTGCGTGGTCATCATCCGGAAACTCACGGCGAATCCAGATACCAACCAGCGCCTCCGGGAGATGGGTTTTGGCGAGGAGCAACGGGTCAAGGTGATCACGCTCCAGAACAACGTGCTCTGCCAGGTCTGCAACGCCCGCCTCGGCCTAAGCGCCAAACTGGCGGAAAGCATTCTCGTCGAGACCGTGCCCCCCTACCGGTTGGCGGCGTAAGGCGTCCGCCACTGCAGTTCCATTGACCGGATGAAACCCGCCGCCGACCTCCAACCGCTCTCCAGCCTGTCCCCCGGCGACCGGGCTGTCGTCGCCGTGATCCGTATTCCCGTTCAACATCGCGCCCGATTGTTGGAAATGTGCCTGCGGGTCGGCACCCCGGTGGAATTGGTCC
>JBGAPN010000382.1:0-5490 GCA_044221235.1 Limisphaerales bacterium
GGAATTCCTGTCTTTGGCGGCGCCGTTCCTGTGCGCGACAGGCGAGGCTCTCCGACTCGAACGGGAGCGCGATTTTGCCCGGGAACTGTGCCAGGACGCCGGGATCCCCTTCCCCCGCGCCTACTTTGTCCGCGATCGTGCCGAGGCTGAAGCCCAGGTCCGGCGGGAACAGCGCCCGTTCGTCATCAAGAATCCCCTCTGCTCGCCCACTAGTCCGATCCACACCATCGTCTGCGAAAGCGTGGCGGACACCCTGGCCTGGCTGCCACGGCTCGACGATTCCGAGGGCATCTTCCTGCAGGAGTATCTCGGACGCCGTGAAGCCGGTCACATTGCCCTGGTCAGTGCGGGCGAAATTCACTCCCTGGTCACCAACCAGGAGTACAAGCGGGCCTTCACCGGAAATCTGGGAGTGGTGGCCGGTGCCCCATTGGGCGGATTGGTGGAGCAGGATCCCGGTGACCGCTACGGCCTCGCACGCGAACTCCTTCGTCCCTTGCTGCCGTGGTTCCAAAAGGTGAATTTTCATGGCCCGGTTCAGGTCACAGCGATCCGTCATGAAGATCGATGGCACGTGCTCGAATACAATGTCCGGCTCGGCGTCACCAGCGGTCCACTGATCGCGCGCATGCTTTCCAATCCGTTTGAGACCTTCCGACGTTGTGCCCGGAATGAGCGTCTGTCCCCCCAATGGCACGCCGACCGCACCCACGGCTGCAACTTGACCCTCGCTGGCTACGGATACCCCTTCACCCAGTTGAGCGGACCCCGCGTCCCGGTGCACGTGGACAGCCCCTTCACCTGTGACGTGTGGTGGCAGGAGGTGGCGTCCAGTGTCGGCGGTTCCCTCGAGGCCACGGGACACCGCCTCTGCGACGTGGCAGCCCACGCCTCGTCCTTGCCGGCAGCCATTTCCCTCGCGTACGAGAACATCCGGCGGATCCATTCCCTTGCCAGCTATTACCGGACCGATGTCGGACAGTCGCTCTGGCCCCCGGGCAACGAATGAGCACCTCCGCATCAAGGCTTCGCTCCGCCTGGGTTGAAGTCGACCTCCGCGCCCTCGCCGGCAATCTGCAACGCATCCGGGCAGAACTTCCCGCCGACGTCCGGATCCTGTTCGTCGCGAAGGACGGGGCTTATGGCCTGGGTGCGGTCCCTGCCGTCCAAACCGCCCTCGCCCACGGCGCATCCCAGCTTGCCGTGTTCACGCTCGACGAGGCGGACGAGCTCCGCACCGCTGGGATCACGGCGCCCATTCTCCTGCTCGGAGAGCGGCTCCCGGAGGAATTGCCCCATGTTCTCGATCTGTCGCTGGAGCCCTGCGTCGGCCGCCTCGAGATCGCCCGTGAACTGGGGCAACGAGCGATGCAACGGGGAAGCCGAATCCCGATTCATATCAAGATCAACACCGGCATGAACCGGTTCGGCTTCAACTGGCGCGACACGGCGCAGTGGGCTGCCGAACTCGCCCGCATTCCCGGCCTGGAATTCGCGGGTGCCCTGAGTCATTTCGCCCAAAGCGACGAACTCGAAAAAGGGTTTGCCCGGGTTCAACGGCAGCGGTTTGAAGACGGTGTCGCCCAACTCCGGGCCCTGGACATCCAGCCTCGCCAGATCCACCAATGCAATTCGGGCGGTTACCTGGATCTTCCGGATGCCCATTTCGACACGGTCCGCATCGGCCTGCTGGCCCAGGGCGTCTATCCGTCCGCGGTCTGCCGCCGTCTTCCCGGTCTGCAAAGCGTCATGAGTGTGAAAGCCCGGATCGCCGCTCTCCAGGACCTCGAGCCCGGCGACACCGTGGGCTATGGCATGCGCTGGACCGCAGCCCGGCGAAGTCGGATCGGCGTGCTCGCGCTGGGTTATGGCGACGGCTATCCGCGACTCCGGAACGAGGGGCAGGTCCTGGTCCACGGCCGCCGGGTCCCCCTGGTGGGCGGGGTGACCATGGATGCCTTGATGATCGATCTCACGGACCTGCCCGAAGCCGGCCCGGGTGACGAAGCCGTCCTGATGGGACGCCAAGGGGAGGAGGAAATCTCGGCCCATGACCTGGCCCAGTGGAAACGCAGCGTGAGTTACGATGTCCTGACCGGGTGGCGCCGTCGGCTGCCGCGCGTTTACCTGGGAGCTTGACGCCATGAAACTGCTCTTCTCCGAAGCGGCGCCGGATGTCTCCCACTACATCTATCCCTACGCCGTCTGGGCCTTCCTGGAGCCGGGCGAAACTCCTGCCGATGCCTTCGAGGCGGGCTTCCTGCCGGGATCGTCACAGCTCGACCGGTTTTATCTGGTGCGCCAGCTCCGCGTTCCGTTGCGGGAATGGAAGCCAACCTCGGAGAACCGGCGGGTGTTGCGTAAGGCGGAAGGGCTTCGCCTCGAAGTCCTGCCACGGGCCGATTTTGACTTCTCCGAAGGGCGCCGTGCGGCCTGGCTGGAGTTTGCCGAACAGCGTTTTGGCGCGGGCGTGATGCCCGGAAGTCGCCTCGACCGGTTGATGTCGGGCGCGGTGGTGACGCACCTTCTCCAGTTCACAGAAACCGCTACCGGACGGGAGCGTGGAACCGTGCTCTTGTACCTGGAACCGCCCCGGGTCGCCTTCTACTACTTCGCCTTTTACCGGGTCGCGACGGATGGCGTCGAGCCGACTGGGATGGCGATGATGACCCGGGCCGTGGAACATTTCGCGGGGGAAGGCTGGTCTCACCTGCACCTCGGGAGCTGCTACACGGAAGCGGCCTTGTACAAGACCCAGTTTGAACCGGTGGAATTCTTCAACGGGTTCCGGTGGTCGCGCAGTCGGACCGAACTGAAACATCTCCTCCGGACGGCACCGGTCGGGAAACACCGGCTGGAAACGGAAGACTACCTCGCCCTCCAGACCGAACCGATGACCGCCCTCGCCGCGGGCAGCCGTTTCCGGGTGGATCCAGGGACCGTTGGGCTTTGAGTTCCCGGGCCCGTTTCCCGTAGACTGTCCCACCGCCTGTATGGACCTCGCCGACCTTGGATGGACCGACCGCCTCGCCGCGGGCTTTTCCGCTCTGGAGGCGTCCCAATGGCGTCCGGGGCGGGTGGTGAGTGAACACCGGGGCGTCCGATTGTTGTTCACGGCGGAGGGCGAGATTTCGGCCAGCGTGGCCGGGAGGCTGGAGCACATGGCCGCCTCGGCGGTGGACTTGCCCCATGTCGGCGACTGGGTCGCCTACGCACCGCTCCCGGGAGAGGCCAAGGGAGTCATCCAGCACGTCCTTCCCCGCTCCTCGCAACTCGCCCGCAAGGTGCCTGGCCGCGCCAATGAGCAGCAGATCCTGGCCGCAAACGTGGATGTTGCCTTCATCGTCCAGGCTCTCGACCCGACCTTCAAGGCCCGCCGACTCGAGCGGTTTCTCTCCCTCGCCCTGGAAGGCGGTGTCCGGCCGGTCGTCATTCTCAACAAGGCGGATCTGAACCCGGATCCCGCAGCGCTGATTGCCGAGGCGGAAATCGTGGCCGCCGGTGCCACCATCGTGGTGACCAGCGCGGAAACCCGGAAAGGCATCAAGGCGCTGTCGACGCTGATCCGCCCCCGGGACACCGTGGTGTTTCTTGGCAGTTCCGGGGTCGGCAAGTCTTCACTGATCAACCGGCTCTGTCGCGACGAGCTTCAGGCCACCATCGAGGTCCGGGAACGCGATTCCAAAGGCCGCCACACCACCACCGCGCGGGAGATCTTTCCAATTCCAGGCGGAGGATTGGTCATCGACACACCGGGACTGCGGGAAGTTCAGCTTTGGATTCACGACGATGCGCTCGAGGAAGCCTTTGGGGAGATTCACTCGCTCTCCGAACGCTGTCGGTTTCGGGACTGTCGTCATGAGAATGAACCTGGCTGTGCCGTTCGCGAGGCCCTCGAGTCAGGAACCCTGCCCAAGGAGCGCCTGGAAAGTTATCTCAAGCTGCGTCGGGAGCAGGAATCCGTTGCCGCCGGCGCCGGAGTCCGTGCTCGTCAAGATCGCCAACGAAAGGTCAAGGTGCAGCAACGCTCCATGAACACGTTCAACCGGCGGCGCGTGGACGACGAGTAGCTCCCCGGTTCGGCCACAAACTCTGGAAACCACTTGACCCAGTAAGTACCGCATCGGGACACTCGCGGCGGTTCCCTTAACAATCCGCCCGGAAGTCGATTTCGACCCCGGCACAACCCCCCAAAAAATTCTCGTCATGCCCAATAACGTCGACAGAAATGTGTCCTTGGATGTCCGCAATTTCGCCTCCATCCCGCCTTACATCAACGTCATCGGTTCGAACGGCCTGGCCTACTCCTACTGCTACACGGGAGGCGATGACGGCCAGGGAGGGGCGACGTTCCAACGCGGCGGGGGACAGGGTAAGGTCAACGTCAGACTGGAGTGTGATCAGCGATACACCATTTCGCAGGTCAATTTCTCCGGGGATGGCGCCAACGATTTCACCTACACTCCCGGGCCCAGGAATACGGTGATCCGGGACACGGCCAACGATCCTGAAACGGTCAAATACAGCGTGGTCATCAATGATTCGGTCGCCAATTGCACCGTGACCTGCGACCCGCAGATCATCAATCGGTCCTAGCTGGCTTCCGCGTGATCCGGGCGGCACCGCGTTCCAACGCGCCGCACCCGCCCGGTGATTCCCGTTCAAAGAAAAGGGCCGGCACTCCGCCGGCCCTTTGCCGTTTCGGGCGTACTAGGTTCCCAACGGTCAGCGCAGGAATGCCTCGTGCAGGCCCCCGTCCACCGTGATGACCTGTCCGGTCGTCTTGCTCAACCGCTGGCTGACCAGGAGGAAATAGGCCTCGGCTTGATCGGCGGGCGTGATGGGGGACTTGGTCAGCGTCCGGTCCGCATAGAATTGCGCCAGCTTCTTCACCAAGGATTCGGTCGCCTCATCGTCGGTGTACGGAATGTTGTACTTCGCCAGGGAACCGATGACGCGGTCCCGCGGGAACATGGCGGATCCCTGCACCACCGTGGCCGGAGCCACGCCGTTCACCCGGACCAGCGGTGACAATTCCATGGCCATCTCGCGCACGAGGTGGTTGGCAGCAGCCTTCGATGTGTCGTAGGCCACGCTGCCCTTTTTTGCGACCACAGCATTGGCGCTGGTGGTCAGCACCAGGTTTCCTCGCAACCCCTGTTCCTTCCAGGTTCGCGCCGCCTCATCTCCCACGATGTAGCTGCCGGTGACGTTGACCGCGAAGGTGAAGGCCCATTTGTCATCGGGAATGTGCCCGGTCGTGTCGCTCGGCCAGAACACGCCGGCGGTGACACAAATGGAATCAAATCCGCCATAGGCCAGAGCCACCTGGTCGAGCATGGCTCGGACGCTGGTGCGGTCGGTAATGTTGCAGGCGAGGCCAATGGCGGGACCGCATCCGCTGATGCCGGAACCCGCGACGCCAATCCCCTGCCCGAGCTTGTCGGTGATTTCCCGGGCCGTGGACTGTGCCGTCTCGATCTTCATGTC
>JBGAPN010000383.1:0-5226 GCA_044221235.1 Limisphaerales bacterium
AGCACGCGATATTTATCGAGCAGCTCCGAAGGAAGCACACCCAGCTCCAGCTCCACGGAGCTGGGAAAAGCCTGGCCCCGGAACAGGGTGGCATTCAGGTTGAAATTGATCGCGCTGTTGGGCCCGATCAGAACATCCGTGGGAATGGGAAATCGGTTGGTTTGCGGCCAGAGGGTCGGATCCAGTGCCTCACCCTGCCGCCCGAATGCCGTGGCCCGGAAGAAAACGACCCCGTCGAGAAGCCGGTTCGAATTGGTGGCTGCCAGCCGATAGGAGGCGTTGTTGAAAAACCTCTGGTAGAGTGTGTCCGCCAATTCAGCCGCCCGGGTGCCCCGGAGCGCGACAGGCTGCCGGTCCTCGTACCGGTACAGGGTTCCCAGTCCATCATCCGGGTAATCCGGATTCTCAGCCGAAACAAACAGGCCTGAACCTGTCCACAAGCCGGGCCGAACTTCAGTCAGGTAAAAGAGATCGTGCAGAACCGAATCGCGATGCCAGCCATCCAGAAGTCGACTGCGAACCTCATTGTTAGTGACGCCGGCTGCGGTCCGCAGGATGACCAGGTTCGCCGCGGGCTGGATAACGCGGTCGATGTTGGTTGTGCCCGCCTCGTACACACGGTTGGTCGCCAGATTGGCCGGATGTGCACGGACCAGATCACGGACAAGCAGATCCACAACCGCCCGGCCACTCTCCATCACATCGGACTGTCCAACATTCGCGAGGAGCGCCTTCTGCGTCTGGTTGAACATGGCGAACAGGGCCAGAACGATGATCGACAGGATGCCCATGCCGACCAGCATCTCGAGCAGCGAGAAGGCGGCGGACCTTCGGGGACCGGTCGAGGCGGAATTGGAGGAAACCGGATTCATACTGCGTTTACCGGGTCAGGTCGCGGTTGATGGAGTTGCCGTCAAAGCGCCGGGGGCGGATGGGAGTTGCAGGCCAGTACACCGCATTGACGTCGTTTGGATTGGAGATGGCGAACCGGGGCTTCCCCATCACCTGAGTTCGGAATACCCGGAGTCCCGGTCCCACATTGACTTCGCCCCCTACGCGAAACACCGGCCAGCGGAACACGAGGCGCAAATCATACAGCGTCGCCGCCAGAAGGTCCTGGGAGGCATTCTGCAGCTGGAGCGGATCCCTGAGTTCCGACATGAGATTCGTGTCAAGTCGGAGCGCATTCAGATACCCACCAGTCTGGATCCCCGCCTGGGCGACCAGGTTGGTCGGCGAAACGTTGAATGTCGGCAACTGCGTCACTGGCGTCAGCTCCACCTGCAACTGATAGCGGAAGGAATTGTCCAGCTGCCGCTCGTCCGGGCGGAATGTCACCGTGCGGTCCGGACGAATCTGTGAACCCAGCGATCCGCTGAACGACCGGAGGATGGCGGTGATCTTATTGCTGTAGATCACTCCGCGGTCCGCTTCAAAACGGGGGATGGAAAGAAGGCTCACCACATCACCGGGCGTAGCCAGGACGGCATCCGGCGCGGGGATAGAGTATTCGGACGACAGAAAGGCACCCCGAAATCCGTAGGTCTTCGTTCCCCCACTGCCGTTGACCGGGGTCCGCTCCACCAGAATGTAATCCACATAATTGGTAACATCGTCCCAGCCGATGCCGCCCTTGCGGATCAAATCGACCCACAGCGGGCCTTCCTGGTCCACAATGGTGTCTTCCCGGTTCTGCCTCTGGACGTTCAGGCCCAGCGGCAGCACCCCAAGAATGGCCACCATGGCGAAAGACACGATGGCGATGCAGAGCGCCAGTTCGACCATCGTAAACGCGTCCGTACGTGCGGACCGCGGGCGGAGGAGGACGGCTTTCATTGGACGGGTTTCAAGGGTTTCGCGCGGCCGGTCAGCGCCGAGACGCGCACCAGCTGGTTGGTGTAATTTCTCCGCGGCGTCTCCACCACATCGGCAGGCTGTTGGAAGTCGTAAATGGGGGTCGCGCCTTTCCGGGTGGGGATCATCCGGGTCAACTGGACACTCCCGGCGGATACCGCGACATACCGATCGGCCAACGTTGCTCCATTGCCAATCGGGCGTCCGTCCTGATCGAAATTGAAGAGCCGCCCCTGAGGGTCGAAGGCCAAAGCGGGCAGCCTCAATTTCATGTCCTTCGTGTCGATCGGGTTGTTTGGGATGTCGCGTTCAGGCGCAATGGGGAACGGGAACGATCGGGCATTAAGGTTCGTCAGGACAATCTGGTTGGAGATTCCGGTCACCCAGGAGGGAAGGATCAATTCGAACCCGTTGGTTGGGAACAGGGCGCCGTCCGGAAGGGGCCGCCATTCCGTGAGGTATCGGAGTCGTTTGATACCGGGTTGCTCTCCCAGGCTTGATTCGGTGAAGAGCGCATAGGCTGTATATTGCCGCGGAAAGGTGTTGGTGAAGGCCCGGAGCGCCATTTCCCGATACTGCCTCTGGTAATCGTCCGACATCGGCAACGAGCGGATGGCGGAGTGGACCTGCGCCAGGTCGGAGGAAAATTGTTCGGGTGTTTCCCGGTACGGAGGCATGAAGAAGACCATGTAAACCGGTGACCGGTTCCGGATCGCCTGAAGCCGGGCAAACCCCAGGTCGTCGCGTAATTGCTGCTGGGCTGCCGTCATGACATTCCCCTGACCGAAGCCCTTGAATGCCGGCACGGCGATGAACATCAGCAGCCCGATGATTCCAATCACCACCAACAGCTCGATCAACGTGAACGCCCGCTCACGCTGCCGGCCGTCTTGAGGTACTGGGGGAGTCATGGTGTGCATCTCCATGCAGGTGCGCCGGGGTCAGCGCCAGCTGTACAGGTTGTCCGCGTTCACCGTACCCTTGGCATTGGCGGGAAGCGTGAAATCCGCCTGGCCATCGGGGCCGAAGGACATCACCAGCACAGACTGGGAGATGAACTTGGCCGCCGGATCAGTCGCCGGACGGATGATGCCGCCCGCCACATCCGGGAAGGGGTTCACAATCTTGTTATCGAAATCGAGATCGACCCAGACCAGGAACGGATGTCCCCACGGATCCCGCATCACCTTGTCGAGCTCGCCGACACCATTCGGCCCCACGCCCTTGGCCACTTTTTGATTGAGGAACACGCGGCCCTTCTGATTCAGCGCGTTGTTGAAATTAATGGGCCGATTGTCCGTATCATTCTGCGCAGCATAGGCCGGGGCACCGGGAGGAAAATTGGCCAGGTCCGTTCCCGTCAGGATCGCCATCAGCTCGGCATTGCTGATCTGCCATTGCCCCGAACGGTTGATCGCCGTCATCCCCTCCGGCTTGCCCTTGGAATCGAGAATCTGCCCCCCGCCCTGCTGCGTCCCGTATAGGAAATCGGGCCAGGCATCGGAGATGGCATTGCGGGTCCGCTTCGAAGTCGGCATGCGGCTGTACTCGGCGTTGTACGCCTGAACCGACGCAGCAAGGTTGCTCATGTCGACCTCAGCCTTCTTGATCTTCGCCTTCTTGCTGGCGCCCGCGAGCGCCGGCAGGAGCATGCCCGCCAGGATGGCGATGATGGAGATGACCACCAGAAGCTCGATCAGCGTAAAACCGCGACGTTTCTGGGAGGATGGGATGACGTTCATGGGAATGGGGCGTGATTGGAGAGCGTGCAAAAGATCACCAGTTGCCAACGATGTTGGTCGAGTCGCCTTCACGAATCTCGGCCCAGAGATCGAAGCGGCCCGGGTTGTTGGTGGGATTGGTCGACACGTATCGCCACGGATTCAGTCCGGGGTTCGTCTGAACGGGATGCTGGTTGATGGGAAGCCGGGGGGGCCAAAAGAAGCCGCCGCCCTTTTTGCCGGAGGCGTCGCCGGAGGAACCCGCCGCGAGAACCTCGAGGTCCACGTAACCCGGAGCCGTCTTGGATCGGAAGATTTCCGCGTACTGACTCGACTTAAATTCGTGGCGCATCAACCGCTTCTTCTGCTCCTTGTCCATCTTGTTTTGCTCAGCCGGCGTCGGTGCCGGAATCCGCGCCACACTGTTGAGCACCCCTTCCCGTCCAAAATACTTCTGGAAGTCATTCGGGCTGATCAGGGTGTTTTCGTCGGAGGTCATCAAAACCCCGCGGACATTATCCGCCAGAACACCCGTGAGTTCGTAATACAGCGGGTTCATCGCTGGATTAGAGACTTTCCGAACCGGATCGAAATTGTCGGGCGGGTATACCCCGTACTTCGCCTTGTACGACTCAATCGCGGTGACCAGCGCGTCCAACTCGGCCCTAATGCGCGCTTCACGCATCCGTTTGCTGGCCGCGGGAGCGATGCCCACCACCAGACCGGCGAGCACGGCGATAATCGAGATGACCACCAGAAGTTCCACCAGCGTGAACGCCGCGGCAGCCGGGTTATTCCAGGCCGCGGAAGGCATCGAGGTGCGAGACGTGTTCATGACAATGTGGAAGTCGCTAAGGGTGAAACAGCTGTCACCGATCCTTCAATTCCTTTTCCATCCGTTCACTAAGCCATTGCTTGATCATGCTCTGGTAATTCAAAAACCGCTGACGGGCGAGCCGCTTGATCCGGGCGAGCATCCTCGGATCCATGCGCAGGGTAATCGTCACCGATTCGGTCTGCTCGGTGGCGCCCACCGTGGCGGATTCCATCAACCGGAGATCCACCTGATTGTCCGCCCAGAAATCCGCCTCCGCCTGTTCGCTGTCGAACAGGGGAACGTCGTCCCAGGATGTGACCAAGCCATTGATCATCAGGATTCAAGAGCCTGCCGAAGCTTCCTTTGATAAAAGAACTCCTCCTGATCCGTAAACTGGCGTGCGCAGATCACCCGAAAAATCCGACCGTTGGTGCGGTAAACACTGAAGATTCCCTGACCCGAGTCTGCCTTTCCCAAGTTGAAGAACCGTGCCTGCACTCCAAATCGGGGTGAGTCGGGCAACAACCGGACGGCAAAGGGGTCCTCGAAAGACTCTTCGATGTCTCCCGTCGTCAAAGAACCGTCCATGGCGAAGGGCGAATTGTTCCAGTCGAACTCCACGTGGATGACAGTAACGCAAACGCCAATGCAATGTAACTACTTTGTATTTACTCGAAAGATCGCCACCCTGTCAAGTGCGGACGTTTATTCTAGTAAACAAAAACAAAGACCGGTCCGCGTTTGACGCGGACCGGTCTTTCTTGAGGTTCGGATCAGTCGCCGCCGCCTTCTCCGCCACCGTCGCTGCCAAGTTTATCGATCAGCGTGATCAGC
>JBGAPN010000384.1:0-5188 GCA_044221235.1 Limisphaerales bacterium
TTTCTTTCGGGCCATACTTTGAATGCTCGCGTGTTGTTACTAATTCATTAGTTTCAAAATCCAATCCACGCTGCAACTAAATTCTTAGTAGAACCGGATTGTTGGGATCGGGTCACCTCCATGGTCTCCCAACTCCAGCCACCAGCACCCCAACAGATATCCCTTCCCTTCCCCGCTTTGCATTCCGCCGTTTCCGCCACACTGTCCCGCCGCCCATGGCAAGCATCGTCACCCGCACCGGAGATGCCGGAACCACCGGTCTCATGTTCAACCGGCGAGTTTCCAAGACACATCCGCGCGTCGAAGCCTACGGAAGCGTCGACGAGCTCAATGCCGCATTGGGCATGGCCCGCGCTCTCAATCAGGCCCCCGGACTCGGCGAACAGCTGTTCTCCATTCAGAAGGATCTGGTGATCGTCATGGGTGAACTGGCCACCGGCGTCGAGGACCTCGAGCGTTACGTAAGGGGCGGCTTCCAGTTGGTCACGGGGGAGCATGCTGTGCGCGTCGACCGGCTGGTCGCCGAGTTCGAATCCCGAAAGATCACGTTTGAAGGCTGGGCCACCCCGGGGGCGACACCGGTCGCTGCGGCCCTGGATGTCGCACGGACCACCTGCCGCCGGGCCGAGCGACGGGTCGTCGCCCTCCAGGAATCCGGCCTTCTCCAGAATTCGGAGATCATCATTTTCCTCAACCGATTGAGCGACCTCCTGTGGCTCATGGCCCGGTGGGCCGAAACCCATCCGGAGGCCGGCTAGACAGGGCCGTTGTTTCGGATTGGCGATCTACAACAACGACGTTTCTCTTGCGGGTGTGTCCAAGTCCGTGCGGGCCACACTGGTGCTCTTCGCTATCGCCTTGTGCGTCGGCTATTTCACCTGGCGCCCCTCGTTGTCGTCGTCGTCCACGCTTCCGGCCTATTGGAGCACGGTCTCTCCTAGCTGGCCCGGCCAGCCCAACGCGGCCCGCGACGATATCCGGCGACTGGGTGCCGATGCCGTTCCTGGCCTGCTCCGGGAAGTGAGCCGTCGACACCTCATCGAGTCCCCCCTGATCCAGGGGCTGCGACGCAAGCTGCCCCAGAAGCTGGCGGCCATGATACCCGATCCAGGAACGGTTGCCTGGCGTCGCCATGCCGCCATCTGGCTTCTGGGGGAACTGGGTCCCTCCGCCTCCAACGCCATTCCTGAACTGGAGCGTCGCCGCGATGTCTCGAGCGATGTCACCGAGCGGGCACGCGCCTTAATCGCCCTCGCCCGGATCCAGCCGCAGAATCCCGCCGCCCGGTCCAATATGTCCCAAATGCTCTCGAGTCAGCAACAGACGGAGCGCTACTTCGCCGCCCTGGAGTTCGGCAGCCTCACCTGCACTTCCCCCTCGGAACTGACCCCTCTCATTTCGGCCCTCACCGACAGCGATGGCGAGGTCCGTGCCAATGCAGCCTATTCCGTCGCCCAGTTCGGTCCTCTCGCCTCGGCGGCCATCCCGACATTGCGAACCCTGCTCAATGACTCATACCGCCATGTGCCCACCTGCGCCGCATTCGCCCTTCTTTCCATGGGCCCTGAACACGCCCCCGAAGCCGTCGCAACCCTGACGAACCACCTCAACCGCACCTCCGACCTCTCCCTCATGGTGGCCAGGCCCTTTTTCCGTCGGGGTGGAACTTCAGCCGCACTCGCCGTTCCCTACCTGATCCAGACCGCAGCCGCCTCGCAGTTCAGTTGGGCGGATCTTGCCCTCTGCCAAGTCTCCCCCGTCCCGCCCCAGGAGGCCATCGATCGGCTGGCCAGGCACGTCGGGACGGATCTGGACGAAATCGAGACCTTGGGAGACCTGGGAGGAGCGGCCAGCAATGCGGTCCCCCGGCTACGGGAACTCCAACAGGGTTCCGATTCCCCCTCAATTCGCGAGGCCGCCAGCGAGGCGCTTTCCAGAATCACCCACGGCGCGCCGATCCGGCGTCACTGACGGTCGTGCGCTCCTGCGGATCATTTCCCACTTGCAAATCGTTATATGCGCATATATTCATATGCAGGTCTGCAAACACCCGTGGTCCCGAACATTCTCAGCCCCTTCGACCTCGCCATCCGGCTCGGAGTCACTTCCATTCCAGGTGCCATTGCCGGCGGCTGGCCCCCCGGGGCGCAGGCAAACATTGGCCGGCTGCCGAGCGAGCTGGCCAGCACCCATCCGGCCGTGGAATTGACACCGGTGGGTGACACCATCCTCACCGCAGACACGACCTATGCCCTGGTGACTCCAACGGCAAATCAGTGCTGTTCCAAAGGCGAAACCTGTTACATGAATGCTGTCCCTCTCCCGACCCGTCCATGCACAACACGCACCACTAAACGTCCCTTTTTCTCCCGTTGAACTCCTGCCCCCTCCTCACATGACCATCGAACGCTACGTCCGAATCCTTGCCGGCACCATGGTGCTCATCAGCTTGGCGCTGGCCCACTACGTCGACAGCCGCTGGCTGCTGCTGGCCGCTTTTGTCGGCGTCAACCTGATCCAGTCCGCCTTCACGCGGTTCTGCCCGGCGGAAATGATCCTCAAAAAGATGGGCGTCGGCGGTTCCTGTTGTGGCCCGAGCCCCGCTTCCCAATCCAACCGTTGAACCCAAAGCGTATCGTCATCGTGGGAGGGGTGGCCGGTGGCGCCAGCGCCGCTGCCCGCGCCCGGCGCCTTTCCGAGGAGGCCGAAATCATCCTTCTGGAGCGCGGGCCCCACGTCTCATTCGCCAATTGCGGTCTGCCGTACTTCATCGGGGGCGAAATCGCCGCGCGCGATTCCCTACTGGTCCAGACCCCGGAGTCACTCAAGGCCCGGTTCAATCTGGACGTCCGTCCCTGGACCGAAGTGCTGGAAATCCGGCCGAACACAAGGGAAGTGACCGTCCGTAACGTTCGAACCGGGGAAACCAACGTCCTTCCCTACGACGCCTTGGTCATCGCCACCGGCGCCAGTCCCGTCCGCCCGCCCATTCCCGGCTTTGAGCGTCCCGGGCACTTCGTCGTCCGGAACGTCCCCGACGCGGAGCAGATCCAGGAGTGGATCTCCACCCGCGCCGCCCGGCGGGCCGTGGTAGTGGGTGGGGGCTACATCGGGCTGGAGATGGCCGAGCAGCTGCGCCGCCTGGGTCTCGAGGTCAGCGTCGCGGAAGCTCTTCCCCAGGTCATGGCCCCGCTCGATCCCGAGATGGCGGCGCCCCTGCAGGAAGAACTCCGCAACAACGGAATCCGCCTGCATCTCGGCGATGGCGTTTCCGCATTTGAAGCTCCGGGGCCTGCCGAGGGGGACTGCGCTTCGGTGGTCCTGTTGAAGAGCGGCGTGCGAATTCCAGCGGACCTGGTCATCCTTGGACTGGGGGTCC
This sequence comes from Limisphaerales bacterium, assembly GCA_044221235.1. GTDB lineage: Bacteria > Verrucomicrobiota > Verrucomicrobiia > Limisphaerales > UBA9464 > UBA9464. The sequence continues at coordinate 3,380 of JBGAPN010000384.1, forward strand.
GCCCGGAAACCGGCCTCGCCCGTTCCGCCGGGCTGAAAATTGGAACCACGGGAGGCATCGCCGTCGACGAACAGATGCGCACAAGCGATCCCCACATCTGGGCCGTGGGCGATGCCGTGGAGATCCGCGATCCGGTCATCGGGTCCGCGGGCCTGATCCCGCTGGCCGGTCCGGCTGGAGATCCGCGATCCGGTCACCGGGTCCGCGGGCCTGATCCCGCTGGCCGGTCCGGCCAACCGACAGGGGCGGCTGGCGGCCGATGCGATCTTCGGTCGGCCGGGCCGCTACGGCGGTACGTGGGGCACCGCCGTCCTCCGGTTGTTCTCTCTCACCGCCGCCTGCACCGGGGCCAACGAACGGACACTCCGGCGGGCGGGCATCCAGTACCAGGCCGTCCACCTGCACCCGCAGTCGCACGCCGGTTACTACCCGGGAGCCCAGCCCATCGCGTTGAAGATTCTGTTCGCCCCGGACACGGGCCGTCTCCTCGGCGCCCAGGCTGTGGGCAGGGAGGGGGTCGACAAGCGGATGGATGTGCTCGCCACGGCGCTGCAGGCGGGAATGACGGTGGACGACCTGGCGGAACTCGAACTCGCCTACGCACCGCCGGTGGGATCGGCCAAGGATCCTGTGAATCTCGCGGGAATGATCGCCCAGAACATGCGGGATGGATCCATGCCGTCGATCCAATGGCATGAACTCGCGGCCAGGATGGCGGCGGGCGCGATTCTTCTGGATGTACGAACTCCACAGGAACGGGCGGAGGGGGCGATTCCAGGTTCCCGGCACATTCCCCTGCACGAACTCCGCGAACGGCTTGCCGAACTGCCCAAGGAACAGGACATCGTGGTGCACTGCGCCACGGGCCAGCGCTCCTACTACGCCACCCGTCTCCTGAACCAACACGGCCGCCACGCCTTCAATCTTTCCGGCGCTTTCCGGACTTGGAAGGCCGCGAAGGATTCGGGATGGATTCCGTTGCAGACTTCCTAACGATGTCCCGCGTCATCACCAACCAATACCAGGACTTCCACCTCCTCGCTCTCGGCCAATTGATGTCCCAGGGCGACCAGCGTGGTCCGTTCATGTGGGTTCAGGATGGCTGTGCACCGGATGATCCGCGGCAACGGTCCTGTTCGTTTGTCCTGACCCGGCGGGGAACCTGGCTTCACTATTACCTCTTCCTCGCCCTGCCGGATCCGGTACGGCGCCACTGCGCCCTGTTTGAAACCACCGCCGAGGCATTCGACCGGGCGGCAGCGTTACCCGGAAAACCTGTCATCGAGGATGCATTGTCCCTGCCCGAACTGATCCAGCTTGCCGGGTTCACGCCCTCGGACTCCGACGCCACCGGACGAGCCCTGCTCGATGAACTCAAGCGGCGTCACCCGGATGCGCCGGTCAAGGTGCCTCCTTCTAACCTATGACCCCCTTATCCTCGGATCCGCGGGGCATCCATCTTCCCTGCCCCGCCTGCCACCAGGTGAATCGGCTGCTGTACCCGAAGCTGGGTCAGCCCACACGGTGTGGACGGTGTCACACGCCCCTCGCCGAGGCTGGAGGCCCCTCAGCACCGGTTGCCATTTCGGAGGACGCGACTTTCGACGCGCTGGTAGCTGAATCCCCGATCCCGGTTCTTGCGGACTTCTGGGCTCCATGGTGCGGGCCGTGCCGGAGTGTCGCGTCGGAAGTGGATGCCGTGGCCCGGGCGTCCGCGGGTCAACTGCTGGTGGTGAAGGTAAATACCGAGGAAGTGCCATCCCTCGCCGAACGCTATCGAATCGCGTCGATTCCGTCCTTCCTGGTCCT
>JBGAPN010000385.1:0-5184 GCA_044221235.1 Limisphaerales bacterium
GGAACGGTTCTGTTCAGCGCCGTGATCGTGGTGACCGCCAACCTGGTCGTCGATGTGCTGTACCAGTGGATCGACCCCCGCATCAAATCCGGCACCTGAAACCGTTCATGAGCGCCCCATTGCTTTCCATCCGTGATTTGCAGCTGGATTTCCGTTCGGCGGACAGCTGGTCCCGGGTGGTGGATGGTGTCTCCCTCACCATTCAGGCAGGCGAGACACTCGCGCTGGTGGGGGAGAGCGGCTGTGGCAAGAGCGTCACGGCCCTGAGCATTACCCGTCTCCTGCCCACGCCGCCCGCCCGGTATGTGGGCGGCTCCATCCAGGTGCAGGGGCGGGAGGTCCTGACCGCCAGTGGGGCCGAACTCCGGTCCCTCCGCGGCGGGGTGGTCAGTTACGTGTTCCAGGAGCCCGGTGCCTCGCTCAATCCGGTGTTCCGGGTGGGCAGCCAAATCCGCGAGGCGCTCCAACTCCACCAGCCGTCACGCGCCTCCGATGCCGAGGTCATCCGACTGTTGAAGCTGGTCGGCATTCCGGCCCCGGAAACCCGGATCCGGGACTATCCGCACCAGATGAGCGGGGGCATGCAACAGCGCATCATGATCGCGATGGCGCTGGCCAGTGAACCCAAGCTCCTGGTCGCCGACGAACCCACGACCGCGCTCGATGTGACCATCCAGGCCCAGATCCTGGAACTGCTGCTCGATCTCAAAAAGCGGTTGGGCATGGCCATCCTGCTCATCACCCACAACCTGGGAATCGTCGGGGATTTGGCCGACCGGGTGGCGGTCATGTACGCGGGCCAGGTGGTTGAAGAAGCCCCGGCGCGGCAACTGTTGCGACAGCCACGCCATCCTTACACCCGGGCGCTCATGGAATCGGTCCCCGAATTGGGCCATCCGGCGGAACGGTTGCGCAGCATTCCCGGAATGGTGCCACCACCCGGCCAGTGGCCTGCCGGATGCCGCTTCGCCCCGCGCTGCCCGGTGGCCAAACCCGAGTGTTCATTGCAAGCACCCGCACTCGATGACACGGGTGGCAGCCATCTTGTCCGCTGTCCCTTTTGGAACTCCTGATCCCATGCCGCTCCTCGAAGTCGAAAACCTCCAGGTTCACTTCCCGGTCCAGCAGGCCGCGCTCGCCGGGTCCCGCCACACGGTCAAGGCTGTCGATGGCGTGTCGCTGACGGTCGCCGAAGGCGAGGCGGTCGGGTTGGTGGGAGAGAGCGGATGCGGAAAAACCACCCTGGGACGCGCAATCCTTCGGCTGGTGACTCCCACCGGTGGCCGGCTGAAGTTCAACGGCGAGGACATCACCCATTTGAAATCACGGGAACTGCGCAGCCGGCGGCGCCAGTTCCAGATGATTTTTCAGGATCCGTTCAGCTCGTTGGATCCCCGGCTCACCGTGGGCGAAAGCATCGGCGAGGCCCTCGACATCCATCGGATCACGCCCGACCGCGAGGCGCGTCGAAAGCGGATTGGCGAGCTCTTGCAATCGGTCGGTTTGCAGCCGGAGCACATGGACCGGTACCCGCACGAATTCAGCGGCGGCCAGCGCCAGCGCATCGGCATCGCCCGGGCCCTGGCGGTGGAACCGAGATTAATTGTCTGCGACGAACCCGTTTCGGCTCTCGACGTCAGCGTCCAGGCCCAGGTGATCAACCTGCTTCAGGATCTTCAGCGCGAACGGCGTCTGGCCCTGCTCTTCATTTCCCACGATCTCGCCGTGGTGGAGCATCTGTGCGGCCGGGTGGCGGTAATGTACCTGGGACGGATCGTCGAACTGGGGCCCGCCCGTGACCTGTGCCGCACCCCGCAACACCCCTACACCCAGGCCCTGCTGTCGGCCGTTCCGGTCGTGGATCCCGACTCCAAGCGCTCCCGCATTTTGCTCGGCGGCGACGTGCCCTCCCCGATTCACCCGCCCTCGGGCTGCCCCTTCCATCCGCGCTGTCCGAAGGCGGAACCCCGGTGCCAATCCGAGGTGCCCGTGCTGCGCGAGACCTCCGCGGGACACCTGGCGGCGTGTCATCTCGCCTGAATCGAGATTTTCGATTCATTCGTGACCGGTCCTGTTCTAGCCTCGCGGCGTGAAACGCCTTGCTTCGCTCCTTCCCGCCGTCCTTGCGTCTGCCGTCAGCCTGGCCCAGCAATGGGTCACCTATGAGCCGCCCGCCGGAAAGGCCAACGGCAAGACCATCGTCCTCATGAGCGGAGACGAGGAATACCGCTCGGAGGAGGGCCTGCCGCAGATGGGCAAAATCCTGAGCCAGCGCCACGGGTTCAAATGCACCGTCCTGTTTTCGCAGGATGCCGATGGCACCATCAATCCGAACAACCAGACCAACATTCCCGGAATGCACCTGCTGGGGTCGGCCGATCTGGTGGTGAACCAATTCCGGTTCCGCGAACTGCCCGATGCCGACATGAAGCATTTCGTGGACTACCTCAACTCGGGACGCCCGATGATGGTGGTTCGGACCGCCACCCATGCCTTCAACTACACCCGCAACAAGCAGAGCCCCTACGCCTCCTTCGACTGGCAGGCCAAGGGCGGCGGATTCGGCGGGATGACCGTGGGCGAAACCTGGACCTACCACCATGGGGACCACGGCAAGGAATCCGCCCGCGGCCTCCTGGACGGCATCCATCGCAAGAATCCGATTCTGAACTCGGTGGTCGATGTCTGGGGCCCGACCGACGTGTACGGTGTGAATCCCGATTTCCCGACCACGGCAACGGTCCTGCTTTGGGGTCAGACCCTGAAGGGCATGAATCCGAATGACCCTCCCACTCTCGCCAAGCCGATCATGCCCATCACCTGGCTCACGGAGTACAAGGGTACCAGCGGCAAAACATCGCGCATCTTGTGCAGCACGATTGGGGCGGCCACCGACCTGCGCAGCGAGGACCTCCGCCGCCTGTTCATCAACGCCGCCTACGACCTGACCGGCATGAAGGTGCCGGACAAGGCCGACGCCACGGTGGTGGGCGACTTCAATCCCACGATGTTCGGTTTCAATGGCTACAAGAAGGGCGTGAAGGTCAGCGACCACGCGATGAAGTAAACCTAGGTATTCCAGGCTTGTCGCGGCGAGGCGAGGAAGCGTAGGATGTTTTTACGATGAGATCCCCGGTTTTATTGCGCCACCGCGCCTTTACGTTGATCGAACTGCTGGTGGTCATTGCCATCATCGCCATCCTTGCCGGAATGCTCCTTCCGGCCCTCGCCCGGGCCAAGGCCAAGGCACTGACCATCCGCTGCAACAACAACCACCGCCAAATCGGCCTCGGCCTGCACCTGTATGCCGATGACTACAAGGATTCCTTCCCCATCTATTCCGACTGGGGCGTCCTACAAGGATTCCTTCCCCATCTATTCCGACTGGGGCGTCATGGGGGGCAAAACCGGGCTGATCACGCTTCACGGCGGATTTACCCCGGTCACCAACCGGCCGATGAACATTTACGTGCCCGCCTACGAGGCGTGGCACTGCCCCGCGGACAAGGGGGACTCCCGGTGGAAGGATCAGTTCAAGCCCAAGAAGTTGAAGAGCTGTTACGATGCCTGGGGCAATAGTTACCTGACGGTGTGGGCGGTCGAAACCCTGCGCGTCAAGCACGTCACCGGGGACTCCAAGGCCGCCCGCGGAACCAAGGAATCCCTGCCCATCAAGACCAGCGAGATTGCCATCAGCGCGTCCAACAAACTGATCCAGGGCGACTGGCCGTGGTGGGCCGATCGCGACAAGAACGATCCCTGGAGCCAGTGGCACAACTACAAGGGCCAGTACAAGTTCAACGTCCTGTTTGGCGACGGGCACACGGACTACTTCTCGTTCCCCAAGACCGCCTACCAGTGGAACTATTCCGGGCCTCCTCCTGATCCGGGCTTCACGTGGTGGTGATCCCAGGGAACCCGCGTCCCGCCCGCATTTCCTTTCCAACTCCGCCGCTTGCCGGCCGATGCCGCTGGTGTCCCGTGCCCGGGATTCCCAGGGCGGGCCCGCCCAATCATGTCCGGCCCCGTTTCCCTCGCGCCCCTCGACTCCAAACGTCCTGCGGATCGGGCCCGATTCATCCAGATCAACCGGAGTCTCTACCGGAATGATCCCTTCTGGGTGGCGCCCCTCGACTCGGAAATGCACCTGGTCCTGGGTCCGGAGAATCCGTTTTTCAGTCACGCCGAGATACAGCTCTGGGTGGCGCACCGGGACGGACGCGATTGTGGTCGGATCGCAGCCCTGTTGGACCGGTCGCACAATGACATTCACGGAGAGCAGACCGCGTTCTTCGGGTTTTTCGAATGCGACCACGACCCTAACACCGCCGCGGCTCTCCTGACGGCCGCCGTCGACTGGGCTCGCTGCCGGGGCATGAACCGGGTCCTCGGTCCGATGAACCCCTCGATCAACGACGAGTGCGGACTGCTCATCGACGGCTTTAACGACCCTCCGGTGCTCATGATGACCTACAATCCGAGCACCTATCCCGCCCTAGTTGAAGCCGCCGGATTCTCCAAGGCCAAGGACCTGCTGGCGTTCCGGATTGCCGTCGCAGACGCCCCGGCACGCCGTCTCGCCCGGCTGCGGGAGGAAATGGGCCGTCGCAATCCGGGGATCCAGTTGCACCCGGTCACCCGCAGGTCCCTCGCCGACGATGTTCCCCGGATCAAACAGATCTACAACGAGGCATGGGAACGGAACTGGGGCGCCGTTCCCCTGACTCATGGTGAAATCGACTTCCTCGTCAAACGTCTCCAACCGCTGCTGGTGGATGGACTGGTGTGGCTCGCGGAATCGGCCGGAGAACCCGTGGGATTCCTGCTCGCCGTCCCCGATTTCAATGTCGCCCTCCATCCCCTGCGCGGTCGGCTGCTGAGCCTGGGAGTCCTGGAAGCCCTACCCTTTCTGGTCGGATGGAAGCGGCCGCGCCGGATGCGTCTGGTGGCCCTGGGAGTGCGCAAGGAATTCCGGGGTCGCGGCGTGGAGGCGGCCATGCTGGCCGGAACCCTGGAGGCCAGCCAGCGGAACGGTTACCTGGAATGCGAAGCGTCCTGGGTGCTCGAGAATAATACGCCGGTGCGGCGGTTGGTCGGACTGTTCGGCGGCAAGCACTACAAGACCTACCGACTTTACGAGCGGGCGGTCTGAAAGCCGCGATTGATTCCTCCCCGCTGGGCACT
>JBGAPN010000386.1:0-5407 GCA_044221235.1 Limisphaerales bacterium
GCTCCGCCGCCTCAAACGGGACGTTGTCCAGGAACTGCCGGCCAAGCTTGAGCAGGTGGCGTATTGCGATCTCAACGCCGGGCAGGCCGCGGTTTACCAGCAGCTCCTGGCCCACACACGCAATGAGGTCACCGAGGCGGTGGGTGAGGCCGGACTGGCGCGCAGCCGCATGCTCGTGCTCACCGCGCTGCTGCGTTTGCGACAGGTGTGCTGCGACCTCCGCCTGCTTCCGTCGGCGGATTCGCCGGCGGCGGACGTCCCGGGTTCCCCCTCCATCCCGTCACGCGGCGAAACGGAACCCGGGGGCAAGCTTCAGCTGTTTTCAGAGCTGCTGGACGAGATTGTCGACGGTGGACACCGGGTTCTCGTGTTCAGCCAGTTCACCTCCATGCTCGCCCTGCTGCGGGAGGAACTCGAATCCCGAGAACTTCCCTTCTGCTATCTGGATGGTTCCACGACCAACCGGGCGGCCGTCGTGGAGCGGTTTCAGAAGGATGCCTCCGTTCCAGCGTTTCTGATCTCGCTCAAGGCGGGCGGCGTCGGACTCAACCTGACCGGCGCCGACACGGTGATTCACTTCGATCCCTGGTGGAACCCAGCGGTGGAAGACCAGGCCACCGACCGCGCCCACCGCATCGGCCAGACCCGGGTGGTGACCAGTTACAAGTTGATCACCCGGGGAACGGTGGAGGAGAAGATCCTCAACCTTCAGCGGAAGAAGCGCGAACTGATTGCCGCAACCCTGACCGACGAAGGCACCTTTGCCGAGACGCTCAGTTGGGAGGAAATCACGGAGCTGCTGTCCTGAGCCGGAATCTGGCGCAGCAGGACCGGGGGGCGCATGTGCCCCAGTCTCTCCATCGCAGGGTTACGGCTGCGCCCTCCCATCAGCCCGGGCCGCATTACGCAGCGCTGATGGGACGCCAAACCCGGACCACCCAGCAGCCGTCTGAACGCGGCTCCACCTGTGTTTCAAACCCTTCGCTTCGCACCAGTTCGATCAATGGCGCCGGAAGAAAGGGCGCCACCAGCAGCAGTCCTTCCGCGCTCCCCAGGGAATCGACGGAGGCGCGGATCACTCCCAGCGGTTCCTCACCACGGGCAATGAGCGGGCATACATCCAGGCGCTTGTAACGGATGTTCATGAATCACCTCGACTTCAACACGCTTGCGCCGGCAGCGCCATCGCGCAAAACAAGCCGGAGGAATCCTTGACGTGGATCAAGCACGGGCCGCCTCCGTTCGCGTTCCGGGGCCTCGGCGCCGACGTGACCGCAGGATGGCGGCGATCGTATTGACGAGAAACAACGCGAGGGCGGCGGCGTTGAGGATCCCACCCCACCGGCGACCCGGGAGCCACTCCAGTAGATCCGAGCCAACCCGCAGCAGGAGGGATCCATGCAGCAGGGCCAGGTGCAGGTGGAACACCGGCGAATATTCCATCGGGAGGCCAAGGATCCCGGGAAAAATGACCGGGGCATGTCCGAAGATCATTGAGAAGACGAACCCCAGAAAAAAGGCGTGGAGCGCCGCATCATAGGGGAATCCGGACGTCACCGGCGCCTTGTCCATCCACAGAACTCCTGCCAATCCCAGCCAGACAAAGCCTGAGAGGAGTGAGAGCGCCATGAAGCGGGGCATTCCGGGAACGCGCACCGTCTTCCACGCCAGATCGAACACCACGAGCCAGGTCGCAATTAAGAATAGGCCGGCCCCGAGAACCCGTTGTCCGAAGGAGAAATTCCAGGACGCCAGGGGGATTCCCAAGGTGAACACGATCAGAGCTCCCGCCAGGCATCCACGGGATCCCCGACGCACCTTCTGAAATCGGCCGAGATCCACCCGTTCCCCGGTGATGGTCAGGGTCAGGAATCCCACCCACCACGGCACCACCTGTGGAAACGTTCCCCCGGCCAGCCAGGTGAGATTCCCCCCAAGCCAGCAGGCGGCGCCCAGCGCCAGAAGGCGGGTGAACAACTCGGAACGCAGGGTGAGAATACCCAATGTCACGGCCAGGAACGCGGCACTCGCGAGGCAAAAGAGGATGGCCGCGGCTCCCATTCCGCCCCCGGTGATCAGGCTTGCCCCCGCAGCCGCGCTCAACAGCGGCGCCGCAATGGGCCAGCGCCATGGCAGCCCCACCGCGCGCTCCAGGCTGATCACCGTCCCGAGAAAGGCGCAGACCATCAACGGACCATGAGCCGGAATCCAACCTTCCCAACGTCCGGAAAGGGGTAACTCCACCGGGAGCCGGGCCAATCCGGCCGCCGTCGCTGAAGCCAGACCCACTATGGCGCCAAGAAGGAGGGGAGGCCGGATCCACACCGGCAAAATGGGTCGCGAGGGAGCATTCATGCGGAACGAAGGGTGCAATCCAGACGCGGCCTGACCAACCCCTGCGCGAAACCAACCCGCCTCTTGCTTGATGCGGGTCAAAGAACGGCCGGTCGTTCCGCGGCAAGGTATCGCCGTCATGAATGCGAACCAAGTCGCTCCAGCCGCTGAACGCCTCCCCGATGTAGTGGCATCGCCCTCAATTTAACGGCAATGGCCATAAAACACTCTCATTCCAACTCTCATCCCATCCCTCTCATGAACACAGCGAGACCTCTCCGAATCGCCGCTGGCATTCTGCTCGCCAGCCTGCTCCTCACCCCAACCGTCCGGGCGGCCGAAGGCCGCCGCCGTCGGCGAACCCAAAGGCGCCGATGCGAAGGGCGTCGATCCGCGGTGCGAGGCGAAGAACACGCCATCCTCACCAGCGCGCCGGAGGTGCCGCCGCCCATCACCCGGAAACACCCCACCAAAGTCATCGTGGATCTTGAGTCCGCGAGGTGGTACTTGCGGATGGAGTGGACTACCTGTTTTGGACGGCGGGGATGTTCCGGGAAAATTCATCCGGGTTCGTGAGGGGGACCTCGTGGAGTTCCATCTGAAAAACCACCCGGACAGCAAGATGCCCCACAACATTGACCTGCATGCCGTCACCGGGCCAGGAGGCGGCGCCGCGAGCTCCTTCACGGCGCCAGGACACGAATCGCAGTTCTCCTTCAAGGCGATCAATCCCGGCCTGTATGTCTACCACTGTGCCACGGCCCCGGTCGGGATGCATGTGGCGAACGGCATGTACGGCCTCATTTTGGTGGAGCCCAAGGAGGGTCTGCTCCCCGTGGACCGGGAATTCTACGTCATGCAGGGCGACTTCTACACCACCGGCCGGTTCGGCGAGGAGGGATTGCAACCATTCGACCAGGAAAAGGCGGTCAATGAACAGCCCACCTACGTCGTGTTCAACGGCGCGGTCAACTCACTGGTCGGCGACAACGCCATGAAGGCCCAGGTAGGCGAGAAGGTGCGCATCTTCTTCGGAAATGGCGGCCCAAACCTCATTTCCTCGTTCCACATCATCGGGGAGATCTTTGACCGCGTGTACCAGGAGGGCGGCATCCTGACCAGCCAGCGTCAGGTCCAGACCACCGCGGTCCCCGCCGGCGGCTCCACCATCGTCGAGTTCGGCCTGGAAGTCCCGGGCACCTTCATTCTGGTCGATCACTCTCTTTTCCGGGCGTTCAACAAGGGTGCCCTGGGCATGCTCAAGGTTTCCGGCCCTGAAAACCTGCTGGTGTACTCCGGCAAGGAAGTCGACGCGGTGTACCTGGGATCCCAGGCCGATGCCGGTTCCGGATCGGAAAAGAAGCTGATCGAGCTGCAGGCCCAGATGAAGAAGGCCATCGCCGCCGATCCCAAGATCGCCGGGCTCTCCAAGGAAATGCAGATGGAGAAGGGGAAACGCGTCTTTATGCAGACCTGTTTCGCCTGCCACCAGCCCACCGGACTTGGCCTCCCCGGGGTGTTTCCGCCGCTCGCGAAGTCCGACTTCCTAATGGCGGATAAGGACCGTTCCATCCGAAGCGTGGTCAAGGGATTGTCCGGCCCGGTCACGGTCAACGGAAAGCCCTTCAACGGCGTGATGCCGCCAGTCGCACTCAATGACGAACAGATCGCCAATGTGCTGACCTACGTGCGCAATTCGTGGGGCAACGCGGGCGACGCCGTGACCATCGACGAAGTGCGCCGCGTGCGGGCGGAATCCGCGCACCAATAGATTCCATGAAGAGCCCCCTTTCCCTGTTTCAACCGTCCAAACTGGCGGCCCTGTTCCTCCTGTGGCTGACCACGGACTGCATCGGGTGGTGTCAGGTTGAACCAGGGAACCCCGTCGGAATGAAACCCATTCCGGCGGGGATCTATCGTCCGCTGTTCCGGGGGCCCGACGAACCCAAGGAGGTCGCGATCGTCCCATTCCTGCTCGACGACGCCCCGGTCACCAACGGCGATTTTCTGGAGTTTGTCCGCGCCAATCCCCGATGGCGCCGCTCCCAGGTCAAACGGCTGTTTGCCGATGCGGGCTATCTTCGTCATTGGGCGGGCGACCTCGAACTGGGGACCAATGCCACCACGGTGGCCCGCCAACCGGTGGTCAACGTCTCCTGGTTCGCCGCCAAGGCCTATGCCACGTGGCGCGGCCGCCGACTTCCCACCACCTCCGAATGGGAATTCGCCGCCGGTGCCGGATTCTCGAAGCGGAATGGAGCGGAGGACCGCGAGTTCGTTCTCGCCCTGACCCGATGGTACGGGACCCCCAATGCTCCATCCCTGCCCCCCGTCCGGGCCGGGCGCGCCAATGTGGATGGAATCCATGATCTTCACGGGCTCGTTTGGGAGTGGACCGGGGACTTCAATTCGTCGCTCGTCACCGGCGACGCCCGGGGCGATACGGGAATTGAACGTCAGCTGTTTTGCGGCGCCGGTTCCAACGGCGCCTCGGATCGATCGGATTTTCCCGCCTTCATGCGCGCCGGGCTCCGCAGTTCGCTCAAGGCCGCCTACACCCTTCCCAATCTGGGCTTTCGTTGCGCCTCCCCCCTTCCGGTAAATCCGGAACAACCTGCCTCCCCATGAACCGCCTTCTTCCTTCCCCTTCCTTCAGAACAACGGCCTTCCTGCGACGCTGGATCCGGTTTCTCGGTATCGCCTGCTTCGCCCTGTGCCGAGTTTTCGGCGGCGCACCCCTGACGGACGGCGAGACCAACACCCTGCCACCCTGTTGCCGCAAGGCCCTGGATTCCTCCCCGCCCTCCGACCGGTCCCTCTACCTACTGGAATCGGTGTGGACCTCCGACGTCGACCGTAAGATTCCGCTGCGGGTCCTCCGCGGGAAGCCGCAGGTTGTGGCGCTCTTCTTCACCCATTGCGAGTATGCCTGTCCCATCACGGTGGCCGAAATGAAGCGATTGGAGTCGGCCTTGCCGCCCAAGGTCCGGGACCAGGTCGATTTCCTGCTGATCAGCATGGATCCGGACCGGGACTCCCCGGAAACGCTGAGGGCCTTTCGCCGAACCCACTC
>JBGAPN010000387.1:0-5123 GCA_044221235.1 Limisphaerales bacterium
CGTGAAGATCGAGCAATGCGCCCCCGGATTGGCGGCCGTTCAGGAAGTGGCTGTGTCCCCAGGCCGGCGCAGAGGCCACGCGTCGGAACCGGGCGTCGAGGACCCGGCCATGCTCATGACTGGCGATCCGCGATTTGACCCATTGGTACTCGGGCCAGAATCGGATGCACATGGCGGGCATGAGGAAGACACCCCGCGCTTGGGCCGCTTCAGCCGCGGCGGCGATCTTCTCCGCGTCGGCACTGCTCCGGGCAAGGGGCTTCTCCACCAGCACATGCTTTCCGGCGGCGAGGGCGGCCAACGCCAGATCCACGTGGGTGGCCGTGGGGGTGCAAATGTCGATGATCTGAATCTCCGGGTCTGCGAGCAGGGCGGATATCTCCCGGTATGCCTTCACCTGGCCCATGTCGAGACGCAGCGGATTGGCATCCCCCACGTTGCCCGCCACCTTCGAGAAATCACCATCGAGATTTCGCCCGCTCGGATTGGCGAGGGCGGCAATCCGGACCCCGGGGACGTGGCGGTACGCCTTGAGGTGTTGCACCGTCATGAAACCGGTGCCGATGATGCCAACGTTGAGCATGGGATTAGGGTGAAGGAGGCAGGGCCAGGATGGGAATGCCATTCCGACGGATGGAGACCTGCGGGCCGTCTAACCGAACTCATGAGGTCCGGGGATTGGACTCAGCGATGAGAGGGAGCGCCCGAGAGTCGTTGCACAAATTCCGCGAAGCCCGCTGCCTGCTTTTGGAGCCGGTTTTTGAGATCCGGATCCTTCCAGACTCCATTTTCGCCCAAGGCGTCTCCGATTCCAGGAATGAAGACCCTCTCCGGAAAGATGTAGGCATTCCGGTAACCGAAAATGGATTGCAGCTGCTCGACCGGCCGGAGGGCTCCCCACATTCCGGCGGCGATTCCAGTGAAGCAGACGGGCCGCCGATCGAAACTCTCGGGAAATTTGAGCAGGTCGATGAAGTATTTCAAAACGCCTGGCATTCCGCCGTTGTACTCGGGAGTGACGACGTGCAGGCCCGAGGAAGAGAGAATGGCGTCGGAAAATGGGCGAAAGGCTTCGGGTTTGCTGCCATAGCTTTCGGGGTGGAACACCTCGGGCGGAAGTTCGGCCAGGTCGAGGATCCGGTGGGGAACAGCCAAGGCCCGATAGAGCGCGGCGACTTCTCCCGCGACCCGGCGGGTGTTGCTCTGGGGACGGTTCGTACCGGAGACGATGACGATCATGGGCGGTGACTTTGACCAAGGATTTGCATCCGCCAAGGCGGAAGGTGCGATCCGGCCAGCCGAACATTCCGTACTGGCTCTGGAACGGCCCCGCCACTAGGATGGTTGAAATCCAAGGATGGATGACCTTCAGGAGGACCGGATCCCGATTTCATGCCAACGTTCCTTGCGGGAACTGCGAGGAATGGCTGCGAGGCTCATGCGCTTCCTTCACTGGAGTCTTGTCTCTGACTAGCGCATTTTGTCCCGGGTATTGACGTTGATGAATCTCCCGCGAGAAGACGAACTCTTCAACCAGGTCCTGGACAGACCCCAGGACCAGCGGTGGGACTTTGTCAGCGAGATCTGTGGAGCCGACCAGGAATTGCGCCATCGGCTGGAGGCCCGGCTGGCCGTCATTGAGGATCTGGAGAACTCGGCGGACCAGACCACGGCGATGAGTGATTCCGAGTTGATCTCGATCGCTGCGTCGGCCGAAAAGCGGGCGGCGGAGGCGGTCGGGATGTCCCTGGGACGCTACACGCTCAAGGACAAGATCGGGGAAGGGGGCTGTGGCGCGGTCTACATTGCCGAGCAGACCGAACCGGTCCGGCGGTTGGTGGCCATCAAGGTCATCAAGCTGGGGATGGACACCGCGCAGGTCGTTGCGCGTTTTGAGGCGGAGCGCCAGGCGCTGGCGATGATGGACCACCCGAACATTGCGAAGGTCCTCGACGCCGGAACCACCGACAACGGGCGGCCGTATTTCGTGATGGAGTTGGTCAAGGGCAACCGGATCACCGACTTCTGTGATCAGGCCAGCCTTTCAGCGCGGGACCGGCTCGACCTCTTCGTCAAGGTCTGCCACGCCATCCAGCATGCCCACCAGAAGGGCATCATTCATCGGGACATCAAGCCCTCGAACATTCTGGTCGCCTTCCAGGATGGGGCGGCGGTGCCCAAGGTCATCGATTTCGGCATCGCCAAGGCCACCGACGGCAGCCTGACCGATGAACCGGCATTGACCCAGATGCATCAGTTTGTCGGGACGCCCGTCTACATGTCGCCGGAGCAGGCGGAAATGAGCGGGATGGACATCGACACTCGGTCGGACATCTACAGTCTGGGAGTCCTTCTGTATGAGCTCCTGACCGGGAAGACCCCGTTTGACGCCAAGGAGCTGATGTCCCTTGGGCTGGATGGGATGCGAAAGACCATCCTGGAAAAGGAGCCCGCCACTCCCAGCACCAAGATTTCCAGCCTCCAGGGCGAGGAACTGACCGCCACAGCCCAGCACCGCTCCATCGAAGTCCACCAGCTCTCGCGCCTGCTGAAGGGTGACCTGGACTGGATCGTGATGAAGTGTCTGGAGAAGGACAGGACCCGCCGGTACGAAACGGCGAACGGACTGGCCGCAGACATCACGCGGCATCTCAACAACGAGCCGGTCACGGCACGACCTGCCAGTGCCGCCTACAAATTTCAGAAGGCGTTTCGTCGAAACCGGCTTTTTTTTGCTGCCTCCGCCTCGGTCCTGCTCGCGCTGGTCATCGGCTTCCTGGTCAGCATCTGGCAGGCCCGGGTCGCGAACCTTGCGCGCCAGGCGGCCGAAGCCGCCCAATTGGCCGAGAAGGAGCAGCGCGTGGCCGCCGAAGGGGCGCGGCGTTTGGCGGAATTGGAACGGATCCGTGCCGATGACAACGCGGAACGGGCGAACACAAACGCACTCCTGGCGCGGTTGGAGGCCACGCGGAGCACCCAGGTGGCCAACCTGCTGAAGGACATGCTCGCCAGCGTCAATCCGGCGGTCTCCCGGGGATTGGACACGACGCTGTTGAAGCAGGTATTGACCAATGCCGTGAGTCGACTGGACCGCGAACTGGGTGATCAGCCGGAAGTGGAGGCGGATCTGCGCCTGACGCTGGGGCGGACTTATCGCGGCATTGGGGACTATCCGACCGCATTGAAAATGGCGCGGCGGGCGTTGGAGCTTCGACGAAAGTATCCGGGGGGACGGCATGAGTCGGTCGCCCAGGCGTTGAATGAGCTGGCCAAGTCCTTGAGCCTTCTCGGGAATCTCGCGGAGGCCGAAAAAAATCAGCGGGAGGCGCTGGCAATCCGGCTGGAGAACCTGGGCGTCAATCACACCCCCGAGGAGGAATTGCTGCTGGGAGACATGTACAATGATCTGGGAATCATCCTCTGGACCCAGGGCAAGCCGGGGGAGGCGCGACAGGCCTACCAGGAGGCACTCGTGTACAAGGAGCGGCACCTCAAGCCGCCCGATGAGAAGCTGGCCGATGCGCGTCTGAATCTGTCGTTGTTGCTGATGGATCTCGGTGAGTTCAAGGAGGGCGAGGCGGAAGTCCGCGAGGCACTCGCCGGCTACCAGGCGCTCTGGGGCCGAAAGCATCCGAACGTTGGGATGGCCATGCACAATGAGGCGAAGCTCCTGCGGGAGCTTGGGCGGACGGCCGAGGCCGAGGCGGCGGCGATGGGGGCCCTCTCGATCTACAAGGACGTTTTCGGAGGGGATCACGACTATGTGGCTGAGGCGCTCGACGACCTGGGACGGATTCAGCAGGACCGGGGTGAGATGACCCAAGCCGAGTCATCCTTCCGCGACTCGATCGCGATGGCCCGTCGACTTCCTGGAGCCGACCAGCGGAAGCTGCTGGCGACCATGCGGCACCTGGCCCTTCTCAAGGCGTCCAACCCGCCCAATGCGGAAGCAGAAGAATTGATGCAATCTTCGGTCGACCAGATCCGAAAGCTGTTTCCCAAGGATCCTGGGGCCGCATCCGGTGCCCTCGAAGACCAGGCGAACTACTTGTCTCGAACCGGGCGGCTGACTCAGGCCAAACCTGCGCTGCTGGAGGCATTCAATGCGGCGAGCCTGGGCAGCCGTCCCGCCTTCGAACGGAAGCGTCTGGCGAAGGAATTGAGCGAACTCTGCGCCCGATTGGGGGAGACGGCGGAGGCTGCGAAATGGACTGCCGAGGCCTCTGCGATTCCTGCGGATTGATCCGGACACAATGGCCCGGAGGACGTCACAGTGGGTTTGGTTTCGCGCCACATTGCCCGCGTTGGCGCTCATGGTGTTGATCTTTGTCGGCTCCACTGACGCGCTCTCGTCCCAGCACACGTCCCGCGTTCTCGTTCCGCTCTTGAAATGGCTGATGCCCGGCATCTCGCCGTCGACCATCGAGGCGGTTCAATTGGGGATTCGGAAGATGGGGCATGCCACGGAGTACGGGCTGCTTGCGGCCCTTCTCTGGAGGGCGGTCAATGCTTCCAGGCTGGGGCAGACGCGAGCCTGGCCCGGTAAACGTGCGCTACTGGCATGGATCCTGGCGACGGCTTACGCCTGCTCCGATGAATGGCACCAGACGTTTGTGGCAAGCCGGCAAGGGCAGTGGACCGACGTACTGATCGATTCCGTCGGTGCGGCTGTAGCCCTGGCCCTCATTTGGTGGGTTGGCCGGTGGCGTCGGCGTTGGGATGAGCCGGCCACGAATTCCGTTGGTTCCTGGGGACCGGTGTCATCCTGACGACGCCGTAGTGCGGGGCTCGATCCCCGAGAGGTCCCCAAATCTGCCGATGGGGAAAAGTCGGCGCCTGTGTCAAAAGGATCGGGACTCAATGAAGCGACCCTGTTTGGCGCCCGCGCTTGGCCTGGCCCTCGGAATTGCCGCTGCCGAATGGATTCAGATTCCCGCAGTGCTCCTCTCGACTGTCCTGGTTCTCCTGGCCGGATTTTGTGCCGGCCGGAAATGGCAGCTCCCGTTATTGACCCAAGCGTGCGGTTGGATGTGGGCCGGTGGTTTGTCCTGGTGGATCGAGCAGACTCCCCTGTCGGGATCGGATCTGCGCGTCTCGATGCCTTCCGGGTCCGCCGAAATCAT
>JBGAPN010000388.1:0-5122 GCA_044221235.1 Limisphaerales bacterium
GAAACAGCGGGTGGCCATTGCACGGGCCCTGGTCCGGGATCCCCAATTGCTGGTCCTCGACGAAGCCACCTCAGCGCTGGACAACGAGTCGGAGCGTCAGGTGCAGGCGGCGCTGGATGCGGCGCGCACCGGACGCACCTCGGTGGTGATTGCCCACCGCCTGACGACGGTCCGGAATGCCGACATCATCGTCGTGCTCGACAAAGGCCGGGTGGTGGAGCAGGGGACTTGGGATGAGCTGGCGCCCAAGGGTGGCTATTTCACGCGGCTGCTCGCGGCGGCACAGAAGGGACGTCTGGAATAGGGCAGCGGATTGCAGGGTCGCACTGGCTGCGCCACCGTGGACTAATTGGAGGCCTGGCGGAGGTCGTCGAGGGCGTGGGTCAGTTCCGCCAACGTGTGGCAGAGGACAAATCCCGACTGCCGAAGGGCGGACTCATAGGCGGGCGCAGCAGCACCTCCCGCAATCAAGGCGACCGTTGGGGGCAGGAGACGTCTCAATCGCTCAAACTCGGCGGCCAAGGTGAGGTCGTCAGAAGGGTGGACAATGCTGAGGGCGACAGCGCGTGCCTGGTTTTGCAGGGCGGCGCTGGCGATTTCATCCGCGGGAAGGGAAGGGCCCAGGTACGTCACCCGCCATCCCAGATGCGTGGCCGCTGCGGCCACCAGGGCGGCACCGATTTCATGGAGCTGTCCATTGGGCGTTGTCGCAATGAGCATGGGTGCCGAGGGGTGAACCGCGAACGGTTTGGCGGCATTTCCAAGGAATGTCCGGAGGGTAGCAGACGCCAGGTGCTCGTGGCCGGCCTTCAATGTCCCCGCCTGCCAGGCGTCACCAATCCGTTTGACCAGCGGTGCAATCACCTGGCTGAGGAGAGCCACCTGGCCCAGCGAAACGGACGCTTCGTCCAGGGCGTCCTCGAGTCGGCCGGCATTCAGCGCCGCAACCGCCTGGAAGGCGGCCTCCACGAGTTCGGGACCGCTTCGGAGCGGACGTTGCTGTGGAGCCAGCGGGGGAAGGGGTCTCTTCGCAGTGGACCGGGCGGTCACGTCCCCTCCCGTCGCACGGGTGGATTCCGATTCCAATAGTCGGCGAAGCTCCGAGGGAGACAGCTGGGCGACCGTGCGGATGGGGTGGCCGGCCTCGGTGACATGGCGCAGCAAGCTCAGGCGCTCGATATCCTCCTCCCGATACAGGCGTTGGTTACCGCCCGAGCGTTCGGGTTCCGTCACGCCGTAGCGCTTCTCCCAAATGCGGATCACGTGTGGGCTCAGGCCCGTTCGCTCGGCAACCACCTTGATGGAGTGTCGAAAAGCCGAAGGTTCCATGGACGTCGTTAAATTAGACAGAATATAGACAGAATCAACCGGGATTTGAATAATCCCATGGGTGGCGGACGTTTCTTGGGTTCTTGGACCAGGCTTTGATTCATTTCAAAATGTGTCATGACAGGTAGTTATGAAAAAGACTAAGGGTGGGAGTTGGCTTTGGTGATGATACTTGGTCAAAAGTTAAACAAAACATTGACGCTGGAACAAAACTGAGACAAACATCGGGTGTTGTTCAAAACGTACTTCCAACCTTCCGGGTTTCAGACCTGGAGCCCCCTCGAAAATCCGAAGCGATGAAGACGCGAAAGTTGATAACCGCAAAAGGGTCGGTTCGTTCCCCTCGTTTGGCTCCCGGTCCCCGGAATGGGGCGGGGACGACTCCAAAGGCGTCCGCGGTCCGTGCGGCCCGAAGTGGATCGGTCGCCGACAAGCCGGCGCCGCAGGTTCCCCGGGATGGCCGGACAGAGGCGCGGACCGAAGTCCGGGTTCCCTACGAGTCCAAGTCTGCCCTGACCCTCTATCTTCGGGATGCAGTGGAGGTTCCCCTGTTAACCATCGAGGAAGAAAACGGGCTGGCGGCGCGGATCATGCAGGGTGACGAACAGGCCCGGGAACACATGATCCGGGCGAATCTGCGTTTGGTGATCAAGATTGCCCGGGACTACGAGGGATTCGGCCTGCCCCTGTTGGATCTGATCAATGAAGGCAACATTGGGCTGATGAAGGGCGTCGAGCGGTTCGATCCGGCGAAGGGAGGGAAGCTTTCCACCTACGCCTCCTGGTGGATCAAGCAGTCGATCAAACGGGCGCTGGCCAACCAGTCCAAGACCATCCGTTTGCCGGTCCATCTGGTGGACAAGGTGAATCGGATGAAGCGGGCCTCCCATCAATTGCAGGAACTGCTCGGGCGGGAACCAAGTGACGAAGAGCTGGCGGAGGAACTGGAGGTGCCGGTGAAGAAAGTCCGGTTCTGGCAGCGGGCCTCCCAGAAAACGGCGTCCTTGGACGCGCCGCTGGGGGATGAGGATTCCAGCCGGCTCGGCGAGTTGGTGCCGGACACCATGAATCCATCCCCCTATGGAAACCTCGAGGAGCGGACCACCCACAAAATGCTCCGGGAGTTTTTGGGCATCCTCGATACGCGGGAGTTGACCATCCTGCGGGAACGGTTCGGTCTGGAGGGGGAAAAGGAAAAAACGCTCGACGAGATCGGTCAGCGGTTTGGGGTGACGCGGGAACGCATCCGTCAGCTCCAGAACATTGCCCTCGCCAAATTGCGGCGGAAGATTGAGCAGTTTGAAGCGGTGAACGAGCCGAACCCGGAACCGGCCGGGTGGGTTCCGGCGGAGTCCATGGTTCTTTGAAACCCTGGGAGGGGTCGGAGAGCCGGTTGGGAGTGCCGGACTCAGATGGGCCCTCCGGCAGGTCGTCGGGATTCTGACGTTTCGTTCCCGGGGCGTGGCGGCCCCGTCTGACGCAGGTCGGTCAGGCCAGCGTTGACGGGTCCATTTGCCGTGGGGGGGGGCGGTCCGGACCCTCCAGAATGGCAACGGCCGCTGCGTGGGATTGCGAGTGAGTCAGGCTAAGGTGGATCCCGGTCGCCCCTCGTTGCTGCAGGAGCAGATTTCCGGGCGGGTGCAGGAGTATGAACGGCTCTCCGGTAGGACGTCGTGCTACTTCGATGTCGTGCCAGCCCAAAGACTCCCCAATGCCCGTTCCGAAGGCCTTGCTCACCGCCTCCTTGGCCGCGAACCGGGCGGCTACGTGTGGGGCGGGATGGGCAAAGCGAAAGCAGTACTCCATTTCCGGAGGAAGCAGGACGCGCTCGGCAAAAACCCGTCCAAACCGGGACAGCGAGTTCTCGATGCGCGCGATTTCAACGAGGTCCAATCCAACACCCAGAATCATGACCTCAAGGCGTGTAGCCTTCCATCGCCTTCAACATCTCCTGAATCGCGGCTTCGAGCCCCACGAATAAGGCCCGGGAAATCAGCGTATGGCCGATGTTGAGTTCGTACAGGTGTGGCACGACATGCAGCACCGGGACGTTTTGCGTGGTGAGGCCGTGTCCGGCGTTGACAATCAATCCGGCGGCGTGGGCCTGGCGGGCGGCGGCACTGAGACGTTGCAGTTCGACGTTGCGGGCATCCTTTCGGTTGAAGTGATCCGCGTACCGTCCGGTGTGGAGTTCGATCGCCTGAGCGCCCACGCGGCGGGACGCCTCCACCTGGACGGGATCGGCGTCGATGAACAGGCTGACCTGGATCCCGGCGGCGTTGAGGCGTCGGCAGGTGACGGCCAGGGAGGATTCCGAACCTGCGACGTCGAGGCCTCCTTCGGTGGTGACTTCGGTCCGGCTTTCCGGGACCAGGCACACGATATGGGGTTTGACCGCGATGGCGATGTCGACCATTTCGGGGACGGCCGCCAGCTCCAGGTTGAGCGGCGTGGTGATGGCTTCCCGGAGCCGGCGCAAATCACGGTCGACAATGTGGCGACGGTCCTCCCGCAGGTGGGCGGTGATGCCGTGGCAGCCGGCCCGCTCAGAAAGCAGCGCGGCCTCCACCGGATCGGGTTCCGCCCGCCAGTCCGCAGGATTCTCGCGGTAACGGGCCTGCCGAAGCGTGGCCACATGGTCGATATTGACTCCCAATCGCAGCATTAGCGGCCTTTCGTGGGCTTGGCGGGTGAATTCGTCACCTGATGACGCAACGGCGGGGTGGGGTCCAGCCACCGGGTCAGCAGGGTGAGCTCGAGCCCGGAGAGTCCGACCGAGGATTTCCGCTGGAGCAGGATCTGGTGATCCCCCTCGGCGGTGGCCGTGGTCACGCACTCGCCCAACTTCGGTCCGGCGGCGGTCAGCCACACCATGCCCGGACTGTTGACCACACCCCGGCGACCCTCAATGAGGTCGGGCAGCTGCAGCAGCGCATTCCACTGCTTGATCGACTCGGAGGTAAGTTCGAGATCGTACACCAGCATGTTGGGCCGGTTCATCTGCTGCACCATTTCCGGTGCCGGCGGGTTGGTGGTGCGCACCAATGGGATGACGCCAAAGGTCACAAACGGCTTCGTCTCGTTCTCGGTGGTCTTCAGGACCGGGGAGACTGGAAGGCTTCCCGCAATGATCACCTGGTTCGACGTCTGGATGATGTTGCCCAGATAAAGGGGCGATGGGCTGACTGGCGCGAAGGACGGTTGGAGCGACTTGAAAACATGGTCCAGGAATGCGCCCGGTTGCTCGAATTGGGCCGCCGCAAAGGGGAACCGCATGTTGACGTTGGGCTGACCCCAGATGAAGAGCTGATTCGGCCAGCCACTTCCGGTCCATCGGGCGCCTTCCAGCCATCCGGCAGTGATTTCATTCAAGCCACGGGCAGCCGTGAATTGAATCAGGGGTTCGCGGATGAAGGAGGGAATGTTCCACGCGGGCAGGGTGGACGGCAATGGCTTCAGGGTCGTGATGCTCGCGGTGGTCCGGACGTTGCCGTTGGTGGTGACGAATGCGATACGGGTTGCCGGAGTTCCCGGGATCGAGGCGTCCACCTGCAAAAGGGCTCCGGGAATGGGCGGGTAGGCCGCCAGGCGCCGGAAGGTAGCGTCCAGCGGCAGTCGTGAAGTATCTGAGACCGCCAGAAGCCAGGCGTCCCGTCGAACCACCTGGGGAGTTCCGACCTTCTCGCCCCGCGTGGCGCGCAGGGCATTGATCCAGGCGGGCCATGATTTCTCCCAGATCGAAAGATGGTCGGCCGGTGCCTGGATCGCGATGGCGAAATCCCGTCCGCCCCCA
>JBGAPN010000389.1:0-5526 GCA_044221235.1 Limisphaerales bacterium
CAAGGCCTGCTGAAGGTAGCCGAGCTTGTTGGCCTGGGTCAGGGACGAGATCTCAGTCCGAAGATTGGGAAACTCCTTCATCATGCGTGCGAGTCGTTCGATGTCCGGTTCTCCCCCGTTTTCCCCCGTGGAGGCCACATGGGCCGCGATCACCGTCAAACCGAGTTCCAAGGGCAGTCGCAACCGCTCGGGATCGGCGAGGGCGTCTTTTGTGGCGAGGGTGGCTCGCTCCTGTCCGGTATGGGTCGAGAAGTCCGTAGTGTTCATCCCGCTGGTAAAAGGGAATCCATCTGCGGTCCGAAGGATCGATCGCCATGATGCTGGGAATCGCCGCCAACACCTCGTTTGTCGCCGCCCAGTCCAACTGCTGAGCGCATCCGTTCGATGTGGATTGATGGAGGCCCCAAACCACAGGTTCGTGTACCGGGACACCTCGCGCGCCACGTACTCGTTGGGAACAAAAATCTCCGTGCGACTGCGATCCAGCTCTCCGAAGGGTCATCGATGGCACCATCAGGGCCAGGACCACCACCGGAGCCCACGCTTTGGCTGGACGAAACCATGTCTGAAACCCGCTGGAAGAAGCAGGGCATCCCCGTGGATTCGATCTCCTCGCGGGTCACCCCGAAGGCGACGAGATAGACGCCAAACTTGTAGCTCTGGCGGAGGCTCGGGGAGATGAAGCATCCGCTGTTTCCGGATCCGACTCCCGCCGTGTGAACATGCAGATCCACAATGCGACCCACCGGCAATGCCTGCGGAGGCCGATAGGGACCCGAGAACAGGAGTTCCCGCGAAACCAGCAGGGCCAGTCCGGCCACGACCATCACCATCGCGAAGCCAAGGAACCATCGGCGGCCCCGGGGAAAGAAGCGGTGCCTGGCCTGAGGTCCCGTCCCAGTGCGCTCTCCCGTGGTCCTCAATTTCGCGGCCCATCTTCCGATTCGGCGGCCACGTACTGAGCCTCCCGGTAATCCACCTTGCCGGTTCCCAACTTGGGGAATCTCGTGAACGTGGCGGAGCTCCCGCGGGACACACAGGTTGGTCAGTCCCTTCGCCTTGACCGCCCCGCGCAGGTCTTCCAGGGAGACCCGGGTGTCATTCGCAACGGCGATGAGAATCTCGCCCTTGTCTTCGTCGGGACGGGTCACCACGGCGATCTCACACCGCTGGCCATACTGCGGAAACGCACCGGCCAGGGCGTCTTCCACTGCCGTGAGGCTCACCATTTCCCGGGTTGACCTTTGCAAAACGCTTCAACCTGAGGATGAAGACAAACCCCTCCTCATCCACGTGGACAATGTCCCCGGTGTGTACCACCCCCCATCGCCTTGAACCGGGCGTCGGCTTCGGGATTGAGATAGCCGCGCATCACATTGGCTCCGCGAACCAGCAATCGACCGCCCCCGGCGACTCCCTCCACCGGTTCCAGTCGCCATTCAATTCCCGGAAGAAACCGGCCCACGCTTCCGAACTTCTGGTCGAGCCGGGTGTTGAGGCAGATGGCAGGGCTGCACTCGGTGGCGCCATATCCTTCGAGAAGGCGGACACCGAACTTGCGGGCCCAGGTGTTGGCCGTGGCCTCCTGCACCTTTTCGGCGCCCGCCACCAGAAATTTCACCGAATTGAAGTCGTAGGGATTGGCGCGCCGGGAATACCCGTTGAGGAACGTGTTGGTGCCAAACATCACGGTGCATGCCTTGTCGTACACCGCCGCAGGCACCACCCGATAATGCAGGGGTGACGGATAGAGGAAGGTGTAATGCCCCCGCGACAGCGGCACCATCACTCCGGCCAGCAATCCGAAACTGTGGAAGAGCGGCATCGCGCTGAAGAACCGCTCGTGATCGGTGACGTCCAGCACCAGCAGGACCTGCCGGAGGTTGGCCAGCAGGTTTCCGTGGGTCAGCTCCACGCCCTTGGGCACACCTTCCGAGCCAGAGGTGAACAGGACGACGGCGGGGTCGTCCCGATGCAGTTTAACCCCGGGACGAAACAGACCGCGTCCGCACGCCCACGTGTGCCGGAGCAGGGCGCCGATTCGTTCGCCAGCACCGATCTCGGTCCGGACTTCTTCCAGATACACGAGTCCGATCCCTGCCTCCTGGAAGGCGTCCAGGTGGAGACGTGCCTTCTCGACAAAGGTGTGAGACGTGATGATCCAGCGCAGTCCCGCCAGTTGCGCACACTGGAGCATGGTGGGCATTCCGGTGGAAAAATTCAGTATGGCAGGAACGAACCCCGCCGCCCAGAGGCTCAACACGGTGACCGGAGTTCCGTTGACGTTGGGCAGGAGAACGCCGATCCGCTCCCGCCCGCCCGCCGGCGACGTCCCATTCCCCAGTCGGGACTGCCAACGCCGCGAAAGCAGCTCCACACCGACCATCAGCCGCCGGTAGCTGAGTTCGGTGAAGGTGAAATCCTCCAATATCACCTTGCCCGGCTGGTTCGCTGCCGCGGTGGCCACCTGGCTCAGCAGGTCGGCAGGACCCCATCGCTGCTCCACTTCGAACTGTTGCCGAACCATCTGGTCGCGGAGCCACCCGGTGATCCGCTGCCGTGCCACGCCGCTGGAGACTCCCTGAAGCCTGGGTGCCTGCAACACCGGGCTGAAATGCGCCGTCACCCGGGGATACCACGAGGTCCAACCGGTGTGACGTACGAAGGGAACCCGGACTGCACCGCGCAGGTAGCAGGTGATGACCCGTGCGCCCGTGCGATGGATGAGAAATCCGGTGCCGTCAAACAGCTTCATCAGCGACCCCGTCAGACTGATGCGTCCCTCGGCAAACAGGACGAGCCGCCCGCCTTTCTCAAGGTACTGGGCCATGTGTTTGGCGGCGTACGGGGAACTGGTGTCAACCGGGAAGGTACGGCGGTTCACCATCATCTTGCGATGAAACCAGCTGGCCTCTGCGGTTGTGGAACTGGTGACGAATCTCCAGTCATCTTCGAGGACCGTTGCCAGGAACATCCAGTCGAGCCAGGAGACGTGGTTGGGGATGAGCAGGACCGGGCCGGGAGTCTGGAGCACTTCCGGGTTGAAGGCCCGGAATCGGAACCACAATCGTGCGACAAGCTGGCACAGGAATTTCATGCGGGCGGAACGATGCGGGCTGAATGCGGCTTCTTGGCGCCGCGATCCCCTTCCTCGACGGCGTTTGGCGCAACTGGAGGGATCTTCAGCCAAAACAGGACACCAACAACAATGAAGGCAAGAACCAGAAAAACCTGCGACGCCGTCAGCCCCACCCGGGCGCAGATCAGCACCACAAGTCCTGCGAGAATCATGCCGGTGTTGTCGCAGAAATTTTGCACGGCGATGGTTTTGCCGAGTTTCTGCGGGTCCGACTCGGCCTGAAGTGCGGCATTCAGCGGAATGAGGAAAAGGCCGGATGCGAACCCTGCCGCGACGAGCACCACCATCACCGCGGGTAGCACGACGAGAACGGCGTGGGAGTGCCCGTCCGTGCCGGTGGCTTCGACCACATGGCGTCCCATCGAAGAGAGGCCGAGCGGGCCGATCAATGAGATCACCACAAGCAACGCGGCGAGCAGGTATCCAAACCGGCGCGTGTGGCTCAGGTCTCCCACGCGATAGAGCGCCCCCGAAACCACACTCCCCAGCATCACCCCGACGCTCAGCCAAAGTCCGAGTAATGCGATCTGGGTGTTGTCCGGAAGCGCCAGGACATCGAGTCCCCACGGCTGGAAGTTGATCTTCATGGCGGCGCCGCATACCCAGAACAATCCGGTGCCAACCAGGATCCGCCCCAGCCGGGTTCCCCGAACCATGGCGGCAACGGCCGATCCCGCGTAACGGAGTCCACCCAGGACTCCTCCCTCACGATGCGGTCGTCGTTCCAAGAACAGGACAGCGAAGTGATCCCTGAACTCGGTGACACTCCGATGCAGGCGGACCGACGGATCGGAAGGGGTGGGCGACATCAGTCCGTTCAGCGCCATGGAAGCGCCAAAAATGGCCAGGAGCACACCGTAGCAGACAATCACGGGCAGCCGGTCAACCATGATCGAGCCGGCGATCGCACCCGTCAGGATGGCGAGGAGGGTCAGCAGCTCCACCATTCCGTTGGCCTTGACCAGCTGATCGCGTTCCAAGATTTCAGGAAGGATCCCGTACTTGGCGGGACTGTACACAGTGGATCCCATGCCAACGATCAGGTATCCGGGCGCCTGCCAGAAATATCCGTACCAGACGCTCAGCAGACAAACCCCGGTTCCAACCAGTTTGAGCGCATTCCCCCCAAATAACCAGTGGGTCTTGGCATACCGGTCGTTCAGATAGCCCGCCAGGGGAGCCAGCAGGACATACGGAATGAAGAGGAGACTGGTGTACAGCGCGCTCCGGGTCCGCAATTCATCGGGGGTGAGCAAACCCGATTTTTGGAGCAAGGTGAGTTGCCCAACGATCACCGCCAGGATGGCGTTGTCCCCAAACGCGCCAAGAAACTGGCTCGCGAGCAGGAGGGAATAATTGCGATTGGACCGGGGCTTCATGGGGCGAAATCCGGAAGTTCCCGGGTTGCCCGCAGCGTATTGGCATCCACCCGTTTGAGCAGCTCCGCCACTTCTCCGGACCGGCGGACTGAAATCCCCTCCCACACGACTTCGGCGGCGCGGTAGTAATGCGGCATGACCTCCTTCACGAGCCGAATTCCGGCGGGAGTGAGAACGATCCGCCAGGCCCGCCTGTCCTCCGCTTCCTCGCATCGCCGGACAAACCCCCGGGATTCGAGACGGTCCACCAGCCCGGTGATGTTGGATCGGTGGGTCAGCAATTCCCGCCCCAGTTCGCTTTGAGTCAGGCCGTGCGGGGCCCCTGACAGGAGATTGAGGAGATTGAATTGCGCCGGGCTCAGATCCCAGCGCGCAAAGAAGACGCGGCTCGAATTCCAGATGGTATCCGCCGTCTTGAGCAACTGGAGCAGCGCCGGGTAATGGGGTCCCGCAACATCGTCATCGGCCACACAATTAATCTGCCAACACTTTGTTGATATGTCAACATTCTGCACCTAAACAAACGAGGCAGGCAGCATTTCGCGGATTGCCGCGGACGGGCTTCCGGCGTGACGCTGAGGAAAGGACAACCTCCTTCCCGAGTCATGCGCAGAACCGCCCAGCCGCCCTCACCCTCCGGAACCAGCCGCTTCATCCGTCGCAGTTGCGGACTTCAGCCCCGCGTCGGGATCATCCTGGGCAGCGGATTCGGACCCGTCGCAGACGCGGTTGCGACGGAGCGGTGCTATCCGTATCAGGATCTCCCCGGGTTTCCGGTGGGTGGAGTTCCGGGGCATCGGCAGCGGTTGCTCCTCGGACACTGGCAGGGTGTCGCCGTGGCCGTCCTCCAGGGTCGCGCCCACTATTACGAGGGCTTCAGCCTGGACGAAGTCACGTTTCCCACCCGCGTCCTTGCCGAATTGGGAATCGAAATGCTGCTCGCGACCAATGCAGCGGGGGGAATCAATACCGCATTTATGCCGGGCGACTTCATGGTGCTGAAGGACC